>JAJTFC010000162.1 GCA_021298315.1 Planctomycetaceae bacterium
ATCGACAATGAAAGTCCTCGTTGCCAATTTGGGTTCCACCAGTTTCAAGTATCGGCTCTTTGACATGGCCGACGAACGACAGCTTGCGCGCGGAGGCGTTGAACGCATCGGTGCTGCTGTAAGTCGTTGCTTTGTCGAAATCAATGGAGTTCGAACGGAGTCCGACCAGTCGGTTCCCAACCATGGAGTTGCCGTCGACGCGTGCATCCGTCAATTGACGGATTCAAAATCCGGCTGCTTGAAAGACGCTGCGGAAATCTCTGCCATCGGTTTTAAGGCCGTTCATGGCGGGCGCATTTCGGGTGTTCAGATCATCGACAATTCGGTGCTCGATGCCATGGAGGAAATGAATTCGGTGGCCCCAGCGCACAACCCGCCTTACATGGCAGCTATGCGTCAATTGGCAAAAACATCTTCGAAGATCCCGCTGGTGGCGGCCTTCGAAACCGACTTTCATCAGTCCATCCCAGAAGCTTGGAAACGCTATGCGATTCCCGACGAACTGGCCGAAGCTCTGCCGATTCGCAAATGGGGATTTCATGGTGCCTCGCACCGTTTCATCGGATGGCGTATGGCCGAATTGCTCGGGAACAAAGACGCTCGCGTCATCTCGTTGCACCTCGGCGGTAGCTCGTCGATGGCAGCGATTCGGGGTGGGAAAAGCGTTGCTACTACGATGGGGATGAGCCCTCAAACAGGGCTTCCTCACAACAACCGCGTTGGGGATATCGATCCTTATGCTCTGCCGCTGATGATCAAGCACACAGGACTGAGCCTAGAGGAACTCTTGAAGGTACTAGCCACCCAAGGTGGGTTGCTGGGACTCTCCGGTGGACTCTCAGGTGATGTTCGCGATCTTGAGACCGCCGCCGCGAGCGGGAATGCGAAAGCCCAACTGGCCATCGACGTGTTTGTTGCCGAGATCCGGCGCCAACTCGGATCGATGCTCGTTGCCCTCGGAGGTGCCGATGCCTTGGCCTTTACTGGTGGCATCGGTGAAAACTCGACGACGATTCGCCAAGCGGTCTGTCAGGGACTCGGAGATCTGGGGATCGCTTTGTGCGAGACCAAGAACCATTCGGGTGATAAAGAGCGACGCATCGACGATGCGACCAAGGGGAAAATCCAATTGTGGATCGTTCCTACCAACGAGGAATTGATCGTAGCTCGGCAAACCGTAGCTGCCATCGGCAAGTAACCCAAAGAGGCTTTAAGAGACTCAAATCATGTTTGTTGCCAAAGTGACCGGCTCGGTTGTATCGACCCAAAAAGTAGATTCCATGACCGGCCAAAAGCTGCTCCTGGTCGAACCGTTTCGACTCGAGCCCAAGGATCGACAAAGCTTGGTCTCGACGGGCCGATCCTTCATCGCTGTCGATGCCCTCGGAGCTGGAGTTGGCGATATGGTTTTGATCACCCAAGGGAGCAGCGCACGGTTTACTCCCGAAACCGGCAAGCTTCCGATCGACTGTGTGATCATCGGAATTGTCGACACCGTGAGTATCGAAAAGAGCAACATCTACAGCCGCCAATAACACTCCAAAAGAATCCAAACTCGGATCATGCAAATCAACGAAACACTTATCCGCTCGGTCGTCGAACAAGTCAT
Organism: Planctomycetaceae bacterium; assembly: GCA_021298315.1. Taxonomy (GTDB): domain Bacteria; phylum Planctomycetota; class Planctomycetia; order Pirellulales; family Pirellulaceae; genus JBKCUI01. The sequence goes on from JAJTFC010000162.1 coordinate 1,610, forward strand.
TAGCCAAGTCCGGATCCAATCCGGCTCGCAAGCGATCGTTTCGAGCAATCCCGCCCGAGGCCATTCGGGGCTATTTGACAATGTCGATGATGCCGTTGCTGCGGCCCGCAGCGCTTTTGAACAACTGCAAAAACGACCGATCGAAGATCGTAAAAAGATCATCGATATCATCCGTCGCATCTCGATCAGCCAATGCGTCGAACTTGGAACCATGGAGATGGAAGAGACCAAGATCGGGCGACTCAAGCACAAGATCGAAAAGCTCAAAACCCTCGGAGAGAAGACCCCTGGGGTCGAGTTTCTCAAGACCGAGTGCTATAGCGGTGATCGCGGCCTAGCAGTCATCGAACATGCACCCTTTGGAGTCATCGGTGCGATCACTCCGGTTACTCACTCACTCCCGACAATCACTGGAAATGCCGTTAGCATGATCGCAGGGGGAAACACCTTGGTGGTCAACCCCCACCCGAGCGGACGCAAGGTGGCTGCCGAAGGGGTTCGACGCTTCAACGAAGCGATTCGAGCCGAAGTTGGAATCGACAATTGCATCAGCTTGATCTGTGAGCCAACGCTCGAAACGGCTCAGCAACTCTTCAAGCATCGCAAAATCGCATTGATCTGCGTGACGGGTGGACCGGCTGTTGCCCGAGCCGCCCTCAACAGCGGCAAAAGGGCCGTGGTCGCAGGACCGGGAAACCCTCCGGTGGTCGTCGACGAAACGGCGGATCTGGATTTGGCTGCTCGCTGCATCATCCAAGGTGCTGCTTACGATAACAATTTGCTGTGCATCGCCGAGAAAGAAGTTTTTGTCGTCAGCAGCGTTTTCGATGCGATGATGGAAGCCATGAGTCGGGCCGGTGCCGTCCGCTTAAACAATCCAGAGGTCGATCGACTCACCAGTGCCGCGTTGCAAATCGTCGGCGAAGGAGCCGACAAGCACCACGCACCACGCAAAGAACTCCTTGGACACGATGCCGTCAAGCTTGCCGAAGCTGCAGGGAAACAGATCGATCCAGCGGTTGAACTCCTCTACGGAGAGACTTCATTTGACCATCCGTTCGTTCAAACCGAACAGATGATGCCCTTTGTTCCATTTGTACGCTGCCCGAGCTTTGAGGCCGCCGTCGAGTGCGCTCAACAAGCCGAGCATGGTTATCGACACACCAGCATCATCCACTCGCGTAACGTCCGCAACATGACGATCATGGCCCGCGCCATGGATACAACACTGTTTGTCAAGAACGGCCCGTGTATGGCTGCTCTGGGACTCGGTGGAGAAGGCTACCTATCCTTCTCGATCGCAGGCCCCACAGGCGAAGGGGTTACCACACCCCTGACATTCACTCGCGAACGTCGCTGCTCGCTCATCGACGATCTGTTTATTCTCGGTCGTTAGTTCGCCCGACAGAATTATTCCCTACGCAATAACCTTTCAACATCCATCCTGTTAGGCAAGTCATGCAAGTCGCCTTGGTACTAGGCAACGCGATCTCGACGGTCAAACACCGCAGCTTGGAAAACGTCAAGCTCTTGGTGTGTCAGCCGCTTGGATCCGACGGAAAGTCGCGTGATGGCTCGCCTGTGATCGCTGCCGATTACATGGGTGCTGGGGCTGGTGAGAAGGTGATCATCACCAGCGATGGTTCAGCGGTTCGAGAGCTCTACGGGCTCCAGAATAGCCCTTTGCGATGGACGGTTTTGGGTTTGGTGGATGATTTTCAGAAATCCTCGGCCAGCAAACCCAAGGAGGGCAAGAATCGATGAGCCAAGCAATCAACACAGGCACGTCCGTTTCAGCAGACCAAATCGAACGCATCGTGCGCGAAGTGCTCGCTTCCCTTTCGGTTGCAAACAGCACCCAGGCAGCTTTGACTCAAGAGCGAGCTTTCGAGATACCGCAAGCAACTCTTCCGGTGACAAACAGTGCCCATTCAAACAGCGTCCATTCAAACGTATTGCATTTGAGCGTTCCGGTGCTGAGCCTCGATACGCTCCGATCGCTTGCCAAGGACACCAAAGAGATTGCTGTTCTTCCAACCACCCTTGTGACTCCCGCAGCCAAGGACTTCCTGAAGGAAAAAGGGATCGCTTGGAATAGGGCCAGCAGCCCCAACGTGGCAGCCCAACCATCACCAGCAGGTGTTGCATCTAGCGAGAAAAAAACCGAGGTTCTTCCAACAAAACGCCTGTTCGTTACCGGATCGGTGCTATGGTTGCGAAACCTCGAAAAACAGCTTTGCCCCAAAGCGAATCTCGTCGATCAAGTTCAGATCGATGATGCCGCCGCGATCCGTGCGGTAGCCCAAGCGATTCGCAACCAAGCAAGCTCAGCAATTGCAATTGTCAAGGCTCCGCATTCGGCACTTTGGCAAGCAGCCCGAGACGAAGCCCTTAGACCCGCAATCATCTCCCAGTGGAGTGATTTGGCTGAGGTGTTTCGAGAGGTGCCAACCAACATGCTGATCGTTCCGGCGAACCGATGGAATATTGCTGGCTCGGCCAACATCGCTCGCAAGTTCCAAGAGCACATTCAAGCAAATCGATAAAGGAACCGGGAGCCAACACATGCACATTTATAAAGTCGCAGGGACCGTCACCTTGAATCGAGCTCATCCGAGTTTTCAAGGGTCGGTGCTCAAACTCGCAGAGCCCTTCGGTGAGACGCTCATCGGCGAGGCTCTTGCCGAGCCCGATGCGATCGTTGTTTGGGACGAACTTGGTGCTGCCTTAGGAAGCATCATCGCGGTGGCTGATGGTGCAGAAGCTGCCCAACCATTCCGACCGAACCTTAAGCCCGTCGACGCCTACAACTCCGCAATCCTTGACGAAATCAACATCAATAACCATTTACTCAAAGACTAATCAGCGAGACGTTTACCATGACGATGAATGCACATAAGATCAAACAAGACATCTGCGAAATCGGCCGAAGGCTCTACAACAAGGGCTTTGCCGCAGCCAACGACGGGAATATTACTGTCCGAATCAGCGACAACGAAGTCCTTTGCACGCCGACGATGCATAGCAAGGGGTTTCTCAAGGTTGAAGACATCTGCACGATCGACATGACTGGTAAGCAAATCGCCGGTATCAAAAAGCGATCAAGCGAAGCTCTCTTGCACCTAGAGATCTACAAGCAACGGCCTGATATCAAGAGTGTTGTTCACTGCCATCCACCCCATGCAACCGCTTTTGCCGTCGCCCGCGAACCGATTCCCCAGTGCGTGCTTCCGGAAGTCGAAGTCTTCCTCGGAGACGTTCCGATCACCCGATACGAGACCCCAGGTGGACAAGCCTTCGCCGATACCGTGTTGCCTTTCGTTGACAAAACCAATGTCATCATCCTGGCCAACCACGGTACGGTCAGCTTCGGAGTGGATGTCGAACAAGCCTATTGGTGGACCGAAATCCTCGATGCCTACTGCCGAATTCTGATGCTTTCGCGTCAACTCGGTCACGTCAGCTACTTCAGCGAGAACGAGGAACGTGAACTTTTGGATCTGAAGAAAAAATGGGGGTGGGCCGATCCACGCAATACCGAAGAGTACAAAAACTGCGACATCTGCGCAAACGATATCTTCCGAGAGTCTTGGAAGCAGTCGGGTGTTCAACGTAGAGCGTTTCCATCTCCACCGCCGATGGCACCGAATGCTTCCCAAACCGCTGCGGTAGCATCTGCTGTCTCGGCTGCAGTTGCTCAAGGCGTCACGGCATCCAACGGTGCTCCTCCGGTGCTCAAGGCATCTGTGGCAGCCAGCACTCCTGCACCAAGTGGCCTCGATACAGAACAGCTTGTGCAACTCATCACCGCGCAAGTCATCCGAGAGCTTCAAAAGTAAAGACCCGTTTCGGTCGGTATTGAAACAACTCCAGCTTAAAAACTCCAAGAGCGTAGAAACATAGGATATTCAACATGAAGGTAAGTATCATTGGCGGTGGGGGATTGGTCGGTTCGTGCGCGGCTTATGCACTCCAGTGCGGTGGAATCGTACGAGAGATATGTCTATTGGATGTCAACGCAAACCTTGCGGCTGGACATGCGTTGGATCTGATGCATGGGTCGCCGAGCATCGCCGATCAGCTTTTGACATCAGGAGGTTATGAACAGGTTCCCGATTCGGATGTCATCTGCATCACCGCTGGTCTGCGGCGTAAACCGGAGGAATCCCGATTGGATCTGATCAATCGCAACACCGATCTCTTCGCTTCCATCTTGGCCGAGATCCAAAAGGTTGGCGTCAAGAAGTCTGCGATTGTGTTAGTGGTATCCAATCCGGTTGATATTTTGACATCCGTAGCGGCCCATAAGCTGGGTCTGCCTATATCGCAGGTCCTTGGGCTTGGAACTCAATTGGACACGATTCGTTTTTGCTCTTTGATCGCCGATACATTGAAATCATCGCCGACACAGACCAAGGCACTGATCCTAGGTGAGCATGGCGATAGCATGGTTCCTATTTGGTCCAGCGCCACCGTTGGCGGATTGTCCTTGGACAAATACCCCGGATGGAATGGAGCTATAGCGGACAAGATATTTACAAGAACCAAAGGGTCTGGAGCCGAATGCTTGTCGAAGAAGGGTGGAGCCGGCTTTGCCGTTGGAATCGCGATTCGGGATGTGATCCATGCAATCGCTCTGGATCAAAACCGTATATTGCCAGTGAGCACCGTCCAAGATGGGGCTTGTTATGGGATTCGCGATGTAGCCATTAGCGTTCCAACCGTCGTCGGGCGTCCAGGTGCTGTTCAACGCATTGAAATCGACCTTTGGCCTAAGGAATTGCAAGGCCTTCGAGCCAGTGCTGCGGCCATTAAGCCAACGCTCGATACGGTCATGAAACGGGTGGGATGATCAAGACTTTTTCGTCGGCCCTCGACCGGTGACGTAAAAGTACTCAGGCTCCGGTTCTCTCTAGCGCAGACGCTTGCTTGGAAACAGGCAAGCGTTTTTGCATTTTTAAAAAAACGTCTGTAGCAGATAGTTTACTCGCGCAAAAATCGGACTAACCTTTTTGCTTGTTTGAGCTGCTAATCTTTGCGGTCCACTTTTCACAACGAGTTAGACACCACAGTCGCCACAGCATTTCAGAAAAAGGATCTGGTTTAATGTCTACACGAAATTTCCCGCCCATTGAAACTGTACTGGGCTTAATCGACGATCAAAAGAAACTGCCACTTAAAGGCACGGTCGGAGAAGCTTGGTACGAAGAAAATGCCGGTCGGCTTTGGGTATGGGATGGAGAGTTGCTCGAGTGGCGAGAGTTGAATTTATGGAAAGGCAATGGATTCGCTTCAAGTATCGCTAAGCTTATCGGCGTGAGCGAAGCTAGTCTTGCGAAAGGGGCAAGTGGGGCTGTTGGCGAACGTGGATTGACGGGCTCAGTCGGTCCCCAAGGCCCACAAGGACTGCCGGGCAAAGATGGTAAGAATGGGATCGATGGCAAGAACGGTGTTGATGGTAAGCCGGGCCCAGCCGGTCCCCAAGGCCTACTAGGACTGCCGGGTAAGGACGGTAAGAACGGGATCGATGGCAAGCCAGGTCCAGCGGGTCCAGCTGGTAAGGATGGCAAGAACGGTCTCGATGGCAAGCCAGGTCCAGCGGGCCCAGCGGGCAAGGACGGTAAGAATGGTCTCGATGGCAAGCCAGGTGTAGCGGGCCCAGCAGGTAAGGACGGTAAGAATGGTCTCGATGGCAAGCCAGGTGTAGCGGGCCCAGCGGGTAAAGACGGAAAGAACGGCCTCGATGGCAAGC
>JAJTFC010000037.1 GCA_021298315.1 Planctomycetaceae bacterium
AAGCTTCGATGATCGCGGTTAGGTCCGAATCCATCAGAACTGATGTTGAGCTGGTAAAATCTTCAGGCGTTACGACAACTGCACCGGAATCTGCACCGCCGAGGGGCAGTACCTGCGAATTCCTATAGTATTTTGCGATAGTTCGCATCCTGTCCTCTCCGCTCAAAAACCCTGGTTTTCCCAGGGTTTTTCGCATATTCGGCCAATTGCTTTGGCTTTCTGTGCCTATCCATGCATGTCCATGCCTGCAGGTGCTGCGTCGTCTTGTGCGCTGCCTTGGCCCCTGGTGAGTCGTCGAGTGAGTCGCCAGAGTCGTCCCCGAACCCTCGTGTTTCCAGGGAAAGCAGGCTGTTTTGTAGTGGAGGTGCAGGATTCGAACTAGGTGAGTTCGAATCGTATTGGTATTCACTGCCGAAACAGAGATGCCGGGAATGCTCACGTCATCCCTCGATACAGGATGATTGGCCCGAAACAGCCTATCGCCCCAACCATTGATTGATCCGCTCGCAAGTGCCGGATATCATTCAACTTCGCGGCGAGACTAGCTTGCGTGATAGTCTGCATTGGTGCGGTCTACAGAGTTTAGGCCGATCGGCCAAGATGCAAGTTATCTATTTCATAGCAAAGCAATCCCTTCGTCCCATAGTCCAGCAATGAACCGCCCTGAGACGAATCCCTACTCACCAACGTCAACTTCCAACTTGTCAGCCGTGTCTTCTCCAAGGTGGCTGCGTCGGTTCACAATTTTGAACCTCTCGCTGTTGGCAGTTCCCGGAATAGTGCTTCTTGTACTTTATATCGTGAATGCGTCGTCAAATTATTGGGAGACGGATCCTGCATCGGGGGATCCCGTGACGTATCAGCACTTTGTCGGGATTGACGTAGCGCCCATGGCCGCGGCACTATATTTCGTGGTTCCCAATGCGATCCTCGCTGTTGCGTTGTCCGTTTGGTACTATCGTATGGGGAGTCCGGATCATAACTGACACGGTCGCCCTGCGGCCGTTAACACTCGAAACGCTCAGCAACGACGACATCGGGTAAATAGCATAAGCCTGACCGTTTCCGGGCACACTCCCAAACTACCTATCTCTTTCCACCCCATGGCGGTGTTGGCGGTTCATTGTCGTGGATTTCTCAGAGATGCAATGCAGAACTTCGGAGAGCCCCGCAACATTCGCCTAAGAGCTCGAACACTTCGTCGAGGATCGTCGTGTTTTTTTGAAGATGGGCTCTATTTTGGAAGACTCAATTTTTTGTGGTATAATGAGGTTCAAGGTTGAGGGGGAATATCATGAATCCAGCATTAACTGTGGTCGGAGATCAACTCTGGCGAAGGATTGGGGAATCGATGGATCGAGTTGAGTTGCGTCTTAGGAAAGCCGTATCCATTCTCGAGTCCACTTCGATTCCATTCGCGATCGTCGGAGGAAATGCGGTAAGAGTCTGGGTTGCTCAGGTCGATCCTGGAGCTGTGCGTGCTACGAATGATGTTGATATCTTGATTCGTCCCGAGGATCTCGACCAACTTAAGCAGGTGATGGCCGAAAATGGATATCATTACAGAAAAGCTGCGGGCTTGGACATGTTCCTCGAAGGGAAAGAGGATTCGGTACGTTATGCGATTCATATCGTATTAGCGAATCGGATGGTCAAGCAAGACGACTTCGAGCCGAACCCGGATGTCGAGCCAGTTGAATACGGGGATGGAATTCGGATCTTGCCACTGGAGAGACTTGTTCGAATGAAGTTGAACTCCTTTCGACTCAAGGACCGCGTGCACCTGTTAGACATGATTGAGGTTGGGATTGTGGATGACGCCTGGATAACGAAATTCCCAAAACCTTTGTCCGATCGCCTCCAATCATTGATGGATAACCCAGACCAGTAAACTACCTGGGTTTATCACCGCTAAAATCCACCAGTGAAAGCGTAGGTGCTGATGTTCCCACAGCGTTGGTTGCCCCATTGGTCAAACTCCTTGTTTTTGCTCAGCGTATTTCTTGGGGGCTTTTTTTGTAATGGATCCTTTTCGCAGGAACCCTCTTCTCAAGACGCTCGCACCCGGAACGATAAACAAGGGCGGATAGTTGGAGTGACCTATTTGGGGCAAGGTGGACTGCCCCTGCGACCGACTCAATATATCGTGGAAATCCCCAATTCCGCATATTCCAGAAGTCCTCAATGCAACATATCGCACGAGACCACCTCTTACAACCTTGATGGATCGCCTGAGAAAAACCTCGGTTGAGGCATGCAACTTGATTGCGGCGCTCCCCACGCTATAGTAAATTTACCGGCTCGAGGATTATGGTAAATTCCAAATACTATATGTTCTGGCTTCAGGACGCGGGCCTTTTTGCAGGATTTTGCTTTGACTGGCAGAGCGCAATTTACTACGAGCCGACTGCTTCTTTGGACGCTCTACTCCGCTATTTTCGTTTCGATCTTCTCGGTATTTCCAGCTACACGGCTCGCATTTAGCGTCGCGACGTTTGTTGCCGTGATCTTCGTCGCTCTCGACGTGAAGTTCAACGGACACTTTCGTGGTTGGCTGGGCATTTCGTTCTTTTCGTGCGCGCTTGCCTACGTCGTGACTGTCGGCTTTTTCACAATGCAACTATATCCACCAACTGTGCCTCCTAAGCCACCCCTCCCGTTTTGGTCGGGACTCTACCATTTGGTGTCAGGCGGCTTCATTCGCGAAATTGCCCAGGAGATTGCGACTGCCATTGCCATGACTATTTATTATTTGATGACAATAATGGCTTGCACGCTCGCAAGTACGACGATTGCACTATTTACCTTGAAGCGCAATCGCACGTCCAGATGGTTGCTGGCAATGAACGCTCCCGGAATCCTGCTCACTCTTTACTGTGTCGGCGCACTCGTTTACGATGAACTGCTCGCCGGGTAGCGTCGAGAGTGACGCGCAACTGCGAGATACGCCAGAACCATGCTATGCACCGGAGTGGCGGTGGCCAGCGTTTTTTGAAATCAAAGTTTACTCCCGCCACCCGGTGATGGCGGTCGTTGTCCCACGAGATTTTCACATGAGCGTCAAAAAGAATGACTGGGTGAGATCATATTCTGCTGGCGTTTGGCGTGTATCATCGGAGGTGCCTTCACACTTCGAGCCCAGAGCTTCGCTTAAAGACCCGAAGGAACTCTATGACGGCCCCTTGTTCATTCTGAAACGACTCGTAAACAACAAATGGACAAAAGCCTTTGCCGTCGAAACGGCCCACGCTGATTTTGTAAAGCCGCTGAACAAAGCCGACACCAAGAAGTTAGAGTCTTTTATATCGCAGAACGCAGATATTCTTTCAGATTTCGAGACCTATGATCAGCCTCTAGATTCGATTCTCAATATCGGATTTGCATTGAAGCGAAAGACCGACTTAACGAAGCTGCGAAACGCAGTCGCGCAAGAGTTGGAAGAAGAAATTGAAAATGGAGTTACATGCGACAGAATTCTTGGGGCGATTGCAAAGACTTCCTACGCTGAATTCTGCGGTGAGACTCCGCAATCTGCTACACTCCAATTTGTCAATTTTGGTCATGAGATTCGCAGACGCGAACTGATCTATCGGAAAATGGTTGGATTAGACTTCTGACCCCAATCAAGACATCGGCTACATACACATCATGAAGCAGATCCACGACAAAGAGTTTGCTGCGTTGACGGGGATGAATGCTCCAGATCGCTATTCAGTCTTTCTTAACCGGGTCGTGGACTGGGAAGAAGTGTGGAGCCTTCGATCCGCAAATGGCTGGTGCTTAATGGCGGATGACTCGGGCGCGGAGATGATACCGGTGTGGCCGCACGAGCGTTTCGCGACTGCATGTGCCTCAAACGACAGTCAAGAACAAGCCGTTTCAATATCGCTTGACGATTGGTTGGATAAATGGCTCCCAGGGATCTCAAAGGACGGCCGACAAGTAGCGGTCTTTCCTGTGCCCGGTGGACATGGGGTCATTGTGTCGCCCACACGGTTGAGGGCCGACTTGCTGGCTCAGTGCGACCCAGCGAATTGTACTCCTGTTGAATTGATGGTAATCTGATCAGGCTATTTAAATGCGATCTCTAAACAAGAAAACGACAATGCCACTCCCATTTTTTCTAGGTCTGATTTTATTGGCACTCTCGGTGGATGCTTATGCGCAAGAGGATGCTTTTAGGGTATGGAAGGACTCCACGGGAAAGTACCAAATCGATGCTGCCTTCATCTCCAAAACCCCTACGCACGTAACGCTCAGGAATCGCGAGGGAAAACAGATTGAAGTTGCCCTTGAGAAACTCTCTCCGATCGATCTTGAGTATCTCAAGAAACTCGACCAACCTCCAGCGTCGATTCCGTCCACAGGGGATTCCGATGCAATGGAAAATTCGCTCGATAAGAAACGCGCGCCATTGGGTCTTGATTCCGATCAAACGCAACTGAGACAATTGGCCGAGGATTTCTTCAATGACCTCAGGACCAAAGAGCGCAAGGCATCGCTCGATATGCTGACGGAAAAAGCTAAAAGCTTAGCGAGTGTCGATAAATCTGCACTCCGCCATCTGCCCTCGCCCGATAAAGGCCCCCGCGCGATTCGGGTCGGAAAACCGACGATAGTCAACGAGGAAGCTTCTGTAGTGGTAACCGTTATTGTTTCGAAAGTCCTTCAAAAGACGATGTTGGATTTTAAAAAGGATGGTAACCAATGGCGGATTTGTAGCATCAGTGCGACTCGCGGTGACTCGGAGGTGACGGTTGACTTCGAATCGGCTTATGAAACAGGAGAATCCAAAAATGGTCCCAATCCAGTTGACGCGTCAGGACCGCTGGAAATCACCGGAATGACGCTCGATGGTCGCAAAGTGTCGCTCAGCGATTACAAGGGCAAGGTGGTGCTCATTGATTTTTGGGCAACTTGGTGCGGACCTTGCATGAAAGAAATCCCGAATGTCTATCAGAATTATACGATGTATCACGGTCGAGGATTCGAAGTCCTAGCCGTGAGCCTTGATAAGGACATGGGAGACATCCAGGATTTTATCACCAAGAACAATCCACCTTGGCCGATCCTGGCCGACATGCATCCGAACAATCCCGTGAGGATGGCTGCCAAGTACAAAGTTACGGCTATCCCGACGATGATTCTCGTCGGTCCCGATGGAAAGATCATCGATCCTGATTGCCGTGGTGATCGGCTCAACGCACGGCTTGCAGAGTTGTTTAAATAAAGGTCTCGGATCAAGAGCCTTTGGTTTTGAGGCCTTCGACCATCTTCATGACCGCTTCGCGCTCGGCGGCAACCGTCTTCTTCGGACCGGTCATTTTGACGAATACCGTCTCACCACCTTCGAGTTCGAAGATCAGGCCGATCATGGCATGATTTTCCATCTTCTTGACCGGGCCTGGGGCAAATGGCCCACCACCCATGGAGTCTTTGTAGGTTCCTTCAAGTTCAACAATGTGAACCGTGGTCTTTTGAATCGTCTTCTTATCGATCTTGGCATCGGCTCGGGTGAGCCCTTCAAATTGTCCGATCCAGCGAACGATATTCGCCTCGATACCACCGGTGGCGCCCATGACGGTCACACGAGCCGTTTGATCACCCTCGGCCGGGGCGCGGAACTCATATTGAACGATGTTCGACTTGGGTGGAACGGTCTTCCAACTGGCAGGTTTTTCGACGGTGATTTTTCCATTGGCAAAGCTTAGCGTCTCGGACTTGGTCGACTCCTGTGCAACGCCATTGCTGTGTGTGTAGAGTCCTGGGGTTGCGACTGCTCCCAAGGCTAAAGAAACGCAGGCCAGAGCTAATGATTTACGACTGAAGAAACGCATCTCGGTGCTCCAAGGGTGGAATGAAAGGTGGCAAAGTTTTAGCGAACGCAAGCAGCCATACGCTTCGAATCGCTAGCCTTGAGTGTTACACTATACGACTCTGTGAGCTATCTACAAGCCCATAGAATTTCGCGTGTTTTGCATTTATTAGCCGCACCAGGGAATCCCATGGACTACCGTTCACAAACGATCGACGCGTTTCTCCTCGAGGATCTTTCCGAGATCCTACGGTTGGCAATCCGTGAGGATCTGGATCGAAGTGTCGACCTGACGACCATGGCGATTGTCCCGCCGGGTGTCAACGGTTCGGCGGCGTTGATTTCCCGAAGTCACGGGGTCGCAGCAGGCATCGATTTGATCGATGAAATGATTGCCGAACTCGATGCCAAGATCCAATGGGACCAACGCGTTGGGGATGGTGAAACGATCCAGCCAGGCCAGAGCTTATCGGTTCTCACGGGCGATGCGAGGGATCTTTTGACCTGCGAACGGACGATTCTCAATGTCATTTGCCGACTCAGCGGGATCGCTTCATTGACCAAGCGTTATGTGGATGCCGTGAAGGGAACCAAGGCGAGAGTCTACGACACTCGCAAAACGACACCCGGCTGGCGAAGGCTCGAAAAATATGCGGTTCGTTGCGGCGGTGGTCACAATCATCGGCTAGGACTCTACGACGGGATCCTGATCAAGGACAATCACTTGGCCTGCCGAGCGGCTGCTAACGGTGAGTTGCTCGATGCGGGGCAAGCTGTCGCGCATGCCAAAGCGTTTATCGAATCGGGCGTAGTGAAGTTTCAGCAGCCACCGATGATCGAAGTCGAGATCGATCGAATCAGTCAACTTGAATCGGCCTTGGCATCATGCCCTAACATCATTCTGCTCGACAACATGAACTGTGACTTGCTCCGCCAGTGCGTTGCAATCCGTGACCAATCTGCACCCAACGTCGAGCTTGAAGCTTCCGGTGGGGTCAATCTCAGCACCATTGGAAACATCGCAGCCACCGGTGTCGATCGCATCAGCGTCGGGGCACTGACTCACTCAGCACCCGTGCATGACATCGGACTCGATTGGAAAATTTAAAATCCAGTCTCAACAAAAATCCCTATCGCCACGAAAGTCTCGCAAGAACGCTAACTACAAGGATCTGCAACCAATGAAGAAACATCGATTCGACCCCAAGAAGTTTCGCGTCAAAGAAGGAGAGTCGCTTAAATTATCCAAGATTGCCACAAAGGCCGGAGATGAGTTGGATGGAAAGTCTCAGGGGCTCGAAGCGCTCGAGCAGGATCTACAGCAACTCCAAGACGCTCAAGAGCGACTTTTTGCAAGCGGTCAGCGATCCCTCCTGGTGATCTTGCAAGGGATGGATACCTCGGGCAAAGACGGGATCATTCGCCATGTATTTCGCGGCATGAATCCTCAAGGTTGTCGCGTGATAGGGTTCAAGGCTCCCAACAGTGAAGAGCTCGGCCATCATTTCCTTTGGCGACCCATGCGATTCCTGCCACCTAAAGGACTCGTCTCGATCTTCAATCGTTCTTACTACGAAGAAGTCCTCGTGGTTCGAGTGCATCCGAAATTCTTGGACGCACAGAATTTGATGCCTTACAAAAAGCTCTCCGATTTGTGGAAGCGGAGATACGAAGAGATACGCATGTTCGAAAAAACGCTCGTCGATAGCGGCACGAGTGTTTTGAAATTCTATTTGCACATCTCCAGAGACGAGCAGCGAAAACGCCTCCTTGAACGCCTTGAGACTCAAGATAAACATTGGAAGTTCAACGCGGGAGATTTGGCCGAACGAAAGCTTTGGAAAGAATACGAACAAGCCTTCGAGGAGGCCATTCCAGCCACTTCGACCAAACAAGCTCCTTGGTACATCATCCCCGCAGACGACAAATGGTATGCGCGTGCAAGCGTTGCGGATCTGATCGCTTCCCATTTGGAAAGCCTCGATCTAGAGTTTCCTAAGGTCAGCCCAGAGGAACTTGCCAAGTACTCGACTTACATCGACGAACTCAAGAAGGAATAGTCACAAGATGATCGAGTTTGTACGTGAGCCGATCGACTTGAACCGAGTCTCCACTTTTTGCAGTATGGATCGGGTTGGAGCCGTGTCGTTGTTTGTCGGAATCACTCGGCGATTCACAGGCAACATCGAAACATTGTGCCTTGAATACGAGGCTTACGAATCCATGGCGACCATGAAGATGCTAGAACTCACAACCCGGGTTGCTCAGCAATGGCAAATCGAGCGAGTCGCCTTTGTCCATCGACTCGGTCGCGTCGCGATCGGTGAGACCAGCATGGTAGTCGCAGTGGGATCAGCCCATCGAGACAATGCCATCGACGCTTGCCATTGGATTGTTGAAAGGGTCAAGGCCGAGGTTCCGATCTGGAAAAAGGAACACTATGCCGAGGGTGATCCAAAGTGGATCCATCCAGTGAAAAGCTATCCAGTGCAAAACAAATAGGTCGATCTTACTCTTCTGGCTCTTGATTGGCTCGTTTTCTGGCCAGACGATGGTGCTTTTCTGCTCGCGTGTGCAAGCCCCATCGCAACGCCTCGTCTTGTTCGTAGCGTTTGTTGAGTGTCAATGCGGTAAGGGCTTTGGATAACTCAAATCCCAAATAGAATGCGTGGGAGGGATCGACGTTGCTCGACTGGGGAAGCTTAAAAAGTTCCTTCATGATCTCAAAGGGATCGGTTCCCGTTAAATGAACCCCTGCGCTCATGAGATGGATTTGCTGGCCATCGATAGCGACACGGTAGTTATTGTCCTTGATCTGCTCGGCCAGAGCATCAAGGGTCGATGGGCTTGGATGGATGTTGCTGGTGTCGCGGAGCATCACAAGCCGTTCCTCGAGATGCTTCGGAGGAACCTTGTGTCGAACGGCATACTCAACCAGTCTTCTGGCAAGATCGCACTCTTGAACACTCGATTGGGCCCATGCGATCACTTGGGTAGTAAGGACACTATGGATTTGTAGTTCCGCACAAAAACCCAAAAGCAGTGTATTGATCGGAGCGGAGTCCGAGTCGGTCAGCTCCGTGATGTTGCCAATCCCCATCATGATGGCTGCATCGGGAAAAAGTTCCCGAGTTTTCAGATAGCGTCCTAAGGATCTTGCGAATCCACAGCCGATCGGTTCGAGGATCGGATCGAGTCGAAAAGGGACCTTGTGCTTCAGGAGAAACTCGGCCGTCTGCACCATGGATGCTTGGAAGTCCGCTGGTTCGTCGGGGATTGCGACAACCTCGACTCCCCAATCGAGGGCCTGCTGGCGATTCGTTGAATTCACCGAAAGCACCAGTGACGCACCACCTCGGACGGCTTGCTCGACCTCCCATGGGTCAAATGAATCGATCGATACGGCGATTCCTAAATCGGTCATTTCACGGACCGCATCAGCCACCTCGATCCAGCGAACTCCTGGTTCGCAACCTAAATCGATCCGATTGGCTCCTTGACTTACCAATCGCTCGGCTTCGGTCAGAAGTGTTCTTCGCTGGAGTCGCGGTGCGTAGTTGATCTCAGCGATGATTTCGATTTGGTATTGGCCATAGTCATCCGAGCGATAACGTCGATTCCCGAAGATGGTTGGCAAATCACGAACATCCTTGGGCCCACAATCGATTCGCAAAGACGGATGCTGCGGATCGATCATCGCTCGAATCTCATCCAGATGCGGAGCAAGATAACCTGGCAGTAAGACTCGCGTTGCATGGGTAGGTATGGCGATATGACGCATGAGCCACTTGGGTGTCATCAATGCCGCCACGGTGATCGGAAGCACATCGATCGTGTAAGCAAAGCTATGACGCTTCGATAGCTCATCGACGATCTCTCGCACTGCTGACTCAGCCAAACGTCCTGTGACGAAGTGAATCGACTCGTGTTCATTGGCTGTCATCGTTTTATTGGCATCCCAAAATTTCCCGACTTCGTGGTTCTATGTCTGGACTAGACCTATTGACCCACGCTGAAATATCTCCGAACATATGCACAACGAGAAGCACTTATGAGACAAACATACGGAGATGTTGGTTTCGTGGCCGGTGTTTCTCGTTTTTTTTTGCAATGACTTCGATGCCATTGTTGCTCGATCCTGTTGGACCTGCAAGCATCGTTACGCCCCTTACGCCTTTATCGATACGAATGCCCGATCCGATGCCCATTGAGATACTTGTGGATGACCCTTGGTTCCTCGTGGTCAACAAACCGGTCGATCTTCTAACGCAAGCTATCGAAAGCCTACCGAGTTTGCAGTCGGTGTTGATCAAGCAGCTTTCGCTGCCGGATGCTCCAAAACCCTTCATTGGTATGCCGCATCGTCTCGACCGCATGACCAGTGGGACGATTGTCGTAGCTCGTAATCAACGATCGCTCAAGCGACTGTGCGAGCAGTTCGCTACTCGCACAGTGACCAAAGAATATCTGGCTTGGGTCTCCGGCCAACTCCCAAAAGAAGGGACTTGGGAGGATATCATGCGCAAGGTTCCCGATGAGCCCCGTGCGGAACTTGTATCACCCGACCAGGAGCACGCCAAGCCAGCCAAACTCGAATATCGCGTCCTTCACCAGCGCGTGAATTGCCAAGCTCAACCCGAGTCGCTCTTGCTGATCCGACTCGGGACAGGTCGCATGCATCAGATCCGCTTGCAGTGTGCCAGTCGCGGCTATCCGATCCTGGGTGATCGGCTCTATGGTAGCCAGAGCACTTGGTCTACTTGCGCGGAGACTGAGCCGAATCATCCCGACCAAAAGGCATTTCGTGAACCACCACTTGCTCTGCATGCTTTCCGACTAACTTTCCATCATCCAAAAACAGCCGAAAGAATCTCGGCTATTGCGAGCCACCCTCCGAATTTTCCTTGGGGAGAATACGCAAATCAGGAATTTTGAGCCTTGCGAGATCCTTGGCTTGGTACGCAATGTGCGGTAGATTGATGCGGTCTAAGGTGGCTGCCATTTGGTTAAGCCCCGGATAGATCGATTGAACTTCTCAATTTCACTGCCAAGGAGAGATAGCCAGATGGGACATGCAGCGGAATTCACCGATGCCGGTTTTGACAGCGATGTTTTGAATTCGAGCCAACCTGTGCTCGTGGATTTTTGGGCCACTTGGTGCGGCCCCTGTCGGCAAATCGCTCCACTGATCGACGAACTAGCCGTCAAATACGAAGGCAAGGTCAAGGTGGGTAAGGTCGATATCGATCAAAACCAAGATTTGGCCGAGAAGTACGGGATCAACGCGATCCCCACGTTGCTGCTGTTCAAAGACGGTGAAATCATCGAACGATTCCAAGGTGTACCACCGCGTGTGAAATTGGAATCAGCCCTGGACTCTTCGATTTAGACCAAACTCAACGTTTGTTAACCTAACCAAACTAAAAAAACCGGAGGCAACACCTCCGGTTTTTTCGTTGGGCGACTACGCCACAATCTTGTGGATCACCTCACCGGCGACATCGGTGAGTCTAAAGTTGCGACCGTTGTACGGATAAGTCAATCGCTGATGATCCAATCCGAGCAAGTGCAGGATCGTCGCATGCAAATCATTCAAATGCACACGATCAACGGCCGCTTTGTAACCGACCTCGTCAGATGCCCCGTAAGTCGTTCCACCTTGCACACCACCACCGGCCAACCAAGCTGTAAAGCAGTGCGGGTTGTGATCCCGTCCAGGCTTGCCCCCTAGCTGAGCGATCGGCAATCTGCCGAACTCGCCGCACCATATCACCAACGTATCTTCGAGCATCCCACGTTGCTCAAGATCCGCGAGCAATCCTGCAACGGGTCTATCGGTCTCATCGGCAAACTGTTGATGGTTACCCGCGATATCGACATGTCCGTCCCAGGATCTTTCGTTCTCCATACCTCCTGAATAGATCTGCACGAAGCGTACACCGCGTTCAAGGAATCGACGTGTCATCAAGCACTGACGGGCAAAGTGATCGCATTTGGGATCACCGATTCCGTAGAGCTTATGAATATGCTCAGGTTCATCTGCCAAATCCAATGTCTCTGGAGCTTTGCTCTGCATTCGAAACGCCAGTTCAAAACTTTCGATTCGGGCAGCCAACTCCCCTTCCGTTGCGTGGCTCTGCAGGTGCATTTGGTTTAGCTCTGCGAGTGCATCGAGTTGTTGGCGTTGTATCCTGGTCGTTAAGCTCACCGGGGGCTTGAGATTCTCGATGGCATCTCCGGTAGGTTTCAAATAGGTGCCTTGATACACTCCGGGAAGAAAACCCGCAGACCAATTCGCTGCATGACCTTTGGGCAGTCCTCGTCCCTTCGGATCGCTCATCACCAGGAACGCTGGAAGATCTTGCGTTTCACTTCCAAGTCCATAGGCGACCCATGATCCAACGCAAGGGAATCCCATTCGAGCCATCCCGGTATTGATCGCAAAGAGGGCAGGGGAGTGGTTGTTCGATTCGGTGTACCCAGAGTGGATGAAGGCCATCTTATCGACATGCTCTCCTAGGTTTGGAAAGATCGATGAAACCATCTTGCCACACTTGCCCCTGGGTGTGAAGGCAAAGGGTGACTTCATCAAATTCCCAACCGCATTCCGAAAGAAGCCCGTTGTGTCCGAGAAGGATGAGTCGAACTCCTTGATCGATTTGCCGTCAGCCTTCTCGAGCCCGGGTTTGTAGTCCCAAGTGTCAACGTGGCTCGGACCACCGTTGACAAAGATCCAAACGACTCGCTTGGCTCGAGCCGGAAAATGGGGCTCACGAGGAGCAAGTGGATTTTGAAGCCGATCTCCGAGCCCATCGGCCAGAGCGATCGGTCCCATTGCCGATTGGGCTAGCATCGCTTGGAGGCCTAGCCAACCAAAGCCACAACCGGATCTTTGCAGCCAACCGCGTCGCGAATGCATCGTTTGTGAATCGATCCAATTGGTTTTCTCAATCGACATAGATAAACTCATTGCAACAAAGGAGGATCTGACAGAAATCAGCCAATGCCATTTTTTCGGGTTGGTTTGCGTTTTGTTCTTGACGCGTCTTTTCAGCTTGCGCGATAAATCGCTCAGCAGACTGCAACTCAGCCTGAGTCGCTTTTCTCGATAGTACCTTCATGAAAACCTTATCGATTTGCCCAAGTTCGGAGATCTCATTGGCAAGTGACTCGGCCGCTGAGCGTGCCAAGGGATTGTTCATGAAAGCAAGAGCTTGTGGTGCAATGGTGGTTGATTGGCGTTGACCGATACTCACTAAGTGTTCCGGCCAGTCAAAGAGCATCATCATCGGAATCAATTGGCTGCGTTTGATAAAGAAGTAAACGCTTCGGCGTCGCATGTTTGGATCGAGCGTTCCTGGTCCGTACATGCTGCGATCTAGCAACCCTGAGACGACCAACATCGAATCGCGAATGGACTCAGCTTCGAGCCGTCGGGGGGCTCGATGCCACCAAAGGAGATTATCGGGATCGACTTTAGCTCGTGGATCTTCGAGCGATCGATTCGATTGCATGTAAGTCTCGCTGGTCATGATCTGCTTGTGCATCGGCTTGAGCCGCCATTGGTTCTTAATCAACTGTTTTGCCATCCACTCAAGGAGTTCTGGATGGGTCGGCTTTTGTCCTGTCGTTCCAAAATCGTTAGGTGTCGAGACGATCCCCCTGCCAAAGTGGTGTTGCCAAAGTCGATTCACCATGACGCGAGCCACCAGAGCACCGGTTCCCTCACTTGGATCTGTCAACCATTTGGCAAGGGCAGCGCGACGATAGCTCGATTTGGAGTTGGCCCTTGAAGGATCGATCCAACTTAAGTCGGCCGTGGCTCCTTGATGCTTGACAAACACACGGGGCACCCCAGGGCTAACAACGGAGAGCTTTTGCTCGACATCTCCGCGTCTTAGCACGTGTGTCTGTGGATAGAAGTGCGGATAACCACGGTCGTCCGCATGATGGGGCAAGTGAGGCTCTCCCTCGGTGGTCACCAAAACCTTGGTCATCCGAACCGGAGGCCCATCCTTTTGAAGCTTCGAGATTTTGCCGCTGATCTCATCCCAAGTTGCATTCATCGGTTTGTACCAAGCAAGAGCGGTTGGCCAAGCTGGGCTCTTTGTCGGTTCCTTATCAAGCTCCTTGGCCAACGCACCGAACGCTTCGATCACATCGGCTGGAGCGGTATTTCCGCCGACTTCCACAGGGGCAGATGCTAGGTTCGAAACCGAGAATCGCATGCGTCCCATCGCGTGCTTGGCATTGGGATGATAGAACCGAAGTGTGAATCGAAGCTGATCGCCTTGGCTCGACTTTAGCGGTGTTGCGATTCGAAACACCGCTGCCTGGCTCTTACCGATCTGTCCATCGACGGCCCAACCCGATACGAGATCGGAGTCGATCGAAGCGGCGATCGAGAGCGAATCAGCGTTCTGCTGATGGGTCGCTTGAGGTTGATCGAGGACGAGCCGGGTGGCTTGTTGCTCTTTGGCGAGGTGTTCGACGGTCAGGTTGCCCAAGGCGAAATTGCCGTTACCTGCACGTCCAGGCCCGCTGCGTGGCAACGAAGGATCCGCGAGAGCTTCGATCCTCAGTGAAGTCCACTGACCGGTGGGCAAGGTCGCGGTGAACGTCACGATCTCTTGATTGGGTGCATCACCGACGGCTAAATAAGACCCATCAGACTGCGCCTCATAGCGACTAGAAGAACTCGATTGGATGTCGCCTCGAATATTCCTCCAAGGCTCCGGCGTGATCCCTGCCGCATCGGTATAGTTCTGCTTGATGTAACCGATCAAGTCTTCAGAAAGCTGCTGAGACTCAAACGTCTTAAGCTTCTCACGCAAGAGCGTCAGTTCCTGCGTGTGTTTTTCGCGGATCGCCTGATTCTCGCCTGGATTCAGATCGAAAACCTTTTCGGATCGAATTGCCGAAGTGAAGCAGGAGGCGAATCGATAGTAATCCTCGCTCGAAATCGGATCGAACTTGTGGTCGTGGCATCGTGCGCAACCGATCGATAAACCCAGGAACGCAACGCCAGTGGTAGCCGTCATGTCGTCGAGTTCGTTATATCGTGTCGACTCGAATTCTCGCTCGGTCAGTTGCGTCGGAAATGCGCCGGCACCGAGAAACCCGGTAGCCATCCAAGCCATCGGGTCGTCCGGGGCGAGTTCGTCGCCAGCGAGTTGCCACTGAGCAAACTGATCAAAGGGCATGTCTTGATTGAAAGCTCGGATCAGAAAATCTCGATAGTGGTATGCGTTGGGACGGTCGTAATCCTGTTCGTAGCCAAAGGATTCGCCAAAACGTGCAATATCCATCCAGTGCCTTGCCCATCGCTCGCCGTACTCGGGTCGTTCGAGCAGTTGATCGATCAATGCGCTCCAACCTTCACTGGAGATCGCCTCCGAGAGGCCATCGCGGGGCTTAAGCAACTCGAGGGCTTGGGCCAATTCCTGTGGTGTCGGGGGGATGCCAAGCAAATCGAACCACGCTCGCCTTACCAATGTGCGTGTGTCGGCTATCGGTGATTGAACTAGGTTCTGTTTTTCCAAGGCCGTATGGATGAAAGCATCTACTGGATGTTTGTTTGCAGGGGGCGATGCATCGGCAAGAGGCTGGATCGACCAGAACTTACGGCCCGTCTCAAGATCCATTGCGACTTGTTTTATCGGCTGTGCAGAGCGCCTCGGATCGACTGCACCTGAAGCGATCCAGCGTTCAAAGTCCTCGATAACGCTGTCGGGG
Organism: Planctomycetaceae bacterium; assembly: GCA_021298315.1. Taxonomy (GTDB): domain Bacteria; phylum Planctomycetota; class Planctomycetia; order Pirellulales; family Pirellulaceae; genus JBKCUI01. Next base: position 15,551 of record JAJTFC010000037.1, read on the forward strand.
AGTTTGCCCGAGGGTGGCATTTCGTAATCTTCGTACCGCAGAGCTTTGAGAATCAAGCTCTCGGCGGGCTTATTGACCACCAACGCGGGGCCAGTATCGCCTCCTCCAAGCAATCCCTCCTTGCTATCGAGGTATAGCCCACCTTTGAGCTTCCCCTTCGTGGCGGACTCTTGAGAATGGCAACTGTAACACTTCTCGACAAGCACAGGCCGGATCTTGCTCTCGAAGAAAGCCAGTTGCTCCTGAGAAACAACGGACGGATCTTGCGACTGATCTTCCTGAGGGCTTTGAGCAACCCCGATCGGTAAGTGGCAAAGCAAAGCGGCGACAACGCTACTCCGCGCAATAGCCGAAAGATATCGAGCCATCGGTTTTATCCAAATGGTGTTTGGGTAGAGAAACGACGAAATGGATCCGTATGGCCGATACTCCTCAGCGGAGCTTTAGCCGATCTGCAGGATTCCGGTCGAGTCACCAAAATCACCCCGGTCGGCACCGACACCATCGAGCATGGATCGGAACAGATTATTCAGAGGGGTGTTTTTGGGATACTCAAGGATCCTTCCGGTGGCAAGGTTTCTGCCACCTCGACCTGCCAGCAGGATTGGAAGATCGTGGTGATCATGTCGATTGCCATCGTTGATCGCACCGCCATAGACGATCAAGGAATGATCGAGCAAGTTGCCATCCCCGTCTGGGGTCTCTCGCATCTTCTTGAGGAAGTAAGCGAATTGTTCGCAGTAGTAGCGGTCGATCTTAGCGATCTTTTCGATGTTGTCTTGCTTGTTCTCGTGGTGCGAGAGTTGATGATGGCCGTCCTTGACCTCGATCATCGGGAAAGCCCTATTGCTTCCCTCATTGGCCAGCATAAAGCTTGCGACTCGAGTTGTGTCGGTGCGGAAGGCCAGGACCATCAGATCATACATCAGGCGAATATGCTCGGTGACATCGCTTGGCTTTTCCGCAGGTGCCGTGGTTCCTTCGGGCAACGCGATGGGGGTCGAGAACCGAGAGATTCTCTGTTCAAGTTCTCGGACACTAGTGAAGTATTCATCGAGCTTTCGAGAGTCCTCGGCACCGACTTGTCTAGCCAAGTGTTTGCGCTGATCGCTTACGAAATCCAGAATGCTCGATTTTAGACCTTGTTCCTTAGCATCGTCTCCTCCGGCAACACCGAACAAGCGATCGAACGCTCGCTTGGGCTGAATCTCTTTTCCTGTTGGAAGCGTTTCACTTCGCCAAGAGATATTGTTCGAATAGGCACACGCGTAGCCCGAATCGCATGAACCTGCATCGCGACCCTCTTCGGTTCCCAGTTCGATCGAGGCCAAGCGAGTGTTACGTCCATAGGTGTCGGCGGCTATTTGATCGGCCGATCGGCCCACTTTAATTTTCGACCCTGCAGTTTTGAATGGATGTGCACCTGTCAAATAAGCCGCAGCGCTTCGTGCGTGATCCCCAGGACCATCGCCAAGCGACTGAGCGTTGACTTGTGCCAATCCCTTCATCACATTGAAATCGTTACGGCACTCGGCAAGTGGCTCGAGCGTTGGAGAGAGTTCCCATTGGGAACCGGTTCCCTTGGGTGCCCAACGATCGGCGTTGGTGCCGTTGGGAAAGAATACCCAAGCGAGCCGAACAGGCCTTTCGACGGCTTGTGCAGCACTCGCTGGACGCATCGCATCGAGCATCGGCAGGGCCATCGAAGCGGCGATGCCATTGATGCCGATGCGTCGGAGCACCGTTCGGCGGTTGAGTCGCATCGAGCTGTTGTAGGAACCCGTCGGCAGGGCTGGATCGGTGCTCATCGTTTTAGTTCCGATTGGCTTGTGTTTGGGGCAAGTCGAGGGAGCGTTGCAGGAAGGAGTCGCTTTGAACGATCTCTAAAATCAAGGCTTTGATTGTATATCGATTTTGCTGGGCGTGTGCGAGTATTTTATCGACATCGCATCGGTCGGCCCGCTGTAAACCTCTCCCAAGAGCATAAGTTAACAGCCGTTGGGTGAAGTTTTTGGCGACATCCGGGGTTCTGTCGGAGAGAATTTTGATGAGTTCTGTGGGGCCTGTGAAGGTTTTTCCGTCGACCAGGGACCCTTGAGCCAGGATCTCTCGACCGTCCTCCTGGTCGCGCCAACGACCCGTCGCGTCGAAATTCTCCAGTCCCAGGCCAATCGGATCGATAAGTTTGTGACAACCTGCACAACTGGGATTGGACCGATGGATTTCAAGTCGTTCTCGCAAGGAAGCATGGTCGTCGGCTTTGGCTTGCTCGAGCGACGGCACATTCGGAGGAGCCGATGGAGGCGGATCCCCTAAGACGGTCTCTAGAACCCACTTGCCTCGCTTGACCGCCGAACTTCGCGTTGGGTTGGAAGTCAGCGCCAGGGCTGCTGCTTGGGTCAATACACCCTTGCGATTCTCCGGCAGCGTTACACGGATCCAACGATCCTCTTGTTCGTAGAGCCCTTGGCGGCGTGGATCACCGTCGTTTTTACCAGGCCTGCGTTTATACATCTCTGAAGGTTGTTGGCCATCGAACTCAACCCCATAGAACTCAGCAAGCCTCGGATTGACGAATGTGTAGTCTGCGGTGAGGAAATCTTCGATCGAACCTTCGTGCAAGACGTGCCTGCAAAACATTTCGGTCTCCTTGACCATCGCTGCTCGCAATCGATCCGACCACATTGGAAATTTGTCCCTGTCGATGTCGATCTTTTGGATATTCCTAAGTCCTAGCCATTGAGAAAAAAATCCAGTGATCAGCGATTCACTTCGGGAATCCTGTAGCATCCGCAGAGCTTCGGCCTGCAAGACCTCCGGCTCATGGAGACGATTTTCTGCGGCCAGTTTCAAAAGCGTTTCGTCGGGTGTTGAAGCCCACAGAAAATAAGACAATCGAGTCGCGATTCCAAAATCATCGAGTCTTCGAACTGCGTCGCTTTGGACGAAGCTTTCAGAGCGAAACAAAAATTGCGGAGCAACCAGAGCACCCTGCAGTCCGTATCGCAAAGACTCTTCATAGCTACATCCAGCATCCGACGCCTTCTGACAGATCATCATCACCGCGTGAACCTCGTCATCACTGACACTGCGACGATACAGCTTGGGAAGCAATTGATTGAAGACCCTGCGAGTCGCCTCGGTAAACCCGATTGGCATCGCATCGGCCTGATCTTTGTCCTGCGGAGTTGCAATCACGACTTGTTGATGAATCCTTGGAAATGCAGGGTCTCCTTGTTCGGGCCCAACGAGTCGAACCGAATGAATAATCAATCGCCGATTGCCAGCACCGCGATTCTCCGGATTCGTATCATCTGCATATTCGATGCGAAGCATGTGATCTCCAGCGGTGGTTTCAAAATCGTATTTGGCCGTTTCGTCCTTAGGTGCCACATCCCATTCAGAGATCAGCGTTTCGTCGAGCCATAACTTGGCTTTGCAATTGTCCTTCTGGTCGTCACCAAATCGGGTGCGAATGCTCACCGTGTACTTGCCCGAGGCGACGTAAATCGGAACGCTCAGAGACTGACCAAACGGAAGATACTCGCCCTCGAAACTCTGCTTACGAAACGATTCGCGATCCAATGAGATCACTCGTTTGGAAATCAAAGCGGCCGCCTGGAGGTACTTCTCCAACGCGATCGGCGCAAGCGTTAGTACTTCACCTTGGTTATCGAAACCATTACCCACATCGTCAGAGACAAAACCGATCTCCTTGGATGGCTTAAAATCCACACCGAAGATATCTCGGATCGTATTGTCGTATTCAAATTGATTGAGCCGACGCACCGTTACGTGAGGAGTCGTCGGACGATGATTGCAGTCGACCTCATGGAGCGTTCGCTCGATCCATTGAGTGACCAAAGCACGCTCCTGAGTACTCATCTTCGAGGACTCGGCAGGAGGCATTGCCTCGGCCCGAATCACCCCTCGAATTTGCTCCCAAGTGCTCTCGTGGGATCGGATTTTTTCGAGCGTTGAATAGTCCCCCAAGTTAACACCAGCCTCGTTGGCCCCATCCATATGGCACTCACCACAGTGGGTTTTCATCACAGGCAGGACTTTTTCGGCCCATAGACTCGTCAGCTCCGCATCAAGCGGATCTTGGCAAATGGCCAATGGGCTTTGAAGCATCAGCCCTAGTCCAAGCAAGAGGCGTAAGACAATTCGGGTCATGGCAGGTAGAAAATACGAGGCGGGAAGGGCGATCGAGGTTCATTGTATTGGTAATTAAAGGAATTTACGATAGGAAACCGGCATTAGGCCGCCTTCTGGTGTTTGGCGTGGCTAGATTTGAAAAACGTGCACAAGCCCTTACAAACCCGAGGTGGTTGAACCTCTTGGCAATATCCGATTTGCTGCTTTACGTCTGAAAATGCTAGCTAGCAGACTGGTTTGAATTTGGTCTTTCGATCACCGGTTTGAATTTGCTATGACCCTGGGTTGATTGGATCAGGAAAAGGAATTTCAGATCGAGTTTCAGATCAGGGGTCATCGGTAGATGTCGCGATATGCATTCATAGCGGCAGCGACCACGTTTACGGGGTTGCTGATTGTTTTGACAATGGCCATCGCCCAGCGCGATGCTCGTGTCACGAGCACTCTGCCTGATGTCGAAGCGTCAGCATATTCGGCCGTGTTAGCAAAGCCGATTGTCGTTGACTCCGACACAATTGCATCCGATGGTGGGGTCATACCGAGCTTGCCTCCGGCTGGTTTGCCGGGCAGCACTTCCATTCCACTTCCCCAAGTACCAGAGCCTGAATCCATTGGAGCTTGGGCTAGCGATTCATTGATCGAGGATTCGTCGGAGATTGTGCTGGCCTCTGGTCAAGCACCAGTGCCTGTTGCCAGTGAACCACCGAAGTTCGACGCATCGCGGATTGTTGCCCCACGTCCGAAGAATGATTCTGTGCCGACATTATTGCCCCCGGGAGGGTCCTCATTGGGTGCGCCACCTAGCGTGTCGTTGCCGGCCCTTCCTGACGTTGCACCTTCGCTCACCCCCCTGCCCTCTGTTGCACCCCCTCCTGTAACACCAACGCCTATAACATCTGCACCCATAACATCTGCACCCATAACGCAGCCGCCTGTATTTCCACCTCCGGCATTTTCGCAACCTGTTTCATCAGGGCCGACTGCTGCTGATCCAATTGCACCAACGCCTATCGCCTCCCCAAGCACCCCTGGAGCCGTTCCCAGTTTCAGGCCAGAGCCAGCGTCTGCTCCTAATTTTCCTTCGACGGGCAATCGAAGCATAGGTGAGTCCAGCGATCCGCCTTCTTTGACTGCGCGAGGTGCGACAGGGTGGTCGATGGCCACCCCGACTCCTGGATCGCGTCAATTCGATGGTTCGCAGAACCCAAGCTTAGAGATCCATAAACGAGCACCACAAGAAGTCCAAGTTGGAGTATCTGCAACGTTTACAGCAGTGGTGCGAAATGTTGGCAATTCAACCGCCTTTGATGTTCAAGTCACCGATGCGATTCCCAAAGGTTGTCGTTTCGTAAGAGCTTTCCCAGAGGCGCAAGGAGTCGGCAACGACGGTCTTGCGTGGAACCTCGGAGAGCTTGCCGCCGGCCAGGAAGCCACCATCAGTATGGAGCTAGTTCCGGAAACAGAAGGCGAGATCGGATCGGTCGCAAGCGTCAAATTTGCGGCTCAAGCTTCGGTTCGAACCATCAGCACTCAACCAAGGCTTTCGATTAAACAAACTGCAGTGGCAGAAATGCTCGGTGGAGATTCGGCGACCATCATCATCGATGTAACCAACACTGGAACCGGCGTGGCACGGGATGTGAGGCTCGAAGAAGATGTCCCCTCGGTCTTTCGACACATCACCGGAGCCAGCGCCTTGCAACAGGATGTCGGTGATCTTGCACCGGGAGAGTCGTTGCGTTTTGAAATCGAACTCATGGCACTGACGGCTGGCAAGGTCTCCAACGTCGTAAGAGCAACGTCGGCCAATTGCGCTGCTGCCGAATCGGCTTATCCCATCGAGGTCAAAGCACCGAAACTGCAGTTGCAAATCGTAGGCCCCAAACTGCGACACCTCGAACGACCAGCACCCTACGAAGCGGTCATCGAGAACATCGGGACAGCAACCGCGAAAGATCTATATATCACGGCCCGGTTGCCTAGAGGCATGAACTTTATCAGCGCCTCGAACGAAGGGACCTATTTGCCCGACCAGCATTCTGTGGCTTGGAATCTGATGGAACTCTCCCCAGGTACGAAAGCAAAAACAGAAATGGTCTTGCTTCCGGTTGAAGAAGGAAGATTTTCCATCGCGATGAGCACCGATGGTGATGGAGTTCGCGCCGATCCAACAGAACGTGAAGTGATCGTCGAAGGACAAAGCGAATTGACCTTTGAAATCGATGACGACAACGATCCTATCGAAGTGGCTGGAATGACCACCTATTCGATCCGTATCAACAACATCGGAACCCGACCCGATGCCCAAGTCCGCTTGGTTGTCGAGGCTCCCGAGGGAGCCGTCGTCGAGCAAGTCAACTCGCCGATGAAATACGAAGTCAACGGAAGGCAAGTGGTCTTTGCCCCCATCCCCAGCCTTGCATCCAAACAACAGGTCGTCGTTAAGGTTGGGGTCAAGCACTCTAGCGAAGGAACACAAGTGCTCAGAGCCTCCTTGCAAAGCCAGCTTCGAGCCGTGCCGGTTATCAAGGACGAAAGCACTCAGGTCTATCGCGACCAGTAGCCAATCTACTATCCAGCCCCCGATAGCTACCGATCAGTTAAACATCTTGCACGATGTGCGCGCTGGGCTCGATGTGCAATTTCGCATGGAAATTTTGCTGAAACCGCCAGAAAACGCGGGAAATTTAACCTTGCGCACATGGTTCGTTAACAATTCGCGATTCTCTTAACCGTTTCTTAACACAAAGCTAACGTTTGCTTCACTCTTTTGCTAGCTCTAGTGCGTAAAGTGATCGCATCTCATTGAGAGGGAACTTCCTGGTTACCAAAGGCGGACCACAGTGGATCTGCAAACCTGGAAAGAATGGGGCTCCGGACGGAGGCTCGGACGGTTCGCCTCGAGCATTCATGAGGAAGCGAAGATATGAAGCGAAACAATTTGGTGCATCGTTCAGGGTTCACATTGGTTGAGTTGCTCGTGGTCATTGCGATCATCGGCATTCTGGTTGGATTGCTTTTGCCTGCAGTGCAAGCCGCACGCGAAGCTGCCCGTCGCATGAGTTGCTCGAGCAACGCACGTCAGCTTGGACTGGCATTGATGAACTACGAAAGCGCCTACAAGCGACTTCCACCGAGTCGCATCTCCGTATCGACCCCGGCGGTATTTCAAGTTTCTTGGCCAGCGATGATCCTGCCGATGATCGAGCAAGGCCCAAATTTCAGCCGCTATAACTTCAACATTCCTTGGTATGCTCCGGCCAACGATGTTGTAACGACCACGCAAATTCCTATCATGATTTGCCCATCTGCCCCAACGCCACGGGATGTTCCACCACAAAACCTTTACGCAGCGATTTCGAACAATCTACGTACCGACACCCCGATTTGGGGTTACTCAGACTACGGTTCGATCAACGCTGTGCGAAACGCAGCATTTGTTGCAGCGGGGCTTCCAAGCATCGGGACTCGTGAAGTCATGGGTGCTATGGGCCGCGGTCCTGACGGTGTGAAGTTAGCGACCATTGTTGACGGGCTTTCGAACACGCTGGTCATCGGCGAAGGTGCTGGTCGTCCTTCGATGTACGTCAGCGGTCGAAAAGTTGCCAATCCTCGTACGGGTATCGCTTCGGGCACGCTTGTTGTAGCAGATGGTTGGGGATGGGCCGACATCAACGGTGGCTTTAGCGTTGACGGTTCGCGTGCCGATGGTCAGCAAAACAGCACGTCAAGTTCGGGAGCCACGACTATCGTTGGCAACTGCTTCATGAACTGCACAAACGACTCGGAATTCTATGCCTTCCACGGTAGCGGTGCTCACTTTGTCGTCGGTGACGGATCGGTTCAATTCCTCTCTGCGAACATTTCTGGTCCTTCCTTCGTTGCACTATGTACCAGAGATCGCGGTGACATCGGTAAGTTCGAAGACTAAAGTATGCGGAATCATGGTTAGTTGATCTGCGATAAGATCGACTTTCACGATAATTTCAAGAGCTTACGCAATCGCTTGTGTAAGCTCTTTTTGATGGTGGATTCACCAAACGGTGTGGCAGCGCATGTACGCTGATGTTTTAACCACTCGCAACCAATGGAAAGTTGTCCTCTTATGAGTTTTGCAAGGACGGATCGATTCTTGTCTTCATGGATCTTGCCAGTCGTGCGGCTATCGATTGTCTCAATATCGGCTGGATGGTTTTGCCTGCTGGGAATGCTGCCTGCCTACAGCCAAGTTGAGTTTCTAGGATCGACAAAACTCTCAGGCGATTTGACGGATAAAAGTGGTCTCAGTGGCATGCTCGAAACCAACACACCGATCGACGCATTCGGGGGACTCTCGGCGATCGACTACACGGGTAAGGAGAATCTTTATGTGGTTTTGTCCGATCGGGGTGCGGGTGATGGTGCAGCGTCCTTCCCTTGCCGTTTCCATTATGTTGAGTTGAAACTCAATCCTGAAAATCGTTCGATCGATTTCAAGCTCGATCGAACCGCGATGCTAAAAGACGCCTCGGGCAAATCCTTGACCGGTAGCTTGTCGCAATTGAAGGCCTGGGACAAAGCAGAAAGATGTCCGAGTTATGATCCTGAAGGGATCCGATCGCTGGGTGACGCTGGGGTGGTTATCAGCGATGAATACGGACCGTTTATCGATCAATTTGCCAGCGATGGGCGACATATCAAAAACTTCGCTCTACCAGCATCCTTTCAACTTAGCGAAAAACTCAATCCTGCGTTTACTCAAGGTGCATTCAGCAACCGCGGACTCGAAGGAATCGCCATTAGCCCCGATGGCAAAACGATCGTTGGTGCGATGCAAGGCCCCTTGGTCCAAGACGGGAGAATCGAAAAAAACAAATGCTTGGGTGTCTGGACTCGCTGGATCGTCATCGACGCTGCTTCCGGCAAAAGCAGACAGTGGGCCTATAAGCTCGATAACGAATCGACTGGGATCAGCGAAGTTCTTGCGGTCGATTCAAACCGCTTTCTTGTCCTCGAAAGAGACTCCAACGCCGGAGATGCAGCAAAGATCAAACGGATCTATTTGGCAGATGCCTCAGGATCAACCGACATCACCCAGGTCCAATCGATGCGTCAAGGGCCTCCTGAAGCGACCGTAGTGATCCGAAAAACGTTACTCATCGACCTGCTCAATCCAGCCTACGGTTTTGCCGGAAGCAATGCTCCCGAAAAACCTGAAGGAATCACTTGGGGGCCAAAACTCTCGGACGGAAGAAGGCTGTTGATGCTCTGCTTTGACAACGACTTTGAACCCGCTAACCCCACGATATTTGTTGCGTTTGCCGTCAGTCTCTAAAGGCTTTTGGCGTGCCTGAGGAACGGGAAGTTGCCAATCGAAACGCGCTAGTTAGAATTTAGCCAGCGTGTTAGGTGGCTCAAAATCTCTATTATAGCCCGGGTTCCTCAGCCAACCATGCAAGAATATCTCTTGGAATCACCCTGGATCGTAGGTTCCCTTGGCTCATTCCTCTCGGGTGTTCTGGTTTATGCCTGGATCGAATCTGGCCGGGGCGTTTTTTGGAAGTGGAGTTTAGGCATCGCCATTGCAACCCTGCTGTGCCTGCTGGTGAATATCGGCTTTAAAACCGACCGAGAAGTCCTGAGTCAGTTCATGACCAAACTTGCTGCAGACCTTGAAGCCAACCGCTTCAAAGAGGTCACCGCTTGTGTTCACCCGGATGCCAGTGAGAATCTCAGAAACCTCAAAAACCAACTTGAAACGGTCCAGTTTGAATCCGTCCGGATTAAGAAAATCCATGGCATCGAAATCGGCAAAACGAAAAACCCAAAAACCGCCGCCATCCGCATGAATGTTTTTGTCCGTGCATCGCGAGACGGAAACTCCGGTTCCGTGCCCCGATGGGTCAAAATCCACCTCGAACAGGAAAAAAACAAATGGATGGTCGTTGACTACGAGCACCGGGATCCCCAGTACGAAATGCTCAACCGCGACGCTCAGGATCGCATGGATTCACTTTATCGAAGATAATTTCCTAATTCTCAGTTGACATTGAGGCTTTCGGATCGAATCATGGAACGAATTAGGGAATCACTCCCTCTGATCCTCGTCGCTTTTCTTTTTCAGCCCCAAGTTGTCCCAACCTTCGATTCGATCCGATGTCCGTTCCTCGGTCCCTAAATCGAACTCACACTGACCCCTCTTGCTGGGGGGTTCTTGGTCTGTTGGGATTGCCGTCGTCGAGTTTGCTCAAGAGGCTCGTTCAGCTCTCCTTGGTAGTTGTCTTTTGCCTAGGGACGTCCTTAGAAGTATCTGCCAAGTGTGGTTCCTCGACTCGGCAAATGATTTGGCGAAACGCCACGAACGCAGAACTCATCCGGCTCGACAACTCCTACTTTGTTCCTCGAACCGCTTCTAAAACCGGGGTCGAGACGACGCTAGTAACGGCGATGAGCCACGAGTCGGATCGGCCCTGTAGCTCCTGCCATTGCAGGGACGAAAAACAACCCGCCGTTCCGGTCAACTCGGTGATTAGCAAAACAAACAATCTGCCGATTTGCCGATTCTCCGAACTACCTGTGGCTGTGCTTTTGCCACTCTTGGATAGCTCTTTAGCAAATCTCTCAGATACGTTTCTTAGCCCTCCGCTTGGGCTCTTGGAAAGACCTCCACGGACGCTGTGCGCTTAGCACTCTTTTGTGTCCAACCTAGCCATCCTGTCTTTGCCATCGTCCACGAAGACTCGCTGGTTAATCAGGTCGAGAAGGTACTCTTAGCCCAAAGTGCAAAAGTACTTTAACGACGCTCCAATTCGGTCGTCTTCCAAAACATCTCATTCCAAAGAAACGTAATTATTACCATGCAAAAAAACATATCATTCAGTGCTCGCGCTGGTCGCTTGGCTGGATTTACCTTGGTCGAACTCTTAGTGGTCATCGCCATCATCGGTGTCTTGGTTGGCTTGCTCCTACCTGCTGTGCAATCGGCACGAGAAGCAGCCCGTCGCATGTCATGCAGCAATAACATGCGTCAAATCGCCTTGGCTGCCTTGAATTACGAGTCTGCTTACAAACGACTCCCGGCATCTCGGGTCTCTCGTACAGCCGATCGCCTCGGGCCTGCAAGCAGTATCTCAGTCCATGCTCGGTTGTTGCCGTTTATGGAAGCCACTACGACTTACTCGCTGATCAACTTTGGAGTCGAGTGGAGCGACCCGCTCAACGATGCAGCTCGACTCACGAGTGTTGCGACGTTCCGTTGCCCATCGGATCCTACCTCGAATATCCCTAGTACAGCTGGTGGTGCAAACAACTACTATGTGAACTCCGGAACCATTCCGCTTTGGAACCGAACTACGGCAGCCCCCCTGCCCCAAGTTCCCGACTGCAATGGCGTTTTTTTCAGGGACTCTTTTCTAAAGCTTGCATCGATCACCGATGGATTGAGCACCACTGCGGCTATCAGCGAGCGGTTGGCAGGGGATTTTTCTCAGACCATCTCCACCCCCAAGACGGACACTTTTCAACCAGGCACCAATCCGATGACGGCCGACGAAGCTCTCCGCGATTGCCTTGCGGTCAACGTTACAGACCTAAGCAAACAAGGCTTCTCCGATATCGGTGCTCCATGGATACGAGGTTACCATTCGACGACCGAATATTATCAGATCAACAACCCTAACGGTCGCTCATGCATGTTCCCCCCAGGACGCATCATGACGACGGCCAACTCCCAGCATGCGAACTTGGTGAACATGGCCTTGTGCGATGGCTCAACCCAAAATGTTTCGTCGACCATTGACTTGGTCATCTATCGCGCTTTGGGTACGGGAAATGGTGGTGAAGTCGTTAACCTTTCCGAAGTAGCCCCCTAATCCATAGCCAAGGATTCATCATGAAAAAAACCTTCCAATACCTCGTGTTGTCCTTTGCGATCTGGGGCGGAGCAGCTTTCGCAGAAGATGGCCCAAGTCCGCAGCCGAAGTCGATTCCCAAGACCCGCTCGGAAACCAAAAAAGTACTCGGATCGCTCAAAGAGCGATCCCCAAGGCTTCCTGTTCCTGAAACGGTTCCAGGTGGTACAAACCCAGCTAGCTCGAACGTGATCAATGGACGAGCACGGCGCTACTACCTGCCTGAATCTTGGTTGCAAGCCGAACGCTGGGGCAATGAAGCTCAGTCGAAAGTATCCTACGAGCTCAAGACCCAATGTTTTTGGGTCGTATCTCGGGGCAACAATTGCCATTACTGCCTCGGCCACCAAGAGCATAAACTCAAAGTGGCGGGACTTACCGATGATCAAATCGGGGCATTGGATCGGAACTGGGAACTGCTCGATCCGAGAACTCGCAAAGGGGTCGAACTGGCTCGCAAGATGACCGTTCTGCCCTTTGCGATCAGCGATCGAGATTTAGCGGCCATGAAGTCCGAGTACTCCGATGCGGAGATCGTTGAATTGGTTTACAGCATTGCTCGATTCAATTCGATGAACCGCTGGACCGATTCGATGGGACTCCCGCAAGACTCCGAAATGCGAGGTGAACATATCGAGTTCGATTCACCGACTGAGTCCAAATGGGATCAAGGTGACTCGCTGGTCGTTGCAGGCCCAGATATCGTTCGCCCCTTGCCATGGACTTGGGACGAATGTCAAAAGCAGTTCCAAGTCGCAGCGACTCGAAGCCCCCGTGTGGAGTTGGTTTCCAAAGAGTCCGCAGCGGAGATACTCAAGCAAGACCCATCGAAAACCAACGACTGGCATCGCGTGATTGCGACTTTACCGGCAGCAGGCCCCGAAATGGTACAAGCTTGGACAGCCATGCTCAGCGACACCGAGTTGGATCCGAAAATCAAAGCGGCTATTTGCTGGACGACGGCTCGATGCAATCGCAGCGCCGGTTCTCTGAGCATGGCACATCAGTTTGCAAAGCATCTGGGAATCTCCGAGCAAGAAATGCAGTTTTGGGATTCCAGAGGACAGGCCAATTTGCCAGCGGGCTTGGCAAAAGCGATTCGATTTGCTGACAAGCTTACTTGCCAACCAACAAAGATCACCGATGCCGATATCGCCGAGCTTCGAAAGGACTTTAGCGATCGCCAAACGGCACACGTGATTTACACGGCAGCAACGGCCAACGCTTTGGATCGTCTGACCGAAACGCTACAACTCGCAGTGCCTAACTAAGCGTTAGGCATTGGAAGTGTCTCGGTATTCAAGCTCAGACTCTTGGACGCATGTCGGTGTAAACTCAACTCCTTCGTAGATGGCGCTCAATGCCAGAGAGACTTGGAGAAATGGCAAGTCGATCACTGCCCCGATGCCTTGGTATTGCTGCTGTAAGATCGATCCGCCATCGCGAAAAATCGCGGTGGCGATCGGTTGGTGTTGTTCAAGAATCAAATAGCATTTGAGCGAAGGGATCATTAGGTAAGCGTTGAGCTTTTCATCCAAGTCGTAGAGCCGCGTCGAGGGCGAGAGGACTTCAACGATGAGCACGGGACGATCTTGAAAGACATCCGTACCCGGATTTGGATCGCACACGACCTGCAAGTCCGGATAGTAGAATCGATTCATCAATGAATTCCTGATTCGGACTTTCGTATCGCTGCAATAGGGCTCACAGGGCGATCCTTTGAGCAGCCGTTTTAACTCGCATGCACAGTTGAGCGAGACTTTTGAATGACGGTTCGTCGCTCCGGGCATCGCCCGAATCCATCCATCGATGTATTCGTTTTTGATGAGCGAATTTTCCTCGATTTCAAGGTATTGTTGAAGGGAAAAGAAATCGGGTTGCTCTGCAGTGCTCATCGAAAACCTCCATAAAAACAATTAAGTCATCATGGCATCTTATGGATCAAGTACTCCCGAGTCCATTGGCAGGTGTGCTCGGGGTTGAATTGAACTCCGACAACTCGCGCCGCAGGATGCTCAAGGTCGTTTGCAGCAGAGTCACCGCCAAAGGGCCGATGAGAATCCCGATAGGGCCTAGAGCCTGCATCCCACCGAGCACACTCAGGAGTGCAAGGAGCGGATGCAACTGACTTTGTCCGTGAAGGATCAGCATCTTAATCAGATTGTCGATCGTGCCTACGATCAGCAGGGCATAGACGGCAAGCCCGATGGCATTTGGAATCTTCTCTTGGTAGAAGGCCATATATAAGGCCACTGGTACCCAGACGATTGCCGTTCCTACAAAAGGGATCAAAGCGCAAACGATGGTCAAGGCCGTGAGCAAGAATGCCGATGGTGCACCGAGAAAAAAATAAGCAAGTCCTGCAGCAAGGCCTTGGGCAACCGCCGAGAGTATCGTCGCAAGGACAATCGCTCGCGAGGTACGATCGAATTCCGCCAAGAGCTCCTCTTCGTAACGGTTGTCTAAGGGACTGAGTTCCATGAGAGTCTTAACCATGCTCGGCCCATCGCAAAGGAAGAAATAGAGCGATACAAGCAATATGGTCAGTCCCACAAGAAGCTTGATGACAAAAGCGACTGAGCCACCCCCGAAGCTGATGAGTTTGGGTTGCAGGTATGCAAATGCATTATCGAGCGTCTGTCGGACTTGCTCGGGCGAGGGATTGGCAATCTCCTTCAAGGTGCCGACGATTCGCCCACCCAGGAGTGTCTCGCGAGAGATCTGCCAGGTCGAGTTTACGTTCCAGACGGATTCCTGGAGGCTATTTAAGTTGCCTACATCCGATGGAGCCAAACGATCCATCGAAGCGTTTAATTGGGCTGCGACGAACGATGACTCGAGGGTTTGATCGATCAATGCAGACCGTACGGAGCTGACATGTGCCATTGAAGCCGGATCTAGACCTTCGATTGCGATGATCTGCGATTTGATCGTGCCTGCTTTCTCCCGCAAGTCGTCCAGATGTTCGGCGAGCTCGTTGTCGGTCGGATCGTTGCCGAGGAACTTAGGCAGCGAGACCGTAAGCTGTTGGACTTTTTCAAAGGTTGATTGGAGATAGGCATCGACCTTCTGCTTGAGCATTGGATCGCCTGGATCTTTAGCAGGTTTTTTTCCGTTGGCCTTCGAGTGATTGGCTCCTTTTTCTTTCGCATGCGAAAGGATTGCGAGAGGGATTTCATCGAGTCTCAATCGCACATCGGCGATATCGCCGGCCATTCGGCCTTTAGGGTCGGTCACTTCGGCGTAGCTGGTCGATTCGGTAACGACTTTTTTGATTTCGGCAAGCTTCGCATCGATCGAGCGAAACTGGAGTGCCGCAGGGGATTCCAAGTTGACGAAGTCATTCGATCGAAGGCGACTGAGTCCGAGCCGGATATTCGATTCGTTGAATTCATCGAGCAATTTGATTCCTTGGACTGCGGCCAAGCCAACGACGACTCCGGCAGGAACCAGTACGCTTGCGACAATCATCAGGGTCGTCAGCGACGCTGCCAGATGAGTTTTGTTCTTGACCTTCTTGAGCACCCAGCGATGGAGCGGTTGAAAGACGACCACCAAGACGACGGCGATGAAGACCGGGACAAAAAAACCAATCATCACTCTGTAGAAGAGGATCCCGATGAGGGCAAGGATCGCCAACAAGACGGCAAAAGAGATGTAGCGAGCCATGAGAAGTAGGTTTAAGATGACAGTTTAATGGGGAAATCTCAGAGCTCAATCTTAACACAGGCCAAGACATCTTGCATCCACCAGAAGCGCCTGACGAGAGTAAGCGAGAGCAACCGAAATGGTATCGGCGAGGTGAAATTAAGTTCGCTTTGCGGATGGCAATCTTGGCATCGGCAATCCTCTTCTTTGGATTAGCAATCCGACATGCTGCGGTCGAATTATCAGGTAGCGAAATTTCCCTGCGTTGGAATTCGATTCGCTGGAGTTATTTGGGATTGAGCGTCCTGATTGGGATGCTCGCTCTGGTGCCACCCTACCTTGGTTGGCACGCGATCCTTAAGGATTTCGGTCAGAGTGTTCCTTGGCACTTTACGATGTACGCTTATTTCTTGGGCCATTTGGGAAAGTATGTCCCCGGTAAAGCCATGGCGGTACTCCTTAGGGTTGCTGAATTGCATCGCCATAAAGGTTCGATGAGTGCCGGTGGATTGAGCGTGCTGATCGAGACTTTGATCGGATTTGCTAGTGGTGGAATTCTAGGTGCATTACTGCTGCAAGGGATCGACTCCCCTCGATGGTTGCAGTGGTCGGCGATCTTGGGAATCCCCTTGGCAAGCTTAAGCCTTTTACCCTACAGTTACCGATGGATTTTGGGGCCGATGATTCGCACTCGAATCGGCAAGGGTTTTGAATCCTTCCTCGGTGCGATCGATGCAACGATGGTGCTTCGCACCGGAGCCTTGGCTTGGGCAGGATGGATGCTCCAAGGAACCGCATTGTGGTGCGTCCTAGAGTCTCTCGTAGGAATTCATACCGAGCTTACGACGGACCTGAGTCGTTGGTATGTTTGGATTGTTTGCGTTGCAAGCATGAGTCTAGGCGGGCTTGCAGGATTCCTATCTATGCTGCCAGGAGGTGCATTGGCACGAGAACTTGCCTCGGTCGGCATCCTGGTGTCGATCATCCCACAACCGATTGCACTGATCGCGACGGTGCTTGTGCGACTGACATCGATGCTAGCCGAATTGCTGATGATCCTTCTAAGCCGATCGATCCAGGTCCGTGCCAAGCGATCCGAATCCGATCATGCCAGCCAGGACTCTCTTTAGTGAGCTTTGAATTAGTGAGCTTTGAACGAAATTGGACTTGGATTGCGAACCGCTTGGGAATAGATCGCAACGATGCTACCGACGGCTAAGAGTGACCAGGGGAACCAATCCTTGGGACGAAAAATTTTCCCTTGAGGCATCGGCGGTTGGGAGTTTAGCCAAGGGTTCTGCTGCGTCGCTGCGGCAGTGTCCTCGAAGATCCCGGGCGAGAACAAAGCGCTCTCGATAGCAAGGCATTCCAAACCGACAATGATCATCACCAGACCCAAGGCGCAGAAGAAAGCTCGGTAGAGGTTCGAAGGTCGCAGGAACATAATTGCTGAGGATTTCGAGTTAGCGGGATCCAAAAACCAGGCCAGACCCCACGGGGATCTTTCAATAAACTCATCGGCCTTGGAAATTTAGGGAGTTTGGTTCGAACGAACAGTTCCACAGAAAAAACCGAAGGAAAGACGACCTAAGACCCAAAATCCAAAGGTTGGAAAAAATCCGCATGCTCGGCAGAACCGTTTCGACCGGTTTGAAATCTCCAATGGCTTCGGGTACCCTTTACATCTTCTGGCTGCGGGCAATTCGACTGCTCGGCCATTTCCCACCTCTCTTTTTCATTTTGTAGAGTCGCTATGAGCCATACCAATCGTCGTCGCTTCCTCCAAACCACCTCGGCCGTATCGGCTGGTTATTGGGTGGCCGGAGGCGTTGCTCCCAAGGAAAGTCGTTCCGCTATTGAAGAGATCCGTTTCGGTTGCATCGGTGTCGGGGGCAAAGGCTCCAGCGACTCGAAGGACGCAGCCAACAACGGCAAGATCGTCGCGATTTGCGATGTCGACGACAACACCCTCAATGGTCGCAAGAAAGACGAAGACTTTGAAGATGCACAGGTCTTCAATGACTTCCGAAAGATGTTCGACAAAGTGGGTAAGGAGATCGATGCGGTGACGGTCAGTACACCTGACCATACCCACGCAGTTGCAACAGGCATGGCTCTGAAGATGGGCAAGGCTTGTTATACCCAAAAGCCACTGACTCGCACGATTTGGGAAGCTCGCCGAATCGCAGAACTGGCCGCAAATGCCAAGGTTGCAACTCAGATGGGCAATCAAGGATCCGAGAGTCCAGGCTTGCGAAGTGCTGCGGCCAAGCTCAAGTCAGGTATCATTGGAAACGTCAAAGAGATTCATATTTGGACCAATCGTCCTGTATGGCCTCAAGGCATTCCTCGTCCTGCCGAACAGCCGATCCCCAAGGAACTGCACTGGGATGAATTTATCGGCCCAGTTGAAATGCGTCCTTACAACGCCGCTTATCACCCCTTCAAATGGCGCGGCTTCTGGGCCTTTGGCACCGGAGCGCTCGGAGATATGGCTTGCCATACCCTCAACGTCGCCTTCGCAGGCTGCGACTTGGTCAACCCAGTGAGCGTCCAAGCCACGACAACGGGACACAACGGCGAAACCTTCCCAGGCTCCTCGAAGATCAATTTCGAGTTCGCTGCAACGAAGAATCGTCCTGCCTTGAACATGATTTGGTACGACGGTGGAAACAAAGTCGATCCAGAGATGCTCGAAGGTCGCAAACGCAGCGACAGCGGTCTTTTGATCATTGGCGACAAAGGCAAGATGTACTCGCCAAACGACTACGGTGCCGAATGCTACTTCACCGGAGTCGAAGACAAAGAAGTCGACTTTGAACGAAGCCCAGGGCACTTCAAGGAATTCGCCATCGCCATCAAGACCGGCAAGCCGACTTGGTCGAACTTTGCTAATTACGCAGGCAAGATGACCGAAGTCATCCTGCTTGGTAACCTCTCTGTTTGGGCCGCAGGTAAGGCTCAGCAAGAAGGTCAACAAGTCACCAGCGCCAAACTCGAATGGGATGCCGAAAACCTCAAGGTCAAGGGAACCAGGCCCGCCTATCGAGCCGGTTACGAACTGTAAGACTCAGTCTTGGCAGAAATTTAGAAACCGTTGCGATTCGTTTTGTGACGATTTTTACGATCAGCCGATCCCGTTTGCAACAAGAACACAAGACGCACAGGGCCTTCCTAGTGCGTCTTGTCGTTTCTACCCTGTAAAAAACTTGGGATCCTACTACTATGGAGTGTCCTTTGACAGCCGATCCAACACGATTTACTCATCCATGACAGATAACAAAACCTCCACCATCTCCAACGTGCTGTTGGGTTGGCTAATCCCGATCGCGATCGCCACCTTGGGTGTATTTGCTTTCCTAGGATTGGGAAAACAAACCCCGAAACAAGTCGGAAGCGATCCGTCCGACCCACGCGTGATCCTGACGAAAATGCCGATGGTCAACGTCGATAGCATGGAGAGCTTTGAAGGGATC
>JAJTFC010000163.1 GCA_021298315.1 Planctomycetaceae bacterium
TTGGGCCGAACGTATCGCCCAGTGCGAACGATCCAATACTCCCGTCGCGCAGTTCTGCCAGTCGATCAACTGCTCGCCGACGTCCTTCTACCAGTGGAAACGTAAACTCGCTGCAAAGCCCCAAGCAACCGCCTTTCTGCGTGTTTCTACCTCCGAGCCCACCAAGGACTCGATCGAGATCAAACTCCCCTCGGGAATCTCTATCCTGGTTCCAGTCTCGGCCGTTGAATCCATCTCTGCGATCCTCGAACCATACCCATAGGTACGGCTCTTCGAACAGGACCTCTTACAAGCGGCGAAGTGCGTCTGTAGCGTATCGCTTGGCACCAACATGCTGGCGTCGCAGGGCTTTAACCCGCAGCATCCATCTAGAGCCGCTAACAAACCTTGGGCATATCAGCAAGCCTGAGCTTCAGCCAATCTACCCGAGGTGCCTGTACGCTTACGTAACGCCCCTGGATGATTGGTCGCCTAATCTGTCTGATCTGTCTGATCCGTCGTTAGCGATCTGATCTCGCGCCATATCGATTCCCAATCCTGCCGATGCTCTGAGGGCCAGCGATCGAGTTCGCTTGGAACACAAACAGTCAAAAAACTTGGGTTTCTCAATGTTAAATCCCAAACCTCAAGCAAGCGACCAGGTTGCTGTTTCCACTCCTTGGGCTGGGATCGAATCACCCCCAAGACCTCTTGCATGTGCTTGAGAGACTCTTGTTCAAGCCGATATGCCTCTTGGGATTGCTGATCGAGCAAGGCTTTGTCGGCAGCAAGAATCGAGGCTTCTGCAGACCGAACAAGTCGCTGGATTTGAACCTGTGGGCTTATGTCGTCGCTTTGCTCTTTGTTATCTTCCTGAGGGAATTGACTCTGGAGTCGCTCTACTTCCTTGATCGCTGTGGCATCTCCTGTCCTCAGACAACAATGCTTCCACAATTCCAGGATGCTTGCGGGATCTTTCGCGGGTCGGATGTTCGAGTTGCCAGTTCCGTACTGGGCATTCCAGTAGGTCCGAAGGCTATCGCGGGCCGCTTGCCAATCGCCTCTGAGGCACTGAGCCTGCGATTGATGCCACAAAAGCTCCGGGTAAAGTGCTTGGATTAAGGGATTGTTTGGATTCGATGCAAGAATCTTTTCGGCCAATTGGTAAGACTCCTGGAAAACCTCGTTGGCTTGATTGTCTTGGAAATTGTCCCAGTACAAATGCCCTAGAAAGTGCAGTTGCGATGCAAAATCCACTCTGTAACTGGTCTCCTCGGGCAACTCCTTCAAAACGCGTCGATAACCCTCGATCCCTTCCTGTGCATAACGGATCGCTTGGTCGATCTTCCCAAGGTCCTTCATGGTTCCTGCAAGGTCGATGGCTGTGCCTGCAAGATCCACTTTGTAACGAGTCACTGATGGATACAGCGCGGTCATCTGTCGCCTTAGCTCCAAGGCTTCAAGCAACATCGACGTACTTTTATCGAGCTGGCCGTAGCTGCGAAGGTGAACCGCAAGGTTCCTGGTTGCCCAAGTAAGCCTCAAGCGGTTTTGCTCTAACGTGACTCCTTGTTCGATCTGCTTTTTCAAAAAGCCGATATGCCTTTCGATCTGTTGAAAATGTGCTTGAGCATCACCATGCCGGAGAACAAGCCCCACGTAAGCTTGATCCTGTCGTAAGCTTTCCAGCTCGATTTCGCGATTCGCGATCAAAGCCGCTTGGTTTTGTTGCGAGGATGGGGATGAGGATTTTGCAAGTTGGAGAAGTTCCTCCCTCTCCTTAATGGCTAGGTCGAAGTTCGTAGCCATGCGTTGCACGTCTCCTTGTTCGGCTCCCAAAATCGCTTGATAGACATGAATATTTGCAAGCTCATTCAATAAGGGTTCTTTCCCAATCGGATCCTCAGAGACCTTTTGGAGCAACTCCAATGCGTGCTGCAGAGAATCGTTGGAGGCTTGTTTGTCCATGGGCATTTGGAGTGCGCCTCGCAAGCGATAGCTGCCTGCAAGTGGCAGCGTGGAAACGCGAATTCGACGTTTGCTTTCTTCGATGGAGACTTCGGGCTCTTGGGCCTTCGAGACTAGATCTTCGTAGAGTTCGATCGAACGGTCGTTCCATCGTGAGCATTGAACCGGATCCCCATACTCGAAACTAATCTTGGCCAGCTCCTCGGACATCTTGGCCAGTTGCTCGAGGTACCCCCAAGAGAGCTCCAAAGTCCCTGTCTTGCTCTGCTGAATTTGCTCGAAGAGAGCGATCGGCTTTTCGAGCAGCTCGCGTCGGACTTGACCAAGCCCTTCGGCATTCTTGAGTGTTTCGTTCGACGTGATCGCATCGGTATAAGTGCGAAGTGCCTTCAGGGCCAGCAGTTCGCGATCCAATGCGATTTGTTGCTGCAACTGCGCCAACTCCCGGGCCTTTTGTTCCTTCTCCCTTAACTCCATTTCGTTCGTAAGCGACTCGGTTAGTTTTTGGGATTTTTCGGCCAGCGACGCGTTGTAACTCCATTGCTGTAAAGCGATGACTCCAATAGCGAAAGTCAGCAGCGAACCAAATACCAGCATAGATATCGCAAGCTTGCGATTGTTGCTTACCCATCGGACAAGTCGATCGACAAGCCCATCGCGCAGGACGCTCACGGGCTGACCTGCCAAGAATCGCTCGATGTCACTGGCAAGTTCCAGCGGAGTGGAGTAACGAAGTTCCCGTTCGGGAGAAAGAGCTTTCAAGTAGACTGCTTCGAGTGCCTTGGGGATATCCCGAACGATTTGCCGGGGTCTCTGCAATTTGTAACTGCCACTCCTTTCACCAAGCGAACCGCTTGATTCGCTCCCGGGCGATTTGCTAGTCAGGATGCAATAGAGGATCGCTCCAAGCGAATAGACATCCAGACGTGGCCAATCGACGATGGATTCTGAACGATAACTTTCGGGTGCGACATAGCCGCGAGTTCCCACTCCATCGCTGTGGGTTCTGCTCAAGGGTGGGCTACTTGATTTTTCCGTGGATGCATCGGAATGTTTTGTAAAGAGCCCAGCGGCCTTAGGCTTAGGCAGGGACTTGGGATCCTTGAAGAATTTGGCCAGTCCCCAGTCGACGACCAAAGTTTCACCGAAAGGCCCAATAAGAATATTCGCAGGTTTTAAATCTCGATGGCAAACGCCTTGGCTATGCGCATAAGCGACGGTGTTGCAAACGTCAATCAAACGTCTCAGGAGTTGTCTTCGCAAAAGGTTTGAAGCCTGTTTATCGATCGCTTCCCGATGTAGTTCCTTGATGGCTTGGGTAAGTGTTTTGGCGGTTTCTCCCGACACAAGCCGCATGGTGTAAAAGGGCTGATCGTCGGAGTTGACTCCGAGGCTATAAATCGGGAGGATGCCTGGGTGTTCCAAGCGGGCGGTGATGAGCGATTCTTGAAGGAATCGTTTCTGATAGCGTTCATCGTCGGCGCTATCGGGTTGGATTACTTTCAAGGCAACTTGACGGGAGAAGTTTTCATCCAAAGCGACTAGCACGCGGCCCATGCCGCCTTGGGCTAAAGGCGCGACTTCGGTGTATTGGCACTTCGAATCGTATATGGTTCCCTCAGAGCGGTCTGATTTTTTGGAATCCCTCGATCCCTTCAGTTCTTCTACGATCCCTATAAGCTCAGAACGATATTTGTCTCGGTATGGGATTGGGAAATCTAAAAGCATCTCCTCGATATCGAATCCTTGCCCTGCCCGTACCGCGTCCTCCAGTGCATCGCAGGTCGCTGCAAAGCGCTTTATGATTTCAATTTCCTTGAGTGAGAATTCCAGGGGATCTTCCTCCATCATTTCGCTCCCTTTAGGCGTGCGTGAAGGACACTTGATTTAGTTAAAGGTGTATCATCCCTCCACGCTAACAGTCAAAATCCCTTCGCAAGTGATTTTCAATCTTTATGAAGTTGCAGGTAATAACTCCAGATGGATTTGATCAAGTCCAAGCGGACGTCGATCGTCCGCCTTGTGCGACCCAAATCGCGGGCAATACTGGATTTGCTACGTCCTTCTAAAAGCATCAGGGCGATTTGGCTAAGCTCTTGGGTTGGATCGTGATCGCGGAGTAGTTGAAGAAGCCCTGAGGTCTCCTCAGCTATCCGTTCCACATTATCAACGACCGTTTTTATTCGATCCGTTCTGAGATCCACCATGCTGGGGAGGGACTCTACTGGCATCAATGCCATTTTGGTCTCCCTGTTCTTTAGTGATCTGTAGTGGTTGATCGACTTTTGTTTCGATATCTTTACAAGTAGTTTCCAAAGATCATTGCTACATGAAATTTTCTCTAGGTATCCTTGCTCCAAGCGTTTACAGGCCTGATGGAAAACGCTCAAGGCTAGATCATCGGATCCGTAGGCAGGATCCCGTTTCCCTCGCAAATGGAAACGTGCAAGTCGAACCAATCGGATTCCGAAATTTTGCCAAAGAATCCTGAAGCTATCCGGATCGTCTCGCTTTTCGGGTAATCGCAACCAATCTGTGATCGAACCGGTTGACCGGTCAACAATGGAAGACATCTCTGTGCAAGACTCATGGAGCTAAAGGGCATCTGTTATTGCGTTCGATTGTAGTCATAAACATCCATTACCTCAAGTCCACTGTCTGCAATAAGCTGACAATGGACTAAGACCAAGCGTCAAACGAGAATCAAGATGCTAAGCACGACGCATCTTGCGCCATTTACGTAGGGCTCCGCCTCCCAAGAACATCAACGCAATTGCTGCCGAGGTTGGCTCGGGAACTGCACCGCCACCTCCACCACCAGTAGTTTCCAACAGTTGCATACCGTTGATGTTCGCCTCGCCGTTGTCACGCCACCAAGTCCCCTGGATTTGACCGGCTGTTGGAGTCAGGTTCGAGAATAACAGGTAGTTCTGATTGAGAATAAAGGTGTTTGCAGTTTTGTCACCAGAAGTTGTAGTGACTGTTGTTCCTCCAACGCTTACACCCAACCGCCGCCCATTGGTTGCGCTATCGCCTTGGCTGTAGAGATACAGCGAGTAGGTCTTACTGTTATCCAAACCTGCAAAAGTAAATGTATTGGGGTTAGAGGAAATTCTATTTGAAGCCAGATACCCCTTCATCAAGGCGGCATACGGAGTATCTTGAAAACCCCAAGTGGAAAAGGTCGTAAACTGCCCACCCAAACCGGAATTGCTGAAAGTAACACCAGTGAGACTATTGTTGGAATCCTTCAGGCTCAATCCAGAAGCAGAAAATCCCGACGGATTCCAATAGTCGCCCGCCGCTCCAACAACCCCTGCACCCGTATAAGCTCGCCAATCAGAGCTCGATTGGTTACCAAATTGAAGATTGATCGCGGCCGCATCTGAGCGATCTCCCCCGACCATCAAAAACGCTAGTGCCGCAATTGCAACCCCTCGAACCAGGGTAATCCAATTGAAGGGGCGACCGGGATCTAAATACCTACGCATACTAAATACACTCCAGACCAAAAGAATCGGTACTCATCCTCCGTGCAAAGTTTTTCTCCTATACCTAAAACCAATTTTTTCGGGGGCAGTTGCGCCCTAATTCTCTCGGTTTGAAAAAAATTTTTAAAACAGAACCTGGTTTTAGGAAGATTCTCCAGTTGCGCCCCAATTCTCGAAAGATTCCAAAATTTTTTGTCGCAACGACAAGACCGCCACCGGCCGGTGGCGGTTTACTGGACGGTGTTGACAAGATTGACTGTGTTGACGGCGGACAGGATTGACCAAGTTGACGTTGTAGGATCGGGGATACCAGGTGCCAGCGCAACAGCCAAACAGCCCTACGCGCTCGATGGTACGTTCCGCGGTTGGTGGATGATCCTGTTGCGATCTCTGTACGGCGACTGTTTCTGGAATCAACAAAGACACCCATCGCGCACAACCGCTTCACGTACCCTACGCGCTGCATCAGCGTTCATCCGTGTTCATCAGCGGTCGGATTTCTTCATGAGCTTGTATGAGTGTTCGTCAGCGGTCCAGTCATGTGTTACAATCCTATCGTCAAAACCCGTTTTCCTCCCAAACGCCAACCGTGTCCTATGTCTGTCCGCCGCTCCTTCCTCGCCGATATGGGTCTTGGCTTGAAAAACCCAGGGACTGTCCCTGATTATGGCAGTGAAAAACTCGGGAACTGTCCCCGAGTTGGTTAGGGAAACGACCGCGATGAATTGGGCGGTCGGTGGTGGAATCGAGCGGTGATTCCACCCAAAAGATAGGTTTAGAGACCGATTCAGGCGACTTTTATCCCGCCTTGGCGCGCACCGCATGCGCTGAGCCACTTCGGCCCTTCAAAAAAATCCATCAGCGCTCCCTCAAGCTCCCTGCTCGCCCCCAAACCGGACTACCATCTAGTCCGTCTCGGGACGAATCCCATCGGCTCAGCAGCTTATCTTCCCCTCCCCTTGCCTCCCATTTATCTCCCGCTCGAAGCCTTTGCTTGATAAGCCTTCAGCAAAGCCCTGAGCTTGCTCGGGAGAACTCGTGGGAGCAAGCCAGGGCAAGAGCTTTCGCAGGAGACCCTATTGGGCCGGGGTGTCCTCTGGGCCCGATGCCCTACCTGATTCGGATGCTCTGTCATCCGAAAAGTCCCGCTGCGCATCCGGATTAGGCTTACAACCAGCCCGATATCGATACATCTCGCCAAACTCTCGGGCTTGCTGAAGCACTAGTTCAGGCCCGAGACTGTGCTTCGTGAGACACTCCGGAACATCCTCGGGTATCGTTGCATCGGCTCGGAACAATTTGTTTTTGATACACCATCTCAATACGTCCAAGTACTCTTCGACGGTGTAGTCCAAAAATCCTTTATCGCTACACCTGTAGCCATCCTTGTGCAACTGAGGATCATTCGATGCGGTCTCCAACTTGACCAGGCTCATGAACTCACCTTTGGATAAATTCGAAATCGACATAGGTGTCTTTTTTTTGCGGTCTTGATCCTGCGTGTTTTCCTGAGCTTGCGATGCAGACTCCTTGGGCGATGATTCGATCGGCACCGTTTCGTTTTCTCTCTGGGGCTGATTTGCTGCCGGGGCTTGTTCGTCCTCTTTGGCCTTTTGTTTCGACCGGATCATGTCGAGCCGAATCTTGGCCGATGTGAAGTCGTAGTCATCGATACCCTGGGCTATTGCGGCTTGAACGGCATTGAGGTCGACATACAAGCAGCACCCGAGCAGATACGATGTGTCTTCGATCACTGTCGCATGAAATCGGCCTTTCCAAAACGGCCCCTTGGAACCTCCATCTTCCCGATTGGCCCTTTGGGCAACTTTTTGGCAGCAAAGCCGCATCCACCAACT
>JAJTFC010000164.1 GCA_021298315.1 Planctomycetaceae bacterium
GCATCTTTGAGTGCAGACTCCGGTGGCATCTCTCCTCGAACCACCCTGTCGTGGATTCGAATCCAACGCTCTCGATTCTCTCGCAATTCGATGGCCCAATCCAAAGCATCGATATCCAGTCCCCCAGCCATGTCCGAGGCATTGTGGCATCCCTTGCAATTTTCCGACAAGAACCTAGCCACCTCGGTCGGTGGAGCCGCATCAAGGGCGATTGAGAAAACAAAACGCACCATCAAGAACATCAGTACTAGCCTGACTAGTACGTTGGGTGGACGTGGCAAAATAGCCATCAGCTTTTTCTCCAGGATTCGGTGCTGCCAAAGACTCTGCGTTCAGCGGCTATCATCGCTCCTTATGGTATCTAAGTTTCCACCTGGGGCAAAGTCGGGAATTAGCCGACCCGTTCGTGAGTGACTCGGCAGCCGCGATCTCATTTCTTGACCTAAGCACGATCGATCCTGCTGTTTTGTTGCTCCGATTGACTGGCGAACCGCTTTTGCTTGAACTAAAATCGATCCACCGGGAAATCCTCGAATGAATCGATTGATTGCTTTTTTGCTGATGCCGTTTTTGCTGGTGGGTGATTGTTTTGCTCACTCTCACGGTCACGCTGCGCACGATTCGACAAGCCATGCACGCCCTCACATCCATGTCGGTGCCGTCTCTAAGCACAACCACGGCCACGACCATAAACACGACCACGACGGGAACCCGCCTTGTGCGACGCCAGAGGTGCCAGTCGAACATGATGCGGACGCAGTCTACTTCGTCGATGCCGATTCCTTGTTTACGATATCGGAACGCAGTTCCATCGAATTCGAAGGTCTTTGTCTTCCAGAGACGATCGTTGCTTTTTCCCACGTCGCAATCAGGCAACCGCGCGACCAAAAAGCTGGACCTTATTGGGCTTCAGAGCTACCGCTCTATCTGCTTCACGCTGCGCTGAGGATTTGAAGCTGCAAATGCGAGTGCTCCTACTCGGATTGAATGCGTCATTTGCTACCCCTTAGCTTGCTGCCCGGTCCTTTCGAGTCAAGTTACCGACTGGCTCTGTGCAGCTCCCGAAATTGAAGTCTCCATTGCCATGAGTTTTGACCTTTCGTTTGCATCTGTGTGGGCACTTTCTGCATGGGTATTGCTTTCGGTCGTTGGCTGTTCTTCCCGAGAGCCGACAGACACGATGGCTGTGCCAGCAACCAAAGTCACCGCAGGGAAAAAAGCCAACGAAGCGAGAGCAGAGCTGAAAGTTCTCGAACTCGGAGAGCAGGCCAGAAAGAACCTCAATCTCGTCGTCAAATCGGTCCAGCCCACGGATTATTGGCGAACCATTACCATCCCAGGAGTTGTCGCAGATCGACCGGGTATTTCGGATCGAGGTGTAACTGCTCCCGCTGTGGGTGTCGTCTCGGAGATCCACGTACAGCCGGGCGATACGGTGCGACCAGGACAGAGGCTAGTGACACTTCGCCTTTTCAGCGAGTATTTACAAGCAACTCAAACACAGCTCTTCAAGTCAACGCAGGAAGCTAGGTTGATCCAACAGCAAATCGGGCGGCTCTCGGATGCCGCCAACTCAGGTGCGATCGCAAGTTCCAGATTGATCGAACTGCAGAATGAAGTTCAAAGACAGCAGACGCTCATCCAAGCTGCGAAGCAAGAACTGCTCAATCGTGGATTGACGCCAGACCATATCAACGGGGTGACTGAGGGGACGTTTGTTTCGAGCATTGAAATTGCGGCACCTCCACCTCGCGGTGACGAAGCAGTTCTCGGAGGGCTTGTACCGCCCAATTCCAATGGAGAAGGCTACCAGCAAAAAAGCAGCGACGGCATCGCTTATGAGGTGCATTCGCTGGGGGTCGAAGTCGGGCGAACCGTTCAAGCTGGCGATTTGATCGTAAGTCTGGCCAACCATCAGGCATTGTTCGTGATCGGTCATGCATTCAAGCGCGAGGCTGGTTTGCTCGAACAAGCTGCCCAAAACGGTATGGCTTTAAAAATTGACTTTGCCGAGGATTCGTCTCAGCTATGGCCGACCTATGACCAGCAATTTCAAATTCGACACCTCTCCAACACGATCGATCCAGCAAGCAGGACGTTTGACTTTTTTGTACCGCTCCTTAACCAGTCTCGCACGTATCAGAAGGATGGAGCCACCTTTCTTGTGTGGCGATTCCGCCCAGGCCAACGCACTCGTATCGAAGTCCCTGTAGAAAAATTCGCCAACGTGTTCGTGCTGCCCTCCGAGGCCGTCGTTCGCGATGGAGCAGACGCGTTCGTTTATCGACAAAATGGCGACCTTTTCAATCAAATCCCGGTTCATGTCCTTCACGAAGATCGCACGCAAATAGTTTTGGCCAACGATCGAAGTATTACCCCAAGGACCTTCCTTGCTCAAAACGCGGCAGCTTCCCTTCGGCGTGTTCTCAAAGCCCAATCAGCGAGCGGCCAGCAGCCAGGTCTTCATGTTCACGCGGACGGAACCGTCCACGCGGCTCACTAGGAGATCGAAAATGCTTGATTCGCTCATACGACTATCGCTCCGTTACCGATCTGCGGTTCTTGTCGCCAGCTTGATTGTGCTTGTCTATGGCTCTTATCTGGCCTCGATCATGCCGATCGATGTTTTTCCAGACCTGGATCGGCCGCGGGTCGTGGTCATCACGGAAGCTCCTGGGCTTGCCACCGAGGAAGTTGAAACGCTGGTAACCCAGCCGAT
Organism: Planctomycetaceae bacterium; assembly: GCA_021298315.1. Classification (GTDB taxonomy): domain Bacteria; phylum Planctomycetota; class Planctomycetia; order Pirellulales; family Pirellulaceae; genus JBKCUI01. The sequence goes on from JAJTFC010000164.1 coordinate 2,720, forward strand.
TGAAATCGCCTTGATGGGGGCCAATGGAGTTCAGGCCGTGCGCAGTCAAACGACGGCAGGGTTGAATGTCCTGTATGTCGAATTCGACTGGTCCACGGAAATTCGAGCAGCTCGGCAAACGGTGAGTGAACGATTGGCAACCCTGGAAGGCATTCTACCCCAAGGCATCGCGCCTCAAATGACGCCCCCGTCTTCCATCATGGGGCAAATCGTGGTAGCGGGCATCTACCGTCAAGCTGGTCCCAATGGCGGTGTGCTGGCACGGGTTGGACGAACGAAATTGATGGCTGAGTTCATCCCATCCTCAGAGAACCCGATCTTGAAACTCTGGCGGCCCATCGACCGACACGACTTGACATCCTGGGAAGAGGTCCCGTTTGAGACCGTCGATGCCTTGCAAGAACATGCGGAAGGCACAGTATCCACGTTCCGAGCGACTGTTCGAATTGATTCGAACATCCATGAAATCCAATTCGACGCTGAAGCGAAGCTTCTTTTGGATCTGCGCACCATCGCTGATTGGGTAATCAGGCCCCGACTGCTCAAAGTCAACGGAGTTGCAGAGATCTTCATGCAAGGTGGCGATCGAAAGCAATATCAAGTCTTGCTTGATCCAACCGCTCTTCTCGAATACGACGTCACAGTCCAGGATGTGGAACAGGCGTTGAGCGAAAGCAACATCAATGCGAGCGGTGGATTCGCGACTACGGGTGAATCGGAGCGGCCAATACGCATTCTCGGGCGACTGGGAACCGGGAGTAGCAAGGTGATCGATGACTTACTCAAAGTACCTGTAGCTCAGTCGTCCAAGCGAACCATCCTGCTGGAGCAAGTAGCCTCCGTTGTCGAAGGCCCTGAGTTGAAGCGTGGCGATGGAAGCGTCAACGGTCACAGCGGAATCGTATTCACCGTTGTTAAGCAGCCTCATGTGGACACACGAAAGTTGACGGACAGCGTAGCTGCCGCCTTCGCAGAAGTGGAGGCCTCGTTGCCGGCTGATATCGTCATCAACTCTGAGCTGTTTCGGCTTAAAAACTTCATTGATCGCGGCATTTTCAATGTCGCTGAGGCGCTTGTCATCGGTGCGATCCTCGTCGTGATTGTTTTGTTTCTGTTTCTCCTGAACTTCCGCACGACATTCATCACGCTTACCGCAATACCGATGTCCTTAGTGATAACGGCGTTGGTCTTTCGTGTTCTGGGATGGCTCAGTGGAAGCGAGCTTTCCATCAATGTGATGACGCTCGGTGGAATCGCCGTAGCGATGGGAGAGCTCGTCGATGACGCCATCGTCGATGTCGAGAATATTTTCAGACGGCTCAAAGAGAACAACCAACGCGAAGCTCCGCTACCGCTGATCGATGTGGTGTACAGCGCTAGCAGGGAGATTCGCAGTTCGATTTTTTTCGGCACAGCGGTTGTCATTCTTGTTTTCCTGCCCCTATTCGCTCTGTCCGGCGTCGAGGGACGGTTGTTCACTCCGCTTGGTTTTGCTTACATCATTTCCATCCTCGCTTCATTCGTTGTCTCTCTTTCCGTTACGCCCGTTCTGTCGTACTATCTCATCCCCGCATCTGGAGCGACGCATAAGGCACACGACAGCTTCGTACTGCGTGCATGCAAGTTCATGGTTCGTCCATGGATTCAATTCAGCATGCGAGCCCCGCTGCTGCTTTTGATTGCGACTTGGGTGACCGTCTCCGTGGCAGCTTGGCAAGTCGCACAGCTCGGCCGCAATTTTTTACCAGCGTTCGATGAAGGTAGCATCCAAGTGAACGTGACACTGCCGCCAGGATCGTCCCTTCAAGCTTCCAATCAGGTCTCGATGAGCATCGATCGGGTGTTCCGGTCAATGCAGCAGAGTGTGCGGAACCCCGATGGAGCGATTCTCAACTTCGTACGCCGGACGGGTCGAGCTCAAATGGATGAGCACGCATCGCCTGTCAATTTCGGCGAGTACATCCTCAGTATGAATCCAGATTCCACCGGCAATCGGGGTGTCATGCTTTCGGAATTGCGTGAACGCCTTACGACGGAAGTTCCAGGTGTTGACATTGAAGTCGAACAGCCGTTGGCTCACTTGATCAGTCATATGGTTTCGGGGGTTTATGCTCAGATTGCCATCAAGATCCATGGCGATGATCTCGACAAGCTCTTGAGCTTAGCTGACCGAGTCAAAGCCTCCATCTCGGATGTGCCTGGCGTAACCCCTCCGATTATCGAACCGGTCCAGATGACCCCTGAGCTGCATATTCAACTTCGCGGCGACGATCTCGCTCTCTATGGGTTGACTCGACAGTATGTGGCCTCTGTACTACAGACCGCTCTGCAAGGACAGGTCGTGTCGAGTGTGTTGGAGGACCAGAGGCGTTTCGATTTGCTAGTTCGGCTTGAGGAACAGCACCGAACGGACTATGCCAACCTCGGACGATTGCGGATCGATTTACCGCATCAAGATGGGGAATCAGAGCGAGGTCAAATCGAGTTGCGCGAAGTTGCCACGATCTACGAAGGTCTTGGGCCGAATTCCGTGAATCGTGAGAATGCACGCCGACGTATGGTCATACGCTGCAACACGGAAGGACGTGACTTGGCGAGTGCCGTCGATGAGATTCGTCGAAGAGTCGATTCGACTGTGCCGATGCCGGTCGGATACTTCGTTGAGTACGGTGGTCAGTTTGAGAGCCAGCAAAATGCGACGCAACGGATCGTTCTTCTTGCTGGCCTCTCGGTCGTCGGCATGTTTGGTGTCCTCATGATCCTGTTTCCATCGGTTCGCATTGTGTTGCAGATTCTCAATGCACTGCCGACAGCATTCATAGGTGGGGTTTTTGCGCTCGTGATCACCCAGCAAACCCTTACGGTCGCGAGCCTTGTCGGCTTCATATCGCTCGGTGGCATCGCGGTTCGTAACGGTATTCTGCTTGTAACGCATTACTTCCACCTGATGAAGGAAGAGGGGGAAGAGTTCTCGCAAGCCATGATTGTGCGAGGGAGCCTTGAACGCTTGGCGCCTGTGCTGATGACAGCGCTCACTGCCGGGATCGGCTTAATTCCTCTGGTAATTGGAGGCCATGAACCGGGGCGTGAGATCCTGTATCCTGTCGCTACGGTTATCCTTGGTGGATTGTTGACATCGACGTTTTGTGAATTCCTGATTCACCCTGGTTTGTTTTGGAACTTCAGCGGTCAGGACGCCAAAAAATTGGTGGACGCTGATAAGCATTAGTCGCAATGAAGGAAATTCAGTGATGAAACGAAAGAGCTGTGCATTGGCAATGGCCGCATTACTTGGGATGTTTGGTTGCACCCAGACGAAAGATTCGACCTCGGGCACTACCAAAGGGGGGGTGAGTGATCATGGACACGACCATGGTCCAGGGACACACGATCATAGCCAGGAGGGGCATACACACGGTGCAGGACCACACGATGGGACTTTAGCGGACTGGGGCGGAGGGAAGTTTCACGTAGAGTTCACAGTTGACCACGAGAAAAAGCAAGCGACGGTTTACATTCTCGGTAGTGATGAAAAGACCCCCACACCGATCGATGCGGAATCGATTGAGTTGAGCATCCAAGATCCGGAGATGCAAGTCACGCTTCAAGCGGCTCCTCAAGAAGGAGATCCTCAAGGCAAGACTTCAAGATTTACAGGAACTCACGAAAAACTCGGTGTGGTTCGAGAGTACGCGGGCACTATGACCGGCGTTGTCGATGGAACGCCCTATTCGGGCGACTTCAAAGAGGAAGCTCATGGGGATCACAAGCACTAGAACAGTTTGCCTAGCCCTCCATGAATACATCCAACTTTTGACCTGCGTCGATTGGAGGCGTCGCGCCAACGACCTCGTAAACCACGAATAGAACGCGAGTATCCACGCGTTCAGTAGTGCCGCCGGTCAGGGATTTTTTGGGGACGATGCGGGGGTCAATACGGACAAATCGCAGTTCGATCGAGATGCGATCGCCGTGTGTAAACGCGAGGCATTCCACTCCAGGAGGCACCGATGTAGCAGATCCCTACAACAACCGCGCGACGCTGTCCAATCTCGACGATGGCGCCAACTTGAGGTGCCACCCCGGGGAAGATGCTTGTATATCCCGCAATGTCCATGACAATCGCATCCGGCTGATGAAAATCATCCAATGTCCCGATGAGCATTTCCTGAGGCGCACCGACCATGGATAGATCGTCGATCCCTACCAATTGCACAAGCTTCATACGCCCGTCTTCCGTACGCAATTGTGCAGTGGACTGATAATAGGGAACCGTCCACTGAACCCCCGGAACCGATCGAACGCGATTCACCGACAGCTCAGCAATCGGATAGCCCTGATGAAGCGTCTCGACGCTGGACTTCATCACCCAAATGTCAGCTTGGTTGGCTTCTTCTTTTTTGATGTCGACAATGGAAAACCATCAACGTAACGCTTGACCGAATCCAAGGTGACTTTGGCAAGCACTTCAACGAACGAATCGCCCTCGCGTACGTTTTCGACGACTGCTGGCGCAAACTCTTGCAGGATTCGCCGATGGGTCATGAAGGTTGAGGCCAAAAGATG
>JAJTFC010000038.1 GCA_021298315.1 Planctomycetaceae bacterium
ATCGATTTCGATCCTGCGAAACCTTTGGTCGAGGGAAAGCACTACTTGCGATTCACGCTCGAGTCGCTTGAGTTTATGAGAACCGAAGCCGGGATTCGCATCGGCACAGCCCGAGCCAATCCCGGTAAAGTCGTCAAAGGCCCAGCGGACTTGAAGGATGCCGAGAAAACAGCCCCCCTACGTCGATGCTACCAAGCCCTTCGATCGTTGGATGTCGATGCGCTGGTGAGTATTGGTGGGGACGATACGCTCAAGACCGCTAACAAGATGAAGCTCTTTCAAGAGACGCTGCCAGCAAGCGAGAAACGAATGCCAGTGATTCATTTGCCCAAGACGATCGATAACGATTACTCTGGAATCGATTTTACCTTTGGTTATTTCAGCTCTGCTGAGGTGCTGGCCAATGAAATCCGAAATCTCAACCGCGATGGTGCCGCTTCCCAAGCCTATTACATCGCAGAAGCGATGGGCAGATCGGCTGGCTGGCTTGCCTACGGTGCGGCCATCGCCGGCGATGCTTGCATGGTCTTGAGCGTCGAAGACATCATCGGAGAAATGGAAACCACCGAAACAATCGATGACAACGGAAAGAAGCTCACTCGCAAGATCATGAACATGGAAGCGATTCTTGCGAAAATGGTTTCGATGATGCTCGCCAGAGAGAAACTCGGTCGCAACTACGGCGTGATCGTCATCGCCGAAGGCCTCGCGGAATACCTCCCAGAATCCTATTTGGCAGGTATCCCTCGGGATGATTTTGGGCACCTTGCCGTCGCCAATGCGGATATCGGTAAAATCGTCGCCAAGTCGCTCGCGGAAGCTTACAAAAAGGCAACCGGCAAAACTCGAAAGGTCAACGGATTGCAGATGGGTTATGAATCCCGATGTTGCGTACCGACGGCATTCGACGTCATGCTAGGCTCTCAAATCGGTATCGGTGCTTATCAAGCCCTGATCGAACAGAAGCTAAACGGCGTGATGATCTCCGTAGGTGGTCAGTTCGATCTGTCGTTCGTCCCCTTCGAACAGCTCGTCGACCCGGCCACGTTGGTCACTCGTGTGAGATTCATCGAACGCACCAGCGATTTCCATCGACTCGCTCGTTTGCTGGAACAAAAGACGAACTGAGCCTTCTGTGGAAGGCTTCTCGAAGCAAATCCATCGGCTCGGTAAGTCCATCGACTCAGAGGGCACTTGAATTGAACGCCACATTCTTCCCGCCTAGGGCTTGCTTTCGTTGGGTGCTCGGATTCTTTATCCCGGCACTCATAGCTTGGTTCCCTCCGGTACTTCAAGCTCAAGAGGCTTCCAAGTTATCTGCGGATTCCATCAAAGACATTGCGGCCGAGATTCTCGACCAAAGCGATCCGGATAAGCGCGAGAGTCTCATCTCCAAGAACAAATCATCGGCCAAAGAGCTGATCATCCAGTGGACCCAAGATTTGGTGCCCTACGAGCAGCGCGCCAAAGACACGGATTTGGAGTATCAGCGCATTCCATCGATTTGGAGAGTTGCGATTTTAGCGGTGCGAGATCCGGCCACGAAAGACCAAGTCTTACCCGAACTTGTCGAACTGGCCTTGCCAAGTGCTTCCGGGAAGATGCGGGATTGGCAATCTGTGGTTCTCGGAGGCGCGATCATCAACGGCTTGGACTTGGAAAAACTCTGGCCTAAAGTTGAACTTGAGAAACTTATCTCCGAACATCCGGCTTGGAAGCCCCGTTGGGAGCGGGCCTTGGAGTTATCCAAATCCGACGCTTACGATGCAAAGATTCCTGCTGGAACCCGGTACGATGCAATACGCGTCTTGGCAATGTTGCCTGCCGAGCAAGCCTTGACCAAGATCACTCCATTTTTGGATGACAAGGCCACGGATCCTGCGATCCAAGAAGAGCTTCAAATGGGTGCCGTAAGCGCGCTGAGCGATATCGAGCATCCCGGAATGATGGAACCGTTGTTGGCAGCTTACACCAAACTCGCACTAGGAAATCAGGCGTTAGCTCGCGAGGCGATGCAGCGTACCGATCAGCGCAAGCTTGCATGGGATATCTATCAATCAGATCTCAAAGAGCAAGTCTATTATCCATTGCCTCTGACACTCGATCATGCCTTCACCGAGGGGATTGAAGGGCCAGCGAGCGATTCCCAAGGAAATGTATATGCGGTGAATTTTCTCAAGCAGCAAACGATTGGCAAGGTGGATCGTTGGGGCAATGGGAGTCTTTGGGCCAACCTGCCGGATCGAGGTACTGGAAACGGAATCGTTTTCGATAGCCAAGGAGATTTGTTAGTTGCCGATTATGTCGAGCACAAAATATGGCGGATCGATCGAGTAACGGGCTTACCATCGCTTGTATGCCATGAGCCTGCGATGAACCAGCCCAACGATTTAGCGATCGCAGAGGATGGGACACTCTATGCGAGCGATCCCAATTGGGGCGATGGAACAGGTCGCGTGTGGAAAATCGATCGCCAGGGAGTCGCAACAGTTGTTGCCGATGGCATGGGTACGACCAACGGCATCGATGTCAGCCCAGACGGAAGGTACTTGGCAGTCAATGAATCGACCCAGCGCAAGATCTGGCGATTCGAGATAAGAGCCGATGGAAGTCTAGGCCAAAAGACCTTATGGAAAGAGTTTGCAGACCATGGATTCGATGGTATGCGTTACGACCAGCAAGGGAACCTTTATGTAACCCGCTATGGTAAAGGAACCGTCGTCGTGCTGAGCCCCGAAGCAGAGATCTTGCGAGAGATCGATGTGTTGGGATCAAGGCCAAGCAATATTTGTTTCGGGGGGAGCGATGGCAAGACTGTTTGCGTTACCGAAGTCGAACATGGTCGTTTGGTGCGATTCCGCGTCGAACATCCCGGCAGGATGCCTCGCTTTAGCGAGCAACATACCCGGGCCGATTGGATCGAAAAGATCCATCGTTTGGGAGATGGAGATGCTATCGAGGACGAATTCGACCTTCGATCTTTGGCCGATTGGGAACAATCTAGATCCAAGATCAAGCAGCGATTCGAGAAACTCCTTGGGCCTATGCCTCCAGTAGGTACACCGCCCTATATGGAACTGGTGTCGGAGGATCTTGTTGATGGAGTCGTTCGAAAAAAGTACCGAATCAAAATCGAGTCAAGCGTCGCGCTAGACATCTACCTGCTGATTCCAGAGGGACTCCAGCCCACCGATAAGCGGCCTGGAATGATTGCTCTTCATCCGACCAACTCGATGACCATCGATGAGATCGCTGGGGTCGAAGCGCAGGGACCTAGAGCCACAGGTTTTGAGTTTGCAAAGCTTGGGTATATCGTGGTCTGTCCAAAATGTTATTTGTGGCAAGACACCCAGAGCTTTGATCAAGCGGTCGCACAGCATCGCCAGTTGCACCCCACGGCTCGTGGGATCGCCAAGATGGTTTACGATGCACGGCGGGCACTGGACGTTCTGATGTCGATCCCTCAATTGGACTCTCAAAGAGTTTTTGCGATTGGTCATTCCCTTGGGGCTAAAGAAGTGCTTTACCTCATGGCCAGCGACGAGCGAATCATCGCTGGAGTGGCCAGCGAGGGAGGAGTGGATTTAAAGTCCACCAACTGGGAAGCTCCTTGGTATTTGGGGCCTGAACCCAGGCTCGAAGGCCGCGACTGGGGGCACCAGGAACTTCTTGCTTTGATTGCCCCAAGACCCCTCTTGGTGATGGGTGGACAGAGAGGGCCGGGGGCCGCCGACGGCACCCAGAGCCTGAGGGTGATGCGCCAAGCGTTACCATTCTGGAACATCGTCCATTTCGGTGCTGACGGAAAAACCCCGACAAACCAGAGAAATCGCGTAGGATTAGCCCTTTGGAACCATGGTCAAGGTCATGTTTTTGGCCCGGAGCAATTCCAGCGAAGCCGAGACTGGTTCGACTTGGTCGGGTCGAAATAAGCCCAGTGTCGGTGGAATTCAAGGCAAGTAAAACTACACCTCTGAGATCTACCCAAAGTGTGAATCAGGCAGAGTTTACACATTAGAAAATTTATGAATATTTGTCGGTATTCTTGGCTTAAGGACTGCCAAAAGTTCGCAAATCCTGCATATTAGTCGACGTAGCCGAAAGGCGTTCTGGGTTTCTGTTCCTCTTCAGACAAATAGAAAGTTTTGAGTATGGCAATCAATCTGATGGACTTGGTCAAAACTGCGATCAATACCAGCGGTGTCGCTGATCAAATTGGCTCGGCAGTTGGATTGGAAAAGAGCAAGACGAATTCGGCGATCGAAGCCGCAATTCCAGTGTTGCTCGGTGGACTGATGAAAAAAGCATCGACCCCAACAGGTGCGTCGGAGCTTTCGAATATTTTCAAGAAGCAAGATGCTGAGCCATCCATTTTGGATAATCTCGGTAGCTTGGTCTCCGGTGGTGCAAACTCCAAGCTCTTGGGTTTGGGCACCTCTCTTTTGCCAATGCTCTTGGGTTCGTCCCAAGCTAGCATCGTTTCTGTTTTGATGAAGCTTTTGGGTCTTGGCGACAAGTCGGTTCTCGGACTGCTTGGATCATTGGCACCGATCGTTATGGGTGTTGTTGGCAAGCAAGCCAAGTCCGCAGGTGGTTTTGATGCGAGCATTTTGACCAATCTCTTGGGTGGTCAGAACAACTTCCTCAGCAGTGCTCTTCCTAACGAACTCAAGGGAGTGATGGGATTGGCTGATTTGGGCAAGGCTGCTAGCGATGCGGTATCGGGTGCTGCACGCACTGCGACCCAAACCGCTCAAAAAACTGTAGCCCAAGCTGCTCCAGCATCGAATCCACTCGGTTGGCTTTTGCCCCTCTTGGCATTGGCAGCCCTCGGATTCTTGGCCTGGAATTTCGGTCTCTTCGGTGGTGGAAAGAAGGCTGAACCAGCCAAGACCGCTACGAACCCAGGTGTTGTCGCTCCAAAGACCGCAACGGTTGACACTCCTGCTCCAGCATTGCCCGAGATGCCAGAGTTGCCAAAGCTCGAACTCCCAGGTGGTATCAGCATCGACGATCTGAAGACCAAGCTCACCGGCTCGTTCGATGGAATCGCCGACATTCTCGGATCGATCAAAGATGTCGACACGGCCAATGCAGCCAAGAGCAAGCTTGAAGAAGCGACCAAGGCTTACGCAGAATTGGGCATGGACAAGATGCCTGAAGCAGCCAACAGCGTCTTTGGCCCATTCCTCAAGCCTTACTTCGGTAAGGTTGGCGAGTTGCTCAATACCATCTACGCTATCCCTGGCGTAAAAGAAATCGTTGAACCGATCATCGGCCCAATGGTTTCCTCGGTAGCCAAGCTCGTCGGCTAATTTTTTAAGTCGTACAAGTTGAAAAAATCAATAAGCCTGCGGAAAAATTCCGCAGGCTTATTTTATGGATGGTCAGGTATTTTAGTAGGCAGAAGCTCGGCTTTCTCGTACTCAGCGTCGCGGTACTCGTACTCGTACTCGTACTCGAAAACGCCTGAATCGATTCAAGACGATCACCATTTGAGGGAAGCTGTAACCCCAGTATCTGGCCCTTTTTTAAACGAAATCCCAATACTTCTCTTCGAGTACGAGTACCGTTTCACTGAGTACGAGTACGAGTACGATAAAGAACTATTGGTGTGAATTGCCAGCCACGATAATGCCGGATGGACCTTATTTTATGGATGGATACCAATCGTGCAGCAGCCCAAGTTCAACCCCTTGGACGAGGGCTTTTTGCTAACGAACTCGGGGTTCAGTTCATAGTACCGGTACTTGCCATCTTTCTGAATCTTCACCAGATCTGCATGGTACAAGATCCGCAGATGATGCGAGACCTTCTGAATATCCAATTCGAGAAACTCTGCCAAGTCCGAAACGGTAAATGGACAGGTCTGAAGGGCTTTGACGATCTTCAATCGAATCGGATCGCCGATGGCCTTAAGGTATTCGGCGCACCGTTGATCTGTTTGGTGATCTGCCTGGATGTCTTGCTTTGCCATATTCACTCACCTTTGTTTGCAGTATCCCAGAAACTTCGTTCATAGCAAGATGGATCGAGTTTTCCAATCGGAAACAATACGCTATAACATTCAGACGTTCGCACGAATGTTTGAAAGCTATTATTGGTATCGACCCCCGAAAATTCTACCATGAGGCGTAAACGATGAAGTTGGGTTTCATTGCTTGGCTAGTTGGATTGTGTATCGCTTTGGGACCCTATTCCAAGGCTGAGATATCGGTCATCTCTTGCCAGCAGGCGAAAGGTTTGATCGAGAATCCAGACCCTAAGCAAAGGCCTGTGGTCATCGATACTCGAGGCGGCTACAAGGATTACTTCAGAAGCCACTTACCAACAGCGCATCATTTGAATTTCGACACTCTGCGGGGGACCGATCATGGGGTGCCGGTTCAATACCTTCCAGAGGATTTAACCAAGGCCTTGCTGATCAGGGCGGGGATCGATCGCAGCCGGACGCATCTGCTCTATGCCACCGGGGACAAGCTACCCAACGACGAGATACTCAGCACCAGCATGGTTGCCTACGTTCTCGAAAAATTTGGGGTAACGGACATTCGAGTTGTCGATGGCGGTTTGGCGCATTGGAAACAACTTGGATACCCGACCACCCAAGAGTACTTTGGTAACCCCACGGGAAACCTTCCAGAGCAGACCAAAAGCTCGATTGGAATCGGAATCGAAGAGTTGCTTGAACTCAAAGACAAGCCGAACGTGATGCTCGTCGATGCTAGGCCTGCCAATGAGTACCTAGGCCAAGACGACGTCTGGCTTCGCAAGGGCCACATCCCTGGCGCGGTGAGTTTTCATTGGGCAAGGCTCATGGAAAAAGACAACACCCACAAGTTTTTGCCCGCACAGCAGGTCGAAAAAGAGTTCGCTGCAGCTGGCTTGACCAAGGACAAACAGATCATTGTTTACTGCGGAACTTCGCGCGAGGGAAGCCTATTGCGATTCTATCTAGCCCACGTTGCTGGATTTCCAAATGTTCGGCTCTACGAAGGTTCGTGGAAGGAGTATGCATCGCTCAAGCATCTGCCCGTAGAGACCAAAGAGAATCTTGCGAAGTAGAACCTGGAATAGACTATTGTGCTGCTGGGGTTCCTTGTCTTATCGGTCGCTTTTGTCGCACTAACCAACGGAGCGAATGCAAACTTTAAAGGTGTTGCATCGCTCTACGGTAGTGGAACAACCACCTTATCAAAAGCTCTCTGGTGGGGAACGATCTGCACGTTTGCAGGTTCCATGTGCGCGCTGCTTTTGGCCCAAGGCTTACTGAAATCCTTCAGTGGAAAAGGGCTCGTGAGCGATCGTTTACTTGAATCTCCGGCCTTTACCTGTGCGGTGGCTGCAGGAGCGGCCCTGACAAGCTTCATTGCCAATCGGATCGGATTTCCCGTATCGACGACCCATGCACTCTTGGGAGCATTGATCGGTGCGGGAATCGCCGCTGCGGGTATCGATCACGTCGAGTTGTCCGTTCTTGGAAAGACCTTTCTTTACCCGCTGTTGTTTAGTCCGTTGCTAGCGGTTTGTCTTGGTGCGATCGCCTATGAGTTTCTTCGATCGCTAGGAGCCGCTCAGAATCATCGCACCAAGACGTTAGACCGATTGCATTTCGCATCGGCTGGTGCGGCGAGTTTTGCTCGAGGCATCAACGACACCCCCAAGATGGCAGCCCTTCTTTGGATGGTTCCATGGCTCAGCAAAAACCAATCGATCCTACTTGTCGGGGTGTTGATCGCTATCGGTGCATTGCTGGACGCAAAGAATGTTGCCGAGACACTCGGAAAGAAAATCACGGACATGAATCCCGGTCAAGGTTTCGCGGCGAATCTAGTCACCGCGATCTTGGTGGCATCGGCAAGCTTTCACAGTCTACCGGTCAGCACCACGCATGTGAGTGTCGGAGCCCTGCTGGGTATGGGAGCTAGCACACGGCAAGCGAAATGGAAAAAAGTACAGGAAATCATCCTGGCTTGGATCACCACTGTCCCTATCGCTGCGATGCTTGCCTCGCTGGTTTACTTGATACTGTCTTGGATCCCAAGCTAAGTTAGTATCGCTTGTACAACCTTGCCAGAGACGTCTGTAAGGCGATAGTCGCGACCACTGTGTCGGTAAGTCAATCGCTCATGATCGATTCCCATCAGATGCAAGATCGTCGCATGCAAATCATGCACGTGGACCCGATTCTCGATGGCCGATAGGCCGAATTCGTCGGTCGCACCATAACTGATTCCACCACGAACACCACCACCGGCCATCCATACCGTAAATCCATAGTGATCGTGATCACGACCCTTCTGTCCCTCGGATGTGGGAGCTCGACCAAACTCTCCTCCCCAAATCACCAGCGTCTCATCGAGGAGTCCTCGTTGCTTGAGATCCTTCAGCAGGGCCGCAATCCCTTGATCGCATGCGTCGGCCAATCGTTTATGACCACCGGCGATATCGTCATGTCCGGTGTCCCATGCGATGTCATAACCATCGATCGAGTGCGAGAGTTGCACACAGCGCACGCCTCGCTCGATGAGTCGACGAGCAAGCAGGCATCCCTTGGCGTACTCGCTCGATCCGTACATTTCTAAGGTAGCTTGGGTCTCTTGCTGGGTATCGAAGGCTTCGGGAACAGCCATCTGCATGCGAAACGCCATTTCCATTGTCTTGAGACTCGTCTCAAGCTGCCCGTCGGCTTGCTGATCCAAATGAAGGCGATTGATTTGCTCTAGCAGATTCAATTGCTGACGCTGTTGCTCTGGCGACCAGCGTGAGTTCTTGAGGTTCTTGAGCACACTCTCGAGGCGCATCTGATGGATATTGATGTAGGTCCCGGCATAGGCACCAGGAAGGAAGGCGTTGCCCCAATTGGCAAGGGTTCCTCGGGGTTGTGCATGCGGACTCATCGCGATAAAGCCTGGCAGATCTTGGTTCTCAGACCCAAGTCCATAAACGAGCCAAGACCCTAGGCTCGGTCGATTCGGCTGTAGGCTTCCAAGGTTCATCATCAGAATCGCACCGGCATGCTCAGGGATATCGGTGTGCATCGAATGGATAAAGCAGATATCATCGACACACTCGGCCACCTTTGGAAAGATGTCGCTGACCCACTTTCCGCATTGGCCGTACTGCTTGAACCCAAACGGACTAGGCATCAGTCCGTTCTTTGTATTGCGTAGTGACTTGCGATCGACCGATTCAGGGCGTTTGCCTGCATGCTCGGCAATCGCAGGCTTGTAATCGAATGTATCGACCTGCGAAGGCCCCCCTGGCATAAAGAGCTGGATGACTCGCTTGGCTTTGGGTGCAAAATGGGGCAAGCCTGATAGAGGATCCGCTAAAAGCTTGTCCTGGGATAGAACACTTGCTAGTCCCAGAGTTCCAAAACCCGCTCCGATGCGGCTGAGCATCTCTCGGCGGCTAGTAGGAAATCTTGAAAACATTCGTTTAGCCTCACAGGCGATCAAGGTAAATACATAAATTCATTTGAGCCCAGCAATGCTTGGCTGTAGAGTTCCCAACGAGAATCCCGCTGAGCTTGGTCTGGATCATCGAGGGCAACAAACTCAAGTCCGATCGCCATCTCTTTGTCGGTTGGAGAACGTTGATATAGCCATTGATAGGCCCGCTGGATACGGGCAGATTCGTCGGCAGACTCCGTAGTGATTCGCCTTGCAAAGGACTTGGCTCGCTGTTGCATAAAAGGGCTGTTGAGCAAAAATAAATACTGCTGTGGAACGATGCTCGATGGTCGCTTGGCCACCGAGGAACGCATCAGAGGAAAATCGAAGAGTCTTAGGAATTCATCGGTTCCAAAAACATCCCCGTTTCGGCTGACTTTAAAGTACAAGGTTCTACGGGGACTTTCGATATTGTCGATCGGCGGCCCACCGATCTTTAAATCCAACTCTCCGCAAACATACAAAAGCGAATCTCGCCAAACTTCGGCATCCATCCGACGTGGATTCATTCTCCAAACCCATCGATTGTCAGCGTCTTTGGAATAACAGTCTGGATCTTGAAGACTCGACATTTGATAAGAAGACGATTTGATGATGGTTCGATGCAAGTCCTTGATAGAACCGGTCGTTAGCAATCGGCGTGCTAACCAATCGAGCAGCTTTGGATGGGTAGGCTTTTCACCCAAGGCACCAAAGTTATTGGGTGTACGAACCAACGCCTCTCCGAAATGATGCATCCAAATTCGGTTGACAAAGACCCTCGCAGTCAGCGGATTTGACGGATCGACGATCGCGTTGGCAAGCTCCAAACGACCGCTTCCTTTGGTGAAGGAATCGCGATCTTTTCCGGCGACTATTCGCAAGAAACGCCTCGGGGCAATCGTGCCTGCTTTAAGCAAATTTCCTCGGATCGCGATCGGCATGTCAGCATGACCGATATCTCTAAACGCATGGGCCTTGGCATAGACCGGCGGTGCAGCTTTCTTGAGCTGCTCAAGGACTATTTGCTCGCTGTCGATCTGGTCCTGGAGCAATTTGCGTTTATCTTCCTCCTTGGCCTCACTATGCTCCTTGCGAAGCCCTTCGAGCTGCTTGGCCTTGCCCTGGATCAGCCCTTGGTGTTTGTTGAAGTTCTCGACCACCTCGTCGGCGACTAATGGAATCTCTTGCGTGGCACAGTTGTTGAAGATCCCCGCAATCGAGTAGTAATCCTCCTGTGGAATCGGGTCGAATTTGTGGTCATGGCATCTAGCGCAAGCAACCGTCAGTCCGAGCATACCTTGGCTTAATGTGTCGATCCGATCCGAAAGCGTCTCTGCTTTGGCTTGGGCTGTGCTATCCGGATCGCCACCATCGCTGATGTAGTTGGGACCCAGAGCAAGAAAACCTGTGGCGATCGCAGAGTTTTTATCACCCAGAAGATCTCCTGCGATTTGCAGCCTAATAAAGTCCGCAAAGGGCATGTCTTGATCGAGCGCATCGGTCACCCAGTCTCGATATCTCCAAGCGTTCTCGTAGGATGCGTTATCGAGGAATCCACCGAACCCTTCGCTGTAGCGAGCCACATCCAGCCAATGCCTTGACCATCGCTCTGCATACTGCTTGGACGAAAGCAATCGATCAACATACTCTGAAACGGCTTTGCTCGGGTCGTGTCGATAAGCTTCCTCAAAGGCCTGCACTTCTTGGGGATCAGGAGGCAATCCAACAAGATCGAAACGAATCCGGCGGATCAACGTTCGCGGATCCGCCTTAGGCATAGGCCGCAGTCCATGGGCAGTTAGTCCCTCTAGGATAATTGAATCGATAGGGGATTGGCACCACGACGGGTCGCTCACCGAGGGTAGCTCTGGGTTATCGATGGGTTGAAAAGCCCAGTGCTCATTTTGCCATTTCGTCCAATCGTACTGCGTGTTTTTTGGAATCGATGGATCGGTGATCGAATCTCCAGGCCATGGGGCTCCCATCTGCACCCACTTGGTAAGATCCGCGATCTGCTCTTCCTTGAGTTTTCCATCTGGGGGCATCTCAAGCCTTTTCCAGGAGACGGCGGCGATAAAAAGACTTTCTTGTGTCTTGCCAGGAACGATCGCAGGGCCAGACTCCCCACCTTGGATCGCTAACGCTCGACCGTCGAGCCTGAGTTTGGCTTGGATCGATTTCGACTCACCGCTGTGGCACTCGTAACAGTGCTCAACAAGAACAGGTCGTATCCGGTTCTCGAAGAAATCCAATTCATCTTGTGTAAAAGCGTCGTTGTCAGATTCCTGAGCGATCGCTGACAAACTGCCAACAAGGCAAGCCAGAAACGCGACTTTTGAAAATTCACGACGAAGATAAAAGCTTTGGATCACCATCAGAGGAATTCAAATAAGGTTTGCAACCCTAAAAGCGACCAAGAGTATAGCTTATCGGCAGACCAACAACAAACTGCTAAACTGGTAGAAATCCGCTTGTCATTTCTTTACGCTCGGAGACTTCTATCCGACGCGCTTGAGCGACTTTGATGAGGTCTCCTAACATGGTCAGCGATAAGACGAAATTCAAACGTTTGTTTTTTACCGTACTGACCCTGAGCCTGTTGGTTTCTGCCGTGATGCTCAGTGTCGGTTTACTCTCCTGGTTTGCCGGCCTGGGGGATTGGGGCAATCGACACTACCGCAGTTGGCTTGCTATCGAGATTCTATTGGTGAGTGTCGCCACCGTTCTATTCGTATTCTATCGCAAGCCCTCGATGCACCCTTTCGAAAGACCATTGCCAGCCCGCAGGCTTGCAATGGGCAATTCGGATTCATCGAAACGCATCGGTTGGTGGAGCCTGTGGTTTCTAGCTTGGTTGATGTTCGTCATTCCGACTGCACTGCAGTTCTTCGAGATCAAGCAACTTGGAGTCCTCCGCGCCGCATTGGCGCTGTGGTGGCTGGTGGATCTGGTAAGTTCCGGTGCTGCCATCATGTCGAATGTTTCAAAAAACAAAACATTTCGAAGTAACGAACCCAAGCTCGTCGAGACTTTCTGGGAAAAATTCAGTCGCATCGAACGATCCTTGCTGACTTTGTTTGTGTTTCTCCAATGCACCGCATCGACGATCGTCTGCAACAGCGCTCCGGTCTGGATCAGCTATCTATTCGCATTGCTCTTGGTCGTCGCTGCACTTGCTATCAGGGTCATGTACTTACCGTTCGATCACAGATCGCTTTTTGGCCAAAGCTTTCTGTTTGTGTTTCGCATGATCAATCGATTTTGGAAATGGCATGAATTGCCCAAATGGGTCGGGATCGCAAACTTAGCAGCCCTGCGAGAGGAGCTGCGGATCTACAACCTCCATAGCACTTCGCTCGATAAAATCGCGGTTACCAACCCGCAAGGCCTTGCCGATCCAACTCACCAATCCACAACTCACCCCTGCCCATTCTCAGCGATTTGGCGGAACTCGAACGGTTCCTACAACGATCCGGTCAGTCCCACCATGGGGATCGCTAGCCATGCACCCAAAGGATCCTTAAGCATCGACTTTACCCATAGTCATCCTGACTCTCGTTTCGGTCGCAATATGCCCTTCGATGCGCTAGAACCCTCACCTAACACCTCTCCTTCTCGATGCGTTACGCCCAATCCTCGAATCGTCAGTTGCAAACTTCTAGCGCGCGATCCAGAGCAACCCGGCGGACAGAAACTTGCGACCACGCTCAATTTACTCGCTGCCGCTTGGATTCAATTTCAAACCCATGGCTGGTTTAGCCATGGAACAGCTATCGAAGAAAGTTCGTTCCAGATCGATACCAGCGACGACCCACCCCATGATCGCTGGCCCTTCCCGAAGATGTCCATTCGACGCACTCGGCCTGATCCGACCCGAAGTGTTCAAGACGGCCAAAACGCCCCAGATACCTACGTCAATTCGGAATCCCATTGGTGGGATGCTTCTCAAATATACGGTTCACAAGCTTCGCACACAGAATATCTCAAAAGCGCCTCGTGCCCTTATCTATCTTCCGTCCACGTAGCCCAAGGAGACGCGAAAACCGGTTTTTTTGACAACTGGTGGCTTGGACTGAGCCTGCTTCATGAACTGTTCGTCAAAGAGCACAACGCCATCTGCGATGCACTGCAAAGGGAATATCCAAGTTGGAGCAACGAGCACATCTTCGAGAAAGCAAGACTGATCAATGCGGCACTTATGGCCAAGATCCACACCGTCGAATGGACACCGGCGATCCTTGCAAACCCCATGCTCGAAGTCTCGATGAACGCTAACTGGAATGGACTTTTCAGCGATCGCATCATCAACGCTCTGGGAAGAATCGGACTCAATGAAGCCTTTTGGGGGATTCCCGAATCGGGAATCAACCATCACGCTGCACCGTATGCATTGACCGAGGAATTTGTCGCCGTTTATCGGATGCATTCGTTGATGCCCGAGACCATCACGCTCAAAAGCTGGTCGAATCCTGAAAATCAGCAAGTCTGCTCGATGCAGACCGATCAGGGTGTCGTTGGCCAAGAGGGATCGCTATCGCTCTGGCAGTCGTTTTCTCACGAAGACGTTTTGTATTCGTTCGGTATCCAAAACCCAGGCGCTTTGACGCTTAACAATTATCCAGCTTTCCTAAGACGATTCCACAAACCCGTGACTGGCGAACTTTTGGATCTTGCGACCATCGATATCCTTCGCGATCGAGAACGCCAAATCCCACGCTACAACCGATTCCGAAGCGAGCTTCGCATGAAACCCATCGGCTCGTTCGATGAATTCAACTCCATTGAATCACCCAATACTGGCAGTCGACTCCGCGAAGTCTACGGCACGAATCCCGATGGAACCGACAAAGTCGAGGACCTGGATCTACTCGTGGGAACCCTCGCCGAAGCCAAACCTGAAGGCTTCGGGTTTAGCGACACGACCTTTCGTATCTTCATCCTCATGGCCTCGCGTCGGCTCAAGAGCGATCGATTTACCGCCCAAGACTTCACGGCGGATGTCTTTACAAAGATCGGTCTGGATTGGGTGAGCAACACAACCATGAAGGATGTGATTCTGCGGCACTTTCCAAACCTAGCCGCCCCAATGGCTCAAACCCAAAATGCTTTCAAACCATGGCGTTAATCTAGGATGACTTTAATGGCCTGCTCCTTGCGATCGTTTCCTTAATCTAAGCGTTTTGCAATTTTAAATCGGTTTTTTCGAAGAAATCGAGCCCAAACATCTTTGGCATGAGCCGATAACTCTTCGCAATCCCGGCATTCCGTATATCCGGCATATTCGGAAAAACGCTCCTGCTTTGATTTGGATCCGCTCTTAGGAGGATTCGCCATGGTTGAACGTCCATTGCACAGCTTTTCTAACATCGTTTTCCGCAAGAGATGCATGTTAGGCTTTCTTGTCTCTATTGCCTTCGTGGGAGTCTCTCATAACACCCTCTATGCTCAAGGAAGCGTGGTATCGAAAGTCACCGCTTGGGCCAAAGGGCACGGCAAACCTCCTGCGACCAATCAAGACAGAGCACTTGAAGAACTCGCCAAGAATGTCGATTGGCTCGAACACCATATCAATCAATGGGGGAGCGTCTCATCGAAAGCCCCCGATGTTTGGGGCGAAGCCCGACTGACTCAGTATCGACGCGAAGTCGAGGAAATCCTCGAACCACTTCGCAAGGGATTCGATCCTGCGAGAATCGCGGGCGCTCAGCAAGTCAGCGATTCAGCCTTACTGGCCGTCGCCCTTGCCATTCAGAATAAAACGCCTGAGGGTGGCGTCGCACCTCCAACGATCACCGTTAATTCGATCGCCAACACCAGTACCCCTAAAGAAGGTAAGGCGAGCGTCAATCTGAGCAATTCATTGCCAGAGCCGAATAGCCCATTCTCCTTAGAAACGAAACAGTTTCTTGGTAAGGCTCTGGGAATTGAACAAACTCAAGAAATCGATCAACTCGTTCGCTACATGCAGCACTTGAATCAACATCGCCGCATCAACGAGGGAGACGATACATCGGATGCCCCCGGGTATTCGCTCAACCTAGTGAGAGTCCCAGTCTCCATCCTTCCGGGTGCGATCACCAAGCGAGGCTATGGAGCGGAGATCACCTACACCGCGAAACCTTATCTGGGACCAGATCTCCTACCGATGACCTTCCGCGACATGGTCCTCAACGACCTGACCGACCAACTCTCGATCCCACTGGTCAAATTCATCAACAGCGATCCCAATGGGGCCGACAAGATCTGGGAACTGGCAAAGACGCTCGGAGATAAATTCAATGCAGGGATCTTAGGGGATCTGATCTCTGAGGGGGAGCTCAGGTACGGAAGCCTACCAGATACATCAATCATAGATAGTCTTGAAGTAGTGAGAGATAGAAGGCGATCACAGGGAATTTCCGATTCCCCTGTCCAGAAGCTTGATTTGTCGCAGAGCTCCGTTTCAAAAATCGAAACGTTGGTGAAGGGATCGTTTACCTCGGTGTGCGCGATCTCGTTTTCTGGCAATCAAACACGCCGAGGGCAGCAGCCCTTTCCACCGACGCAGATCATCGATGTCTATGGACTTGATGAAATGCTCGAACTGGCCGTGACAGCTCTCAAAGGCCTTCGTGAAGACGTTCCAAACCGACGTGTTGTGCATCTGCCGGATGTTCAAGCCTTCTTGCGAGAAGAACTCATCGCAGCCATCGAACTGATGTATTCCGAAGGGATGCAACCTTGGTGGGACCGCGAATCGACCGGCGAGAAATGCTTGGTCAATCTGATTCGCATGCGTCGTACCGATCAGATCGAAGCAATACGCGATGAATTCCTCAATGAGATTAAAGGTGGACACGACCTTGAGCTAAGCCACATTCTGGCTTGGTGTGTATATGTCGACTCGATTCTGCTCAACGAACGGCTCAACGATGATATCCGCGAGACAACTGGTACGCGTCCATCGGATTTTTCGCACCCTTGCTGGCTCCCGTTCTTTGGTCCGGATCCCACACCTGAAGCTCGCGATACGTTTGCTCGGTACGTGCAACTGCGCTGGCCCGTCCGGGTCTTTGCCCTCGATCCCCAGATCGACCAACAGAGCATCGCGGATGCCTCTTCGGTCATCCGTCAAATGCAACTGGCCGTCGTCATGGGCTTCTCCAGCGGGAACCTCGGACTCTCGGCTGCCATGGACACGATTCGCAAATTGCAGAGGGATCGCGCGACGATCGATCTGAACCGAACCGCAATCGCATTCGGACACGGCGATGACACCTTTGGATGGCGTTTCCAACCCCGATTCCAAACTCCGCCGGTCGAAGGAAACGCCAAGGTCTTCTTCCGCGACTTGATCGTCGGGGGTCCGACGGATCGTCAACTCGAACGCAGTTGCGAAATCGAACCAGGGATCCGTGAATGCACCGCCATCATCCTGATGCCATCGTTTGTCCCCTACGTGACCTTTGAAACCCATGGTCATTGGTTCAAACTGGCAAACCCTGGCCATACTGGTACGACCATCCAAGAGGATGTCCACCTGAGCCGAGCGATCAAGCAGATGCAGGATCGTGCAATGACATGCGTGCGATGTTCCCACCTGTACCGAGACGGCGAAGTCGAACGGGTGATGGCTCGGGTCGAGCAGCTCGAAAAACGATTACCTCTTCAAACCATCTCCTGCCAGGTTCCCATTGAGAATACCCACGGTGGATTCGAACTTTTTTGCAATGGAACTCGGCAACTATCTCCTGAAGTCACCGGTTGGTACGGTGCTCCCGGTTACGATCCGAGCCGATATACAGACCTATTTATCACCGGGGATAACTTTAGCATCAAGCAATCGCATATCATCGCAGGTAGTCGCGTGATCACCAATCCAACTTTGATCTCCCGACAAACATTGCTAGTACAACTACCACCGGGACTGCCGGTCATGAAAGACACTAGGCTCCTAGAGCACGAGAATGCAATGATCTCGTCCGATCAGCGGTATGAAGGCTATGTCGATGTGCAAGTCGCGACCCCCTATGGTGTCAGCGCTCACTTGCTCGTACCGGTGGTTCGAAGACCAACTCCTGCTCCTGTACCCGATTGCCCACCGACGGAACTGACCATCGATGGGCATGCGATGGTGCTAACCCTTACGCGTGATAAAGGTGACTTCAAGACATTTGTGCACGAAAGCGCGTTGCTACCGCCGATCCTCACCCCCAAAGCCACGACACTCGGTGCTGAATCGTGCAAGGTCCGCCTCTACTTGACCCACAATTCCGCAGCTCTAAAGCCTGTCGAGTATGCAAAAATATCTAAGGCTCGGGGTCAAGACGGCCTGCAGGTTCCTGCAGCCGAGTACATTAAATCCATAGCATCCAAGGGCGATTTGGAAGAATCCCTTAAGGAATATATCAAGTTCCTCAAACTCCAAAACGCAATCCCAGACGCTGGAACGACGTTGGAGTTCACGGCGGAATATTCGATCGAGCATGACAAGACAGAGTTGCCTGTTGAGGGTTCTTTTCCTCTGTATGTTCAAATCGAACCCGTAGCTAAGTAAAAACGGCAAGCCATTTTCTTACCGTTGCAAGTGCCATGCTGGGTCGCCATAACGACGAGAGACCCAGTCTCGGGTGTGATCCTCGAAGTTGTTTGCAAATGGATGCTCGCCAAAGGGTCGGTGCGCGTCCCATTCGGATACCGAAGATAATACAAACTCGGCATTGAACTTGGACAAGTCTGCAATTCGACTTCCGAGGCTTGATACAAAATCGCGATGCTCGCGTCCCTGACGATACTCCGGCTGTTTAGGTGGCTGGCGCAAATACGTCGCGATCCATTCCAAAGGCATATCCAGGAGCAATGTGCCATGGTAGATCATCCAAGATCGTTTCAGTCGCAACGCATTGCCTGAGATCTTACGCCCGTCGATGGTCAAGTCGCAGACTCCTTGGACAGCAACATCGCAACTCGATCCGATTGCTCCAAGGGCCGCTTGAACCGATCGCTGCATACGACTCATGACACAGCGATGGGCTTCATCGAGTCCACGGCACTCGGGCCTTTGATCCAACGACAAAAGCAAAGAGAACATCATGCAACCCGGACCGGCGACAATCGACGCTCCTCCGCTCATGCGCCGCAACACGTGGATCCTATCACGCTGGCATGCTTCAAGATTGACTTCCAAGGCAACCTTGGACGATCGGCCTATGACAACACAGGGCTCAGGCATCTGCCACAATCGAAGGAGTTCTCCGTCGGATGTTGACAAAGCGTCCATGTGCTCAAGGAGTGCCTCATCGAACGCGAGGTTCTCCTGAGGGGTCTCAAAGGAATAATCCCAAAAGTACATCAGACCACTTCGATGATCGCCTTGAGCACACCGCTTTCAGGCCGAGTAAACGAGTCGAAGTCATCAAGGACATGATCGAAGTCGGTTCGATGGGTAATCCATGGATCCGTCTTGATCGTTCCGGCCTCTATCAGACCGATGATGTACGGAAAATCGCTCGGCAATGCATTTCGCGAGGCAAGTAGGGTCACTTCGGGACGATGCAAAACCGGATGCTTAAAACCGATCTCGTCTTGGGTGATTCCAACGTAGACCAACCGACCCGTGGGTGCTACAAACTGAAAAGCGCCAGACATCGAATAGCGATTGCCCGTCGCATCGATGACTACCGAGTACATATCCCCTTGGGTGTAGCCCTTGGCCGCATCGAGACCCGGATCGTTAGGTGCCACTTGGATCAATCGCTCGATACCATAACTTTGTCGGACGAAATCGAGTCGGGTAGCATTCATATCCATGACCGTGATCTCCGCACCGGTCAAGCGAACGAATTCCAAGGTTGCGATTCCGATCGGACCTGCACCGATGATCAAAACTCGATCTTGCGAACTGGATCCTGATCGGTGACTGGCATGACAACCGATGGCCAAAGTCTCAACGAGAGCCAATTGATCCATCGTGAGTTTCTTCGATGGGTGGAGCTTATCAGCCCGAATCAAAAAGCTTTCGCACAGTCCACCGTCGGTCATCACGCCGATGACCTTTAGACTTGTGCAGCAATTGCTAGCCCCTTTTCGACATGCATAGCAATTGCCGCAGTGCATATAGGGCTCAACGCTGCAAGCATCCCCAGATTGTACGTTCGAAACCCCCGAACCAACTTGCAAAACCTCGACACCCAATTCATGGCCTGGGATGCGGGGGAAGTCAAAGAAAGGGAATTTACCCAAGTAGCAGCTTACATCCGTTCCGCAAACACCCATGCGGTGAGTCCGCACAAGAGCTTGACCCGGCCCAGGAGATCCAGGGCTCTCGATGGATATTTCACGAAGCTTCTTTGGTTCAACGATTTGGATTGCGCGCATCGAGTTATCAAGCTGATCAGGTTGGGGAAAGGGTGTTACTCGTCACCCGTTACCTTGATCTTACCCGATTTCTCTTTCGTTGTATCGGCGGCAGCCGCTGGCTCTGGATTGCCAATGCTTAATTCCGTATTGCTCGAAGCCTCCGCTGAAGGAGTCGTCTCGGGAGGCAGGACAGGCTCGGTAGGTACAGGGGGAGCACTCGGGGCAGAAGGAGCCGGCAAATCACCCGATTCGGTGATCGCTGGTTTCTTCGATGTCACGGTTGTTCCTCCACCCGTTGCTAGGCCTGCTTCACTGGCCGAACCAACAGCGCTCTTGGCAGCAGCCGAAGCAGGCTGATCCGATGGCGAAGCGATCGTCGATGTCGTAGGAGCACTCAGCGATTCGACAGCGATGGGGTTGCCATTGGAATCGATTGGAATGCGCCGAACGACAGTCCTGGGTACCAATCGAATCTCCGTCACCGGAACAGTTTTGTAAACCTTTTGAGGGACAGAAACCTTTTGAACGACCTTTTCCATACGTGTTGTTTGGACGGGTGTCTCTTCAATGACAACCTCGTCTTTGTAAACTTCTTTTTGGACCGTCACAGGACGGACGACTTGTTCGGTCACGTACTCGGTCTTTTCCTTGGCAACCCGCTTGGTCATCGGTTTTTGCACCGTTTGAGGAACCATCACTTTTTCCTGCACGGGTACAACTTTCTGAACTTGCACTGGCACTTGCTGTGCAACGACTTGGTTCTCGTAACGGGTCGTCGTGATAGGGGTTTGTTGCTGAACGATTTCGTTTTGCATGCGAGTGGTCGTCACTGGGACTTGCTGCTGCATGACTTCGGTTTGCATCTTTTGCACCGTCACCGGAATTTGCTGCTGCAAGTACTCGGTTTGCATACGAGTTGAAGTCACAGGGACTTGAACCGTCTGCGTTTGAGGCATCAGGCTTGTTTGCGGAATAGCAACCTGTTGGTAGTTAGACTGGTAATAAACCGCCGTTGAGGTTTGACCTCCGGACTGGTAAGGAACCCAGTTGAGTCCTCCTTGTTGGTAGACAGGTTGCCCGGTGGCTGGGTTGACGCCATAAGCCGGTTGTGTCCAACGCAAGTGGTAGCGGACATCTCCTGGCTTGTAATAGTTCTGAGCCATGTATCCACCGGCATCGACTGTGGCTGGCTGATAGGTCGTCACAGGCATCATCGACGTTACAGCTTGAGCTTGCATAACCGTCTCGGTCACGGGCCGTTGCACCGCAACCGTTTGGCTTTGCATGGTTGTTTCAGTCACCGGACGCTGGACCGTGTACTGCTGTGTTTGATAACTCGTTTCGGTAACCGGTTTTTGCACCAAGAAATTCTGAACGGCGATCTGTGTTTCGGTAATCGGCTTTTGAACCGTGGAGTACTGGGTTTGGTACTGAGTCTCAGTGACTTGCTTGTAAGTCGTGACCGTTTGCTCGACTTGAGAGGTCTCGCTCACGAGCGTCGTCTCATCGACATACTCGACCTTCGTCACGGGCTTGAGCACCGAATAGGTTTGATTGACCGTCGAGGTTTCGATCACCGGACGACGAACCGTTACTGCCTTGCGCTCGAGACGAGTCTCGGTCACAGGTCGATAACTGACGACCTCTTGCTCCACCATCACCTCTTGGATCTCGATTTTGTTCCGAGTGATCGGTACTTGTTCATAGACCGTCTCGCTCTGAAGCCGATAGCTGATCTTCGGCAGACTTGGTCCGCATGGCGTGCACTCTTGAGCCGGCAGGCTGCTGGCCGATAAGCCGAGAGCCAATGCAACTGCAAGCGGTAGAGGTTGAGCCAAGCTCCAGCGGAGTGCAGAAGCAAAGGCGCGACGGTTTGCGGATCGAAGGGACATCGGGGATCGCATGGATGAAGGAACTTGAGAAATTTCCGAAACGATGCTTAATATTTTTGTCAAAGTCCCCGTCTGTATCAAACAAGAAATCGGAATCGGAAAGAAAAATTCGAATGCAAAGCTTTTTGTCCGCCTTCTTTAGGAAAAGTCGGATTTTTTTCCCGAATCGTAAGACATTTACAATTTTGCAAACCCTCCAGTCGTTAGGATCGTTGCAATCGGAACAAAGCCCGGTTTAAACTCTCCCAGGACGCCGCCCAAGCTTCGCAAACCGCCCATATTAACAACGTCTTTAACCCGCTTATCAATACCCCTTCGATCCCATGCTTCCAAAAGATGTTGGCGTACTTGTCGTCGGCCATGGAACCCGCAAAGCCAGCGGCCAAGCCCAACTGATCCAACTCGTCGAGCACATCAGACAGATGGAACCCCACTGGACCATCGAACCATCCTTTTTGGAGTTGGCCGAACCGACGATCGCACAGGCTCTTGAAACCCTACGTGCTCGGCAGGTGCAACGCATCGTTGTGGTACCGATCTTGCTCTTTACGGCGGCACATGCCAAGTCGGATATTCCCGATGAGGTACAGGCATGCGCCAAAGAGCATCGCATTGAGATCGTGGCTCAAACCCCATCGCTTGGGACGACCCCTGAGGTCATCAGGCTATCGAACCATCGATTCGACGAGATCACCTCGATGGCCACTAAGGCAGGCTGCCCATTAGGACACTGCGCGCGCGGCGAGCAAAAACCTTGTGCACAGATCTGTCCCATCGTTGGTAAGAGTTACCAGCGCGTTGCCTTGGCCATGGTCGGTCGAGGTACGAGCGACCCAGAGGCTCTTGCGCACATGAGACGCTTCACGGAGTTGGCATCTTCGGAGCGTCGAGTCGCATGGGTCTCAACAGGATTTTTCGCAGGAGGCGAACCTTCGGTAGATGCCTTGTTAGAGCAAGCCGCCCGAGCCAGTTTTCAGGATCAAGCCTGCGATGCGGTGGTCGTTCAACCCCACTTGCTCTTCGAGGGGGAGTTGATGGATCAGTTGCGGTCCAAGATCCAGCGTTTCCAAAACGAGTATCCCGATCGGCAATGGATCCTTGCGCGATGCCTCGGAGCCGATCGCGCTTTGGCGCAAGTCTTTGTCGATTTTGTTCGATTAGTTTTCGTAGAGTGCCATCGAGCATCGGATCGAGCCCTGTAACGGGTTCGCATGGAGACCGCCCGTGGGCGCTCCGGTACGTTCCGCCGGTGTCCCTTTTTGTCGTTTCGATGTCGTTTCGATGGATGGAATGGAAACGCTTCGCTCTCTGTGCTCCTTCCCTGCGATGAATCTATTGGGTAAAATCACTGCGGGTGTCTTATCCGAGAGGGAGCTAATGACGCAAAACGAGTTGATGGCAGCAATCGAGGCCTTGCCTAAAGAGGTTCAGTTCGCGCTGGCGAGTTCCGTCCTAGATCGCCTGTCGGCCGATGGCCCACCGCCTATTTCGGAATCACTCAAAGCTGAATTCATGAAACGCGAAGCAGCTTTTCTTAATAATCCCCAAAACGGAGATCCTTGGGAAACGGTTCGTGAGGAAATATTCGGGAAGTGAATCAAGTTCCTATCGTGATTGAGCCGGAAGCGAAGTCCGATATCGCAGCCGCAAGAGATTACTACTCCTTAAAAGGCGAGCATTTATCGGATCGATTCAGAGACGAGCTGACTCGGGCCTTAGAATAACTGTCCCATTATTCGGAATCCGTCGCGGTTGCTTTCGGCTGTACCCGTCTTAGATCTATGCGCCATTTCCCATACGTCATCGGATACATCTACTTTGATGGAGTTGTTCATGTAACGGGAGTCCAATACGGTGGATTTGGCTGGGCTGAATTCGAACGCCGACAGTTTTAATGAATATCGAGCACTGTAATGGGCTCGGATCGAGACCGCCTGCGGGCGCTCCGGTACGTTCCGCGGTGCCCGCTCCACGTACCCTACGAAACTGTCAACACCGTCAATGATGCCAATAGTTTAGCAACCACTTATGGAGTTACGTTTGCTCTGATGCCAAGCGATGATTTCGGAGAAATCATCGACAATGCTGCCGCCGACGGCCGAGGGTTTGATGAAAATCTACTAAGATAAGTACGTCCTAAAGACCGGATTATCCAACCGTTTAGGTACTTTAGTCCCTTCGACGCTAGTCCTTTTGATCCAAAAGTGTTCCAACATGCCGCTAACGATATTTCCAACGTCCAAGTCTCTTGCATCGCTTGCCCTGAGCTTCGCTGCATTCTTGCTCTTGCCGATGCTAGGCTCGCTCCAAGCTGATGATGATCCCAAAAAGGTGCTTGCAAGCCCCGCTCAGGAAAGGATCTATGCCGATATCTCCTACCTGGCCTCCGACGAACTCAAAGGACGAGCTGCCGAGACTCCCGGTTTGAAACTCGCCGCCGACTTTATCGCCAAACGGTTCGGCGAACTGGGTCTCAAAACCGATCTCTTCGATGGACAGCCATTCCAATACTTCGAAATCACCGGTAACCCCGGAGCCTCCCCCGAAACAAACAAACTCGAATTGACCAAGCCCGATGGAACAAAAGTCCCATTGGCACTGGCCGACGAATTCCAACCGCAAGCTCTCGGATCCAACGGCCAATTCAACGCCCCATTGGTCTTCGCTGGTTACGGTATCACTGCCAATGAAGAGAACTTTAAATACGACGACTACGAAGGACTCGATGTCAAAGGCAAAGCCGTGCTTGTGATCCGCAAGCAGCCCAAGCCAGCGCAAGGAACCGGCCCATTTGCAGGCACCCAACCGAGCCAGTACGCTTTCTTTACCAGCAAAGAAACCAACGCCGCCAGCCACGGTGCTGCGGCCTTGATCCTCATCAACGATGCAGCCTCCGAAAAAGAAAGCCCAGGAAGTCTCCTGCCCGTTTCAGGGACCGGCACCAGCCCTGAAGGGGACAAGATTCCCACCTTTTTTATCAGTCGAAGCATGGCGGAAGCTTGGCTCAAGGAATCCGGAAAATCTCTGGAGGATATCGAAGCTTCCATCGACGAGAAACTGCAACCTCAATCCTTCGAGATGACCGGCTGGTCAGCAAGCGGGCAATCGGATGTAACTCGCCGCAAAATCCCTTCCATGAACGTTCTTGGACTCTTGTCGGGCCAAGGCGACCTAGCCGATCAATACGTCATCGTCGGAGCTCACTTTGACCACGTAGGCATGGGGGGTGCCGGCTCGCTTGCCCCAGGAACCTATGCGATCCACAACGGTGCTGACGATAATGCTTCAGGAACCGTCGGTTTGCTGGAAACAGCGAGGCAGATCGTTGAAGCAGCCAAAAATGCACCCGCCGATAAACCTCGGCGCAGTATCTTGTTTATGACCTTCAGCGCCGAAGAACTCGGACTCATCGGCAGCGAATACTATGTCAATCACCCACGCTTCGAATTGGCCAAGACGGTCGCTATGCTCAATTTGGATATGGTGGGACGTCTCCAAGACAACGTCCTGACCGTCTATGGCACAGGTACAGCTAAAGAATTCGATGACCTGCTGACTCGTTCCAACGAAAAACTCGGTTTCGATATCAAACGTCAACCCGAAGGTGTCGGCCCCAGCGACCATCAATCCTTCTTCCTCAAAGGGATCCCCGTCTATCACTTCTTCTCCGGCTTTCACCCTGACTACCATCGCCCAAGCGACGACTTTGACAAAATCAATGTCGAAGGCATTTCAAAAATCGTCGATATGGTTGTCTTCCTGACCGACAACATCGCGCATGCTCCCGAACGACCGACATTCCTCAGAAGCGCTGCGACCAAAATACGTCTTGGCGTACGCATCAAACAAGGCGAACCGGGGCTGGTCGTCGAACGGGTCATGCCCGGTGGATGGGCCAAAAAAGCGGGTGTCGAACCTGATGACCGGATCCTTAAGATCGGGCAGACAGAGGTCGCCGGTCGAGAAGACATGGATCAAGCTCTCCAGAACTACAAGCCTGGAGATGACCTGGAGGTTCAAGTTCAACGAGGCGAAGAGAAGATCGTTCTAAAAGCCTCGATCGGAACCTAGTGCAACGGCTCGATCAAATAAAGATTCGTCGATTAAAGACAATCCATTCGAGCATCAGCAGACCCAGTGCCAAAAGCAGGAGCCAGCGCCAGAGCTCCTGCCTAGCACGGAGTGTGTTGGATGTCGCTGCGATCGACTCAGCACCCGTCTGTAGCTCTAAACCAACCTTGAGGTTGCTCTCGCGATTCGAAAATAGATTCACACAAAATCTCTCGACCGGCTCTTCCAAACCCTCGGCTCGAACTTCATAGACCCCCAACTCATCGGTTTTCGTGTACAGAAACCGACCGTCGGCTCCGCGATCGATCGTTTCGGAACGCCCTTTTGGATCGATCACCTTGTAGGTCTTGAAACGATTCGACAGCAACAGCGGCATGGGCATGCCCGGTTGCACCGTCGGTGCGCTGGCTTCGGTCACTCCGCCGGCCAAGTGCTCGACGGCTGCGAATACGAAAACCGGAAACGATCGCTTGATCCCCCAATCGCTGTTCATTTCAAAGCCGGATTCACTAGGGCGCACGATGTCGAACCCAAGCACAGCGTCTTGGAATGCCCCCCGTGGACTGATCGAAAAGATCGGACCTGCGTCGGAAAGCATCAATACCGTTCCGGCTGCCGGTGGCTTGATCACCCTAGCCTCGACAATACCGACCGAGGCCATCTCGAGGTATTGGCTGATCGGATGGCTTCGGTTGACATCCATGATGATGACCGGTCCGCTTGGTTCTCCAAAGCTCCATTGATCCGGAGGCGATTCCTCCGTGGGTTTGTCGGCGAGACTTTCAGGCAATCGCGGTTGAATATCAGCCGGTGGCATCCCTCCGATAAAGAGGGTGCTTGCTGCGGGCATTTTCTCCGGCGAACAGGAATCGTAGATGATCAAATCGTATTTCGCATCGCTTGCAGCGGCTTGATACTCCGGGCTTGCAAGGTAGCTACGGGGCTCGACTTGCACGTTGGCGATTTGCCCGATGCGTTGGGTTCCAAGGGCCGTCTCGAGGGCGTTGTTGCCTGAGGTGATCAGCA
This sequence comes from Planctomycetaceae bacterium, assembly GCA_021298315.1. Taxonomy (GTDB): domain Bacteria; phylum Planctomycetota; class Planctomycetia; order Pirellulales; family Pirellulaceae; genus JBKCUI01. The sequence goes on from JAJTFC010000038.1 coordinate 26,765, forward strand.
AGATATTGACCTGTCGATCTGGACGGATGGCAGCATAAGCGACGTTGTCCAGAGCAAGAGCATCGGGATGATCAAGTTCGAGTTTCAAAGCCCCGCTGTCGACCCCTTCTAAATCGAATTGGATACCGGTTTCCTCGCCGGGTGGCAGTTTGACTTTTTGGGCATCGATGAGCGTATTGTCCAAGTACAGAGATGCGGTGCACTCGACTGGATCGGAACCGTATTGGACCATCCGAGCAAATGCGGAGATGGCTCCTTGCTTGGCTTGGGCTTCCTTCGACTCGGGTCTTTGGATTGCAAAACCGACTATCCCTGCGTTTTGTGTTTCGATATTTCCGATCGGGACATATTCGATTTTAAGCTGCCCGAATTCGGCTTCGTTCAATTCACCTACGGCACCGTCGCTGAAGAAATAAACCGTAGCCGGTACCGCATCGGCCACCTGGATATCGACGTTGTCTTCGAAACTCAAGCGACCTGGGTTTGCCAATCCGGCCGCGACCCGAAACGCTTCGCTGACCTCGGTCAGTTGTGTGGTCGGTTCGATGCGTTGGATCGCTTTTTCTAAAAGACTTCTGTTGTTCGTAAAGCCTTGTTCAACACTCGCGCGATCGGACGTTGAAATGACCATCGCCGAGTCGTTGCTTCCGGCGTCTTGGATGAGCCGGAGTGCTTTTTCACGAGCGATGTCCAAGCGACTGGGCTTTGTGTCTGTTGCCTGCATACTGGCCGAATGGTCGATGATATAGATCCGCCGTTCTCCGACGCGGTTTGTCCCACTCCAACCGGGCCTGATGCAAGCCAAAATCAGCAATCCCAAAAAGAGCAGTTGCAGATACAAAAGAAGGTTCTTGCGAAGCTTCTGCCAAATGCTGTTGACGTGCAAGTCTTCGATCGCACGCTTCCAAAGCATCGTGCTGGGCACGAGCGCCTCTTGTCTTTTGAGCTTCAAAAAATACAAACTCAAAATCGCAGGTGGGATCGCAAGAAGCAAAGCCCACTGAAGCGGTGAGAGCATATTAATCCAAGTCATGGCAATGCCCCTTAACGAACCAAACCGCGTGTACGAAGGTATTCATTCAGCAGCGGATCAATCTCTTGATCGCTGCGAACCGAGACATAAGCGATCGAGCGACGATTGCAAAAACTCCTTGCCGATTCGATGAAAGCATCGAGTGTCAGCCGATAGCGTTGCAATAACGAGGACGAGATAGAGACCTCTCGCATATCGGAATCCTCGGCGTCCATAAGCTTCAAATCACCGGTGAGTTTTGGTTGCAACTCCTCGGGACTTAAAATGTGGATCAAGTAGATATCCATCTCGCGGGCTACGAGCATCTTTAATGCGGCCTCATAACCGGTCTTGTTCATCAAGTCGGTAATCAGGATCACGATGCCCTTGCCGGTGTTCTTCAAACAGAATCGGCGGACAGACTCCTCCATGCTCGGTGTTGAACTTTGACATTCCGAACCTTGAAGCTGTCCGATGAGACGATGCGAACTGGCGCGGCCTCGAACCACCAAAGGTGATGCAGCCTTGCTAAATGTCGATACCGACACGCGATCGCCACGGCACAGGCCAATGTATCCGAGTGCGGCCGCGATCCGTTTGGCCGTCAGAAATTTTGTCGGAGTACCGAAATCCATCGATAGAGAATCGTCGACCAACGTGTAAACATGCAAATCCTCCTCCTCTAGGAAGATCTTCAAATAGAGTCGATCGAGCCGAGCAAACAGGTTCCAATCGATAAAGCGAAGATCGTCCCCTGCGACGTAGTTTCGAAAGTCAGCAAACTCAACACTCTGCCCTTTGCGCTTGCTGCGACGCTCTCCCTTCATCCGACCACGAAATATCTTGCGGCTCACAAGCTCCATGCGTTCGAGCTTGGCCATCATCTCGGGAGTAAGCAGCGTCTGGCCCGTCGATGACGGGCCAAAAGTCGATTGAACCGAGGATGATTGGGCCATGGCAGACGTATTTCTTTGAAAGTGAGCAAACGGGGCCCGACGCGACTGAGCCCCCAGTATACCAGATGCCGACTTAGAACAAAATTCTTTACCACTTGGATATTCCGAGGCATTATAATTTAGGCTGTGGTTCCACAGCCAAATTTCCTCCCCCAGCAATCCTCTCTGGCCCTCGAATCTCCTATGACAACCAAACTTCAGGTTCCCCGCCGCGCTTTTATTCAAAGATCAACCGCTGCAGCTTGCTCTGTTGCTCTGGCCCCAAACCTGATCCGAGCTTCATCGATCGAGAAAGAACTCCAGGTTGCGGTCGTCGGCGTCAATGGCATGGGTTGGTCGGATCTATCCCAAGTAGGCAGTCACAAGAAAGTCAAATTCGTCGGCTTTTGCGATATCGATTCGAATCGCTTCGACCAAGTCGATAAAGGCTTTCCTGGCGTTAAGCACTTTTCAGATTATCGCGAAATGCTCAGCGAACTCGGAGATAAAGTCGACGCCGTGATCGTCTCGACCCCCGATCATATGCACGCACCTGCAGCCATGATGGCCATGGGTATGGGAAAACACATCTATTGCCAAAAACCTCTAACCCATACGGTTTGGGAAGCTCGCCAAATGCGATTGCTGGCCGAAAAGAAAAACCTCACCACCCAAATGGGAAACCAAATCCATTCGGCCAAAGAATATCGCCTCGGTGTTCGACTGATCCATGATGGCGCTATCGGCAAGGTCAAAGAAGTGCACTCGTGGATCGGCGTTCAAGGACGTCAATATTGCAATCGAACCGATCGGCCCGAATCGGCTCCCGTACCAAGCAACGTTCGGTGGGATTTGTGGCTCGGTGCTGCACCGGAACGCCCCTTTGCTCCCGATGTCTATCACCCCTTCAAATGGCGAGACTGGCAAGACTTTGGGTCGGGTGCCATGGGAGATTTCGGTTGTCACATCCTGGATCCTGTCTTCGGTGCACTGCTTCTAACGGCACCCAAAAGCATCACGGCTGAAAATGCGGGTACCACAAGCGAAGTATGGCCAGGACCCGAAACCATCACCTACGTCTTTCCAGGAACCAAATACACCTCCGGTTCGGAAATCAAAATCGTTTGGAGAGACGGTGGACTCAAACCACCTCGTGAACTGGCCCAACTCCCCG
>JAJTFC010000039.1 GCA_021298315.1 Planctomycetaceae bacterium
TTCTTGCTGCCCACAAAGCTTTCGATATCTTCGAGGGATGTCAAGAAATGCGGATCGGGCTTGATCTCTAGCTCAATGCCATGACGCTTGCAGCCAGCGCGCAACCGCAAAAGCAAATTGTGGTCCTCTGGATCAATCGCATGCAGCGAACTTACTCCATCGGCCTTCAACCGCTGGCCAATCTCCGCAGAATGATCGATCGACTTTGCATCGATGTATTGGACAGTCTTACCCTGCTCCTTAAGCCCATCTGCATAACGCTTCATCGATGCGCGATGCAGCATAAGCTTTTGCCTGCAGAATCGATACTGCCGAAACAGCAATGGATCCTCGACCAAATAAACCTGCTTGATCCCCGACATCCAGTGCGTGTCTGGGAACAATTGATGGGGGTAAACCACAGCAGCTTGCAACGTCTTGGCTTTCACGATCTTTTTGCCTCGGCCACTTTCTGTCCATCGAACTGGGCATAACGTTGCAGATAACCCTTGACGGAGAACTTCGATCGTGTCGATTCGCTGGTCATATAGCGAATTTTACCAAAGATCTCTCGCTCGGGTCCCCAAGCCCGATCGTAACGGCCCAGCACCCAAAAAATCCCACTGTAAGAGTTCGGATCGCGACCATCCAATGCATACTTGTTGTTCAGATGGATCATCACGTCGAGGGCCTCGGTGGGTGTCTGGGTCCAATGCAAGATCTTCTTACCCCAAAGCATTCTCAGATAGTTATGAATGCGTCCCTCGATGACCAACTGCCTTTGAGCTGCATTCCAAAGCGAGTCATGGGTTCGAGCCGATTCGAACTCCTCAAGCGTATAAACATAAGGACGCTTGTCCTTGGCATGATCCTTGAGAGTTTTAATTGCCCAAGACGGCAGGGATTCATACCGATCGTAATTAGGCTCACGGGCGCACATGTTGAATCCAATCTCCCGCCAAGTCATGAGTTGATCCATGAACGCCTCGGCATTGACCCCCAAATTCCAAAAGCCATTCATCTTGCCATTGGGCTTGCTGATGTCTGAAAACGACCATCCCGAAACACTTGATACGATCGCTTGAAAAACCTCGTGGGCACTGACATGCCCAAAGTGCAAGTGGGCACTGAGCAAGCTAGATCCGTGCTGATCCGGCTCATTGCGAGCTTGGTCGTAATCTGCAAGTTTCTTGTTGGCGAATTCGCTCAGCAATTCAAGCCCCCGGCTTCGCCCCCCTTTCGTGCCGGAAACACCAACACTGTGGTCGATGTCGAGCTTGCTCAAATCGTAGTTTTCTAGCTCCTTGTGGGATTGGAACTTCCACCGCTTGAGGATCGCCTCAGGAAGTTTTTTCAGTTTAGGAAGCTCAACGTTTCGAAAAGGATCTTTGTGCGGAAAGACTGGGCTCTGGCGCGCGATCTCCTTTTGCATGTAACGCCGATACGAGTGGGCCACAGTAAACGTTCGATCCGCAGCGTGGATCGGCAAAATTCCGTTGCTATCGATCAGCTCGACAGCACATGGCCATTGTCCAGCAATCCGTTTGTAAAGCTTGGGATGAAAGAAGCACGGAAAATCGTCGGTGACGATCACACAAGCCTCCTTGGAGAAAGTCTCGACCAGCCCGGCTCCATCCTGCTTCTCGGGTTCAATATACGCTAGATAAGTGATCGGTAGTGCCTCGGCAGCTTGTTGGTTGTCGAGCATTCCGTCGAGGATAAACCGATGGAATCGATCCGAGGCCCACCGATAGCCGATACGCAGGCCCTCGAGCACAATCAGAGGTTTGTTCCATGCGACGGCAAGTTCAACGGCTCTTTGCAGGGCAAAGTTCGATTCGAGCCGTCGAAACGCAGTCATCCAATACAAGACATACTTTCCATCGGGCCTCGCATCATGCTCGGTTAGGGTTCGGATACGATTTGAAGGTGTATTGGCGATCGGCGGCAAGATGGGTGGCTCAATGATAGGATGGGATCGGCTAGTCGGTATAGCTCCTGAAGACTGCACCAGAGTATCCTATCGATCCGGCAAGCATTGAGGTAGATCCGCAAGTGACGCGTCCGCTAGCGGCGGACCGAGTGTCGGTGATTTCTCCGAAATCACTGCAGCGTGGATGATTTCTCCGAAATCATCTCTTGGAATCAGAGCCATCGTAACTTCATGAGCGTTTGTTGCCACGCCGCCTGGCGGCGGCCACAGTCGTAGGCACATTCCATGTGCCGTTGACCGTATTTAATCACGTGTACCTCGATCCCTCGCGGACGGCACATGGAATGTGCCTGCTACCTTTGGAGACTTTAGTCACTTCTCAGGCAAGCGGATCGTGCCGTTCCAGTCCGGCGGTGCTACCCGTCCGTTCTGGGCGATATACACTGTCAGAAAATCCTTGACCCGATCCTCTGCTGGGACTTGATGCAATAGCCGGAAGGCTTCATTCCAGTTCCCGTCCTGGAAACTATCAAGAGCTTTTTCATAGAGAGCGACGTCCTGATTGGAAAGCTCATTGCCGCTTGACGACTCGGGTGGCAATAGCTCACTGACCATCAGCGGCGTATTCATCCCCATGGGTAGCACCCTGGCCACCCGACGAACCCTGGCCACACTCGCGGGAACCTCTCTGCGTATGCGATCGGCTGTGACTTCATCGACCAGAATCCTAGCTTGCAATTGCTTTGTCATGCTCTCGAGTCTTGCAGCAAGATTCACCACTGGGCCAAAGACGGTGACTTTGACCTGATCGACCGTACCGATACGACCTGCGACGGCTTTTCCAGTGGCGATCCCTAGGCCAGCTCGAAAGCCTGCCAGAGGATGATTCGGTTTGGCAGCCGACTGCTCGAACTCGGCTCGAATCGCAAGTGCTGCGGCCGCGGCGTGCTGAACCGAATCGGACTGCTCGAGTGGCCAGCCCCAAAAGCCCATGGCCGCATCGCCGTGAAAGTCCCCGACGACCCCGTTGCGTTCGAGAATGTGATGGGTCATCACTCCAAGCGCATCGCTAACGCGTCTGAGCAACTCCAAGAGCTTATCGGCGGACTCTTCGCTTTGACGAGTAAAACCTCTTAAGTCGCAAAACAGAACCGAAACCTTTGCTTCTCGCGGTGCTAAGATCTCTTCGGGATCTCTTGTAAGCAATGCTTTTCGCACGATCGGTGCAAAGAACGGTCGCAAGGAATCCTGCCGTCGCTGTAGCAAGCGAGTTTGACGCAATGTCCCGACCGTTGTAGCCGTGAGCTCCGCGAACTTGATGTCGTCCTGAAGGTCATCCGAAATCATCAACGTCGCGTTGCGAGCGGACGAAGCATTCATGCTCGAGAAATCCCCAGCAACATAGATCGCCCAGCCAGGCGTTGCCTCACTGGTTATAGGAGTACAAAAGGCCCAGTCGATGTTTTCCGATTGGGTGTATTGCAGCGGCGTATTTCGATCCAGACTACGACTCCACACGTGCAGAACGCTCTCGCTCGATGCGACCGCTTGATGGATCAACTGCGCGCTAGGAGAAAAAGGTCGCAGAACCAAACCTCGGGAATCCCAGTGCAATACGCGAATGCCCGTTTCACTCCCGATCGGCCATTGGCTCGTCCAAGGCGTCATCTCGATCGAAGGAAGTTTCTCTGCTTCTCGAAGCTCGGCATGCTTCGAAACAATCGCGACAAAGGTCGCTTGCGGGATCCCTTGCATGAGCAAGTTCACAACACGCACATAGAGCTCTTCATCACCCGAACTGCTCGAGATGATTTCGGGCAAGCGACTTAAGACTTCGATCCGCCGATCGGCATCACGGTACTGAACGCTCCTGAGCTGAGAGGGAGCATAAGTCTGCTCGGTCAGAGCTGGCGGTGCCTCCGACTTTGCCATCACTCGCACCCGCTGATCGACCAAACTGAATGTCGTCTGGCCAATCACAAAATGATCTCCCATCCCAACCTCAAACTCGTCCTTGCGCAAGCCCCGATGGAAGATCGGGTTTCGGGCTTCAAGGATCCGAGTGACGGCGAGCCTTCCTGCGGACCATTTCAATTCGGCATGCTGACGCGAGATACGATCATCCCAGGGAACCGACCATGGATGCGAGGTCCTGCCCAAAATAAAAAACGACGGTTCACCATCGACGGGCAATGGTCGTCGCCATCGGTCATGGGGGGTCGGGCCTTGGGCAATCAAATCCGGCATAAATAATCCGTTGCTCGCTTGGAGTATGCAGTCGTTTTGTATTGTACTCGTTTCAAGCCTTGGGAACCAAGCCGCAATCGTGCGAAAGAACTGTTAAGCAGAAGCAGCAAAATCTCGTATAATGCATCGACCCTCCTTCCCTCCCCTACCCATACTATGCTTAAGCATCCCAATCGATTTCGACCTGTCTTGGAGCTATGGATCGCCATTGGTGTGATCCTGGTTGCTCGAAGTCTCTACGCTCAAGACGCCACGGATTCGGATTGGTTCGAAACCAATATCCGCCCGATCTTGGCCGAGAAATGCTTGGATTGCCATGGATCGGCCAAGCAGTGGTCAGGCCTGAGGCTCGACTCCCGCGAGGCCCTCGATCAAGGTGGCGAAAACGGTGCAGTGATCCTCAAGGAGGAGTTGGCATCGAGCCCCCTTTTGCAACGCATCGCTTCGGAAGATCCCGATCTGAAGATGCCTCCTGCGGATTCAAAGCTTGTGCTAAGCGACCGCGAAAAGGAATTGCTGCATCGATGGGTTCTCAAAGGTGCGTTCTTCCCCCCGAGCAGCAATCCACTTGGAAGCAACTCCCAAGAATTCCTCGCCCGCGCCGAGAGTCATTGGGCGTTCCAACCCTTGCGTTCTTCTCCTCCGAGTGCCTCTAGTGCCTCAAAGACCGAGCATTGGATCGACGCTTATCTCGATACGAGACTCTCCGAACAGAACATCGCACCACTTGCTCTGGCCGATCGGCGAACGCAGCTTCGTCGCCTCCACATGATCACCACTGGACTGCTACCGACCTGGGAGCAGGTGCAAGATTTTCAAGACGACAAGCGTCCGGATGCTTGGGATAGGGTCGTTGACAGTCTTCTATGCCAACCGCAATATGCTGAGAAATGGGCCCGAATGTGGATGGACATCGCGCGCTACTCGGACACTAAAGGCTACGTCTATGGTCGTGAAGACCGAACATTCGTCTACTCGCGAGCCTACCGCGACTGGCTTGTGCAAGCCTTTCAAAGCGATCTGCCTTATGACCAGTTCATTGAGTTGCAACTAGCCGCAGATCAAATCGTGCCACCCGGTTCGCCCGATCTTGCCGCCCTGGGATTCCTGACACTCGGACGTCGGTTCTTGGCGATCCAGTATGACATCATCGACGATCGGATCGATACGACCTTTCGAGGTTTCATGGGTCTGACGGTCCAGTGCTCTCGCTGCCACGATCACAAATACGATCCGATCAGCGCGAAAGACTATTACGCTTTGGCCGGGGTTTTCCAAAGTTGCATCGATGTGCGTGAAGCAATCCCCAACCACTTAGATACACAAACCGAAGAGTTTCGCAAAGGCTTACAGGAGAGGCAAGAGAAACTCAAAGAGGTCATCTCCAAACATCGCACCGAAGCCAACGATCGCATTGAAAAACGATTCGCTGATTACCTGGAAACCCAAGTTCAGCTCGACAAGTATCCCGAAGGTAACTTCAACCAGCTATCGACCAAAGACGACCTGATCCCAGCACTGGTCCATCGTTGGGAATGGTACTTGGGACTCGAATCGGTCGCTCAGCATCCGGTGATGAGAATCTGGACCGAGCTCTCGAAAATCCCTGAAAACAATCCAATAGTCGCTTATGAAAATCAAGCTGGATCTGTTTTGAGCAAACTTCAACAGCAAGAAGGTAGTTGCCACCCTGAAGTGCTCAAGGAGTTTCTGCTACCACCTCAGAGCATCCGTGACGTGGCAAACCGTTATGGAAAAGTCGTCCACGACGCGCGCGAGCGTTGGCAAATGGAAGTTCAGCGCCGATCCACCGCCGATTCGGCCATACCTGTGACTTCAGAAGACCCACAGCTTGAATCGCTCCGAGCGTTGCTTTTGGATCGCCGCTCAGCGTTCTACATTCCCGACGAACCAATCGATAGCACAGAATGGCTATGGGACAATGGTACGTGCGTCGACATATGGAAAGCACAAGCCGAGATCGATCAATGGCTGATGAAGGCCAACGACACCCCACCCGAACTGGGGATCCTTCGGGATCGGGAATTGGTCAGCGATGCAAGAATCCTTAAACGTGGAAACGCGAATCTCAAGGGGCAGACCGTTCCTCGCGGATACCTTCAATTCCTTGCTTCCAAAAACGATCCGAATTCTTCAATCACGTTCCAAAACGGCAGCGGTAGGTTGGAAATGGCAAAGCGGATCGCGTCGGGCGAAAATCCGCTAACAGCTCGTGTTTGGGTCAATCGCATCTGGCAACAAGTCTTTGGCGATGGGCTCGTCCAAAGTGCCAGCGATTTCGGCATCCGCTCCGACGCACCTTCCCATCCCGAATTGCTCGATGCACTTGCAATCGGATTGATCGAACACGGTTGGAGCACCCGATGGCTAGTTCGCGAATTGGTCACGACCCAAGCCTTCCGAAGACGCTCTTTTGGTGAGCACTCTCAAGCCCAAGAGATCGATCCTGCGAATCGTATGCTCTGGAGAACGAATCGCCATCGACTCACTTGGGAAGAATCCCGGGACTCGCTCTCGATCCTCAGCGGACTGATGATCCAACGCGTAGGTGGCAAGTCGGTCGATCCGCTTGCAAGCGACCCCGCAGCCCTGGCCCGTCGAAGTTTGTACACCACCATCGATCGGCAATACTTACCGATGACGTTGCAAAATTTTGATTTCGCAAACCCCGACATGCACAACCCAAAAAGATCGGAGACCGTTGTGCCTCAGCAAGCTCTCTTTATGCTCAATCATCCCATGCCCGCTACTGCTTCGGTCAAACTCGTCGAGACGATCACCGCAACGGAAGCTTCCCCCGTTTCGGACGAAAATTTTGTCAAGGCACTCTATCGACGCGTTTTGCAACGGGATCCTAACGCCTTTGAATTATCCAAGGCAATCGAATTCCTCGAGCAAAGCGATCTGGCAGCTAAAACTGCGGAGAATTCAGCCGGTGGTCTTTCACCTCGAGCACAGCTAGCACAAGTCCTCCTGATCGGAAACGAGGCGACTTACATCGAATAAACCATGGAACTCCACCGTATGTTTCCAAACCGACGACAGATGCTAGGCTCCAGTGGCATGGGGCTCGGGATGCTCGGACTGAGCCAACTCTTGACCGATCCAGCGAACTCGCAGGATCCTGTCATCCAAGGTCCCTCTGGGAATTCACTTCGCGCAAGGACTCCTCACTTTGCACCGAAGGCCAAACGGATGGTTCATTTCTTCCTCAACGGGGGACCTTCCCATGTCGACACCTTCGATCCAAAACCCAAACTCAAGGAGTATGCGGGCAAGCCTCTGCCGATGAGCTATCTGACTGAAAGAAGAACGGGGGGAGCATTACCAAGTCCTTTTGAGTTCAAGAAATATGGTCAAAGCGGTTTGGAGATCAGCGAGTTATTTGAAAAAACAGCAGCCCACGCAGACAACATCGCCGTGATTCGCTCGATGGTTGCCCAGGTTCCCAACCACGAGCCATCGCTGATGCTCATGATCTGCGGCGATTCCGTTCAATCCCGACCGAGTTTGGGTTCCTGGCTGATGTATGGACTCGGCACCGAAAACCAGAACCTCCCAGGGTTCATCGCGATGTGCCCTGGAGGTTATCCGATCAAAGATACGGCCAACTGGCAAAGTGGTTTTTTACCGGGTGCTTTTCAAGGGACTTTTGTCGATCCAAAGAATGCTCAGATCGAAAAACTCATCGAGAATATCCGCAGCCCACATGCAAGTCTCGATGCCCAAGCTCGGCAACTGAAGTTGCTTCGGGAATTGGCGATGCAAAATTCAGGTGCCCAAAGCGACTCGCGACTCGAATCGAGAATCGAGTCGTTCGAGCTCGCATTCCGGATGCAGACCGAAGCTTCCGATGCGTTCGATATCTCGAAAGAGACGCAAGAGGTCAGGGATATGTATGGCGATACGGTGCATGGGCGTCAAACGCTCATGGCACGCCGACTTTTGGAACGCGGGGTTCGATATGTACAGTTATGGCATGGTGCTGGCCAACCCTGGGATCATCACGGTGATATCGAAAAGAACATGCGCACGAATTGCTCCGAGATCGATCAACCGATTGCCGCGTTTCTGACCGATTTGAAACGCCTAGGAATGCTCGACGATACGCTGGTGCTCTGGGGTGGCGAATTCGGTCGAACCCCGGTCTCCGAAGGTGGATCGGGACGAGATCACAACCACTGGGGGTTCAGCGTGTGGCTTGCAGGTGGCGGTACAAAGGGAGGTTGCACGCATGGTAGCACCGACGAATTTGGATTCCGTGCTGAGGAGTCCCCAACAAGCGTCCACGACCTGCATGCAACGATCCTTCACTTGATGGGTTTCGATCATGAGAAGCTGACGTATCGCTATGCAGGTCGGGATTTTCGATTGACCGACGTTCACGGTCGGGTGGTTCGAGAGATCCTAGCCTGAACCCCTGCCCACTCATCCAAATGGGCTTGCTCAACCGCCTGTTGGTTGGCCCTTTGGGCGGTTTGCGCATGCTCGATGATCTTCTCGATTTGCTTAAGCTCTTTTTCGTGCTCTAGAAGAATGGACTGCTGGTGAGCCAGTCGCTGGCCAAGGGCCTCTTGTTCCTTGAGTAACCCGTTTTTCTGTTCGATCAGTTCGATCCGATAAGCTTCGTTTTCTCGCCAGTGTTGGACTTTAACGATCCCCGTTTGAAGTTCTCTGCGCTGCTGGCTCCATTTGGCGATCGATTGGGTCAGCTCATCGATACGCGATGCCAAGATCTGCATTTCCCGCTGGGTAGCTTGCACAATCGCAGCCGATTGATCGCGCTGCCAAGTGCGAATCTTCAGCAAACCAGCATGGGGGTTCTCGCGACTCATCGTGAATGACCGATCAACTGCGGATCAGATTGCTGAGTTCTTGCCAAGCATCATTCCATTGGACGATTTGATTGCGCTGCTGTTGCAAAAAAGCGTCGATGACCGGCTTGAGGGCAATCGCACGATCTATTTGAGCATTGGAACCTGAGCGATAAGCTCCGATTTGGATCAGCTCCCGATGCTCGTCGTAGATGGCCATCCATTTTCGAACCTCAGTGACAACAGAGATTTGCTGTGGCTCAAGGAGTTGATGCTGGAGTCGACTGAGACTTCTCAGGACATCGATGGCTGGATAGCGACCGCTGTCTGCCAACGATTTCGAAAGTACGATATGACCATCGAGGAATCCTCGCACGGCATCGCTGATCGGTTCGTTGTTGTCGTCTGCCTCAACCAAGATTGTGTAGATTGCAGTGATCGAACCCCGCGAGCTGTTCCCTGCGCGTTCGATCAGATGCGATAGAGACGAAAATACGCTTGTAGGATAGCCTCGCGTCGTAGGTGCTTCACCTGCTGCCAATCCAATCTCCCGCTGTGCGGTCGCAAAGCGGGTGAGTGAATCCATAAGGAGCAGAACCGATTTCCCTTGATCTCTGAGCGATTCGGCGATGGCCGTTGCGGTCTTGGCCGCAAGAATGCGTCTTGGGGCCGGCTGATCGCTCGTGGCAACGACGGTGATCGACTTGGCTTTTCCATCAGGCCCCAAGTCATTTTCTAAAAAATCGCGCACTTCCCTGCCCCGCTCTCCGATCAGTCCGATGACGACATAGTCGGCTTGGGTGCCTCGAGCAAGCATCCCCAAAAGAGTGCTCTTTCCAACCCCAGCCGCAGAGAATATCCCGACGCGTTGACCTTGCCCCAAACTCATCAAAGTATCGATTGATCGAACACCTGTTGGCAATGCATTTCGAATCGGTTGTCGAGATAATGGAGACACTGGCGGAGCATCGCAAAAAACCCTTCTTCCAACAGCAATTGGATTTTCCCCATCGATCGGGATGCCGGTTGCATCGAGTACCCGCCCGCAGAGTTCATCAGAGACTCGAACCGATCGGCAGGATTGCAAGAGTTCAACGCAGTCCCCCGCGCGAACTCCTTCCAACACATCCAAGGCTGCCAGCAACGTTTTTCCCTGATCGAAACCGATCACTTCGGCTTCCAGGAAACTGTGACCTTGCCGATGAACCCTCGCGATCGACCCGACTGCAAGCGGTAATCCCTCGACAATGATGACTCCCCCTTGGAGCGAGCAAACTCGCCCTTGAACCTTGAAAGGAATCATGCGCCGAATGGCGGTGTTCCAGTCTGAACTTTTCGGTAGCACCGGTAAGCGAGCGCTGATGGATTCGACTTCGTACAAGTTCACTTAGCCAAGCTCCTGCTGGAGTCGCTCCAACTGCGTTTTGAGAGATCGATCCAAAGTGGTTTCCGGTGTCTCAAGCACCACGCTGCACTCCTCCATGGACGGATCGTCGACGATCTGAAAGTCAACTCCGGGCGATAGCCGCTGGATTAGCGCTGGCAAAGCATCCGAAAGTTTCAACGCATCGGCTGAACTCAATCGAATCGTCAATTGCCTCTGGGTTTGAACCAGTCGCACCATCTCTTCAATCCATTGGAGCAGGATGGTCGGATCGCTTTCAATCTGACGAACCAGCAACTTTTCAGCGATTTTGATAGCCAAGGATACCGTTTCATGCTGCCACTGACGCAACCACTGCTGCGTTGCATTTTCGAGAGCCATGCAGATCGCATCGACTCGGGCAACGACATCGGTCATCTGCTCACTGACGAGCGTATCGGCGCGCTGCTGAGCAAGCTGATCGATCACCGCACGCCCCTCTTGGACAGCTTCCCTGCGAGCCGTCTCTCGCAACTCCTGGCAATCCTTTTGGCATTGCTCAAGGATCGCACGAGCTTGAGCCATCACCGAATCCAATGAGCCACGCTCAGCGGGCAACGCCGATGGTTTTTGTGCATCGGTTGAAGCTTCCGTCGGTTTGAAACCAAAGAGAGATTTAGGTTTGAGGATCGATGCCATACCGAGTGCTTCCTTCTTGATGGTTTTCCGCTTACGCCGGTATGCGAAGGTCTTCGTTGTTCGGCTCGGTCTGAGTTGTTTCGATGGCTGTCTGTACGAATTGACTCGCAAGCTCTCGCCAAGTTTTCTCGTCCGAGATAGGAACACTCGCCAGTTCTCGCCGAAGTTTATTCAAAGCATGACGTGGTGTGAGCTTCTCAATTCGCAATCGCAGTGCTTTGTTTGCCCCAGCAAGAAATCGCTTTACGTCCTGGGCGCTGTGACTGTAGAGAACTCGGAGCAAATCCAAATCATCGAGTTTTAAGAGAACTTCGAGCGCCTCTTCGCGACTCGTTTTTCGATTCAAAGGGATAACAAAAGGGCTCTCTGGCTCAGGCTTCAGCGTAGCCATCGCTGGATAGCCGGCGGAGTTTTGGTTCGCAAGACCCAGAATCGCTTGCTCGGAATCCGCATGAGCATAGATTGGACTCGTGGTAGGCAAGACCGAGAGCAACTCTCGAACCTTCTCTTGTCCCTGATGCTGATTTTCCATCTTGGAACCAACCGATTTCACCTGATTGAGAAACTCAACCATAAGGCCATCGAGCACACGCAAAGGCGTGGCCTCGAGCCGAGGGATCCAATCCACAGCTTCTTTGGCCAGGTCTAAATTAAGTCGCGGCACAATCGACTGTCCTAAACGACTCGGCAGATTCCTCAAAATCGTCGCGATGACAATTGGCCGCTCTCGGCCTAAAACCTCAACAATCGCTTCAATCGGGTAGTCTTCGACGGCAATTTCTTGATGAGTCAAGTCTTGATGAGCCAAGTCTTGGACAGCAACAGGTGGATTCAACTCCGTCCTGTGCGAAGCTGATTTTTCAAGTGACTCCAAATCGTCCGACTGCAAAAGCGTTTCGATCGTTTCTACAGCAAGACGTCGTTCGTCTTGGGTGATATTCTCTAGCAACCCCAGTTGGCCTCGAATTCGCTTGGTAAGCGACTCGGGAAGATGCTCCAACAACCGATTCGCATCGTCGGAATCCATTTGTTGGATCGCGATTGCAAGCTGGCGAATTCGATGCTCGGTTAAGGCTTCCATCGGCGGACTGGGTTCACGCATCAATGCGGACAATGGGGTGGCGATTCAAGGAAACACACGCCAGTGCTTGTAGAGGATTCCAACGCTCGAACGCTAGATCGAAACTTGTTTTGCTAGCATGATACGATTGGGCTTGCACGGCGACTTGCGTTCGTGCTATGGCCTATGCGATGGAAATAGATCGCATGCAGATCGCTAAAGAAACACATCAAGCCATTTCGGGAACAAAATCCGATCCGATGCGGATTTCGTTCTCGGTTTGCTCGCTTGTTATCGGTTTGCTTGCTACGGTTGGCTGTCAAAAGAGCCAGCCGTATGTGCTTGGATCAATGCCAAACTATTTGAGACCTTATAGTCCTGGCGCTCCGGTAGTCGTTTCAGATGCAGCAAATCCAGCGGCTTCGACTCCCTCCCTTGCTCCATCGGCAACAAGTGCCCCTTCGGTACCCTTCGTAAGCACACCTGCGGGGGGCTCGGGAAGCGCTGCTCCTACATCGATCACTGGCACCCTGGGTCTGCCAAGCCCACCGGCAAGCTCAAACAATAACGCAAATAACTTTGCGTATGCCGCGCAGATCTCGGAGCTGGAACGCAGGGCTCGTTTGCTCGATGAGAATAATCGCCAACTCCACAGTCAATTAGCACAATCCCAGCAACAGGTTCAGACCTACCGCGAACGATCCGATCTGATGCAGCAGCAACTCGGCGATATGTCGGCTCAGTTGCAGCAAGCTCGATTGGCGGCTAGCCGAAGCCTACCGCCAAATACTCCTCCAGCAAGCAACCTGGCAAACCCGCAACTGACTCCACCAGAACCGTTGACGACCGATCCTAATCCATCAAGTACCAGCATCGCAGGCCCGCCGACTATCCCAGGACTTCCCGAGCCATCCAGACGCAGTGGAGCGCGACTTACGGCCAATACAAGCCGTGGAGCAGATACGCCAGGCTCCTTGTCCATCGAGCCACTGAGATCCTTGGGCTACCCGGTAGAAACCAATGGCACTGCGCTGCGTGTAAGGATTCCCTCCGATCAGCTTTTTCAGCCTGGCACCTCGCAATGGACGGCCAGTGCTGTTTCTCTCCTAGAACGTGTCAGCGGGGCCCTGCGCAGTGCTTCTCCTGGCGGTCAGCTTTCGATCGATAGCTACACCGACAACGCTCTTCAAGCTGGTAACGGCCTAGTGAGTGCCGATCAACTGACTTCGCAACAAGCCGATGCGATTGGGAACTACTTGGTATCTCGCGGCGGATGGAACCAAACGATGGTTACCAAGCGTCCGAATGGGTCGGACATGCCGATCATGGACAACCAAACACCTGCCGGTCGGGCGGCCAATCGCCGGATCGAATTTGTAATCACTCAGGATCGCTAGGTCGATCGACATCTCTTATGGATCCCGCATCAAAAGCATCCGACTTTGAATCGAAGAATACCTATGACATTGTCTCCATCGGCGAAACAATGCTTAGGCTCTCGCCGCCGATCCCTCTGCGACTCGAACAAGCTGGTGCTTTCGAAGTCCACATCGGTGGAAGCGAATCGAACACTCTGGTAGGCCTAGCTCGACTGGGTTCAAAAACGTGCTGGATCTCTCGACTGCCCGACCATGCGCTCGGTCAGCAACTAGCAAGACTAATCGGGATGCACGGAGTCGACACCACTCATATCGTATGGACTACCGAGGATCGATTGGGTGTCTTCTTCTACGAACCGGCTTGTTTCCCACGCACTGGTGAAGTGGTCTACGATCGCAAGGACTCAGCCTTCACGCGACTTTCGAGCGATCAACTACCGGTGCATCCATTGAAGTCGTGCCGATGGTTTCATGCAACAGGCATCTCCTTGGCTTTGAACCCGCAAGTTCGCTCGATGATGAATCTCGCTAGAGAGGTTGCTCGGTCAAGCGGATCAAAAGTCTCTTTCGATTTCAATTACCGAAGCAAACTATGGGAGATGGATCAAGCACGCGTGGGCTGCCGAGAGTGGGTCGAATCCTCGGATTTGGTTTTCTTTGCCAAGCGGGACGCGATCGCCTATCTGGAACTAGCCTCCGATGCCTCCGATGAGGAAGTGATCCAAACGCTATCGAAAATTCGGCGTGGCAAATGTTCGGTGATCACACTCGGTGAGCGAGGGGCAATGGCTGCCGAAGCGGATTCGGTCTGTTTGTCAGGAACACGCAAGGTTGACGGGGCAGGGCGTCTCGGAGGCGGGGACGCTTTCTCAGCGGGATTCCTATATGGTCGCCTCAATGGCTGGTCACTCGATGAATCGCTAGCCTGGGGCAACGCTATGGCAGGGCTCAAGTACACGATCCCCGGTGATATGCCGATCATTCATAAGCAAGACGTCCTGCGGGTCTTGAGCCAGTCGACCGGGGGCGTTCGACGATAGAGCCACAAGCTCACCAAGTGCTAACCGTATCCATGAGTCGGTCGGCACTTGTAAACACGGCAGCGTTCCACCCAGCGTCGATAGCCCCTTGGACGTTCTCCTGACGATCGTCTGTAAAAAAGATTCCCTCAGGATGGATCTCTGCCAGCTCGGCGCACAGATGGTAAATCTCCGGCTCAGGCTTCATCATTTGGACTTCGAAAGACAGCACCAGAGGATCGAACCAACCTTGGAGTTGCGGATAACCCATCTTGAGGATCCAGTTCCAGTGAGCATCGCAGGTGTTCGACAAGAGCCCCATGGGGATCTTGAGGCTGCGGATTTTTTCGAGCACCGGCAGCATATGCATGTTCGGGACAAAGATGTCCGAAGCTGCGACCATCAGATCCTCGAGCGGGATATCCTTTTTGAACTTTTCCGAGAGAATCGCTGCAAACTCCTGGCTGGTCAATTCTCCTCGTTCGTAGGCGAGTTGGAAATCCGAGTCAAAGACCAATCTCTTGATTTCATCGGGCTCTACACCGATGAGCTTGGCCATCGAACGAGCAGCGATGCCATGGTCGAAATAAAGAAGAACATTCCCTAAGTCAAAGTAAACGAACTCTGGTCGTTGCATGATGGATGATTGGCTGAGGAATAAGACTAGACCAAGGCACCTTCAAAGGTCTTTTTCAGTGCCTCAAGGGCACGTTTTGCATCCTTCCCATCGACGACGACATTGACTCGCAGTTCGCTGGTGTTGGTCATGATGACGTTGATCCCTAGATCGGCAAGTGCCTTGAACAAGGCGATCGCGACACTCGTATGACTGCGGAGTCCGATACCGCTGACGGAGAGCTTGGCGATGTTGCTTGCGCTGGTCACTTTTCGAACGCCAAACTTGCCGCTCTCGAGCACCTTCAGGCAGGCCTGCAATTGATCGCTCGGAACGGTGAAGCTGATCGAGGTTTCGCCTTGATGTCCATCGCAACTTTGCACGATCATGTCGACGACTGCGCCGGCATCGGCAACCGCTTTGAATATTTTCTCGGCGAGTCCTGGATTGTCGGCAACTCCGCTGAGTGTCACGCGAGCTTGATCTTCCAAGAGGCTAATATCCAGGAGCGTGAGTTGTTCGAGATTCGTCGAACGGAGCCTTTCGACAACTTCGCTGGGGCTCATTTTCGCATGCTGCATCTGGCCGATATGCCAAGTGTTTGCGTCGGCGGGTTTGTGATGCAAGCCGAATGCTTGATGGACGGCCCGCAGAGCTTGAGTTCCCTCGGAGCGTTGAACCAGACAACTGATTTTGATCTCGCTGGTGGTGATCATTTGGATATTGATCCCCGCGTTGGCAAGCGCTCCGAACATTTTTTCGGCCACACCGGTTTGATCGGCCATCCCTAAACCAACCACCGATACTTTGGCCACCGCATCATCGCAGGTCACCTCGGTTGCTCCTACCAGTGGCATTGCCTCCTGAATCGCACGCTGAGCATCTCGCAGTTCGTTGCTCGGAACAGTAAAGGAGACATCGGCTCGGGATTCCAAACCAATGTTTTGGACGATCATGTCGACCGTGATTTTTCGATCGGCAAGACGCTTGAAAATCTCGTAGCTCATGCCAGGAGTATCTTGCACATTCTTGATCGTCAGTCTCGCTTCGTCCCGCGTCAATGCGGCTCCGCAGACAGCGACCGATGGAGACTCGGGCATCGAAACGATCATCGAACCAGGCGCGTCGGAGAAACTGCTTCGCACACGGATCGGAACATCGAACTTCTTGGCAAACTCGATCGAGCGATTGTGCATGACGCTCGCTCCAAGGCTTGCCAGTTCGAGCATTTCGTCGTAGCTGATAAGCCCCATTTGGCGAGCTTCGGGCAGAAGTCGCGGATCGGTGGTGTAGACTCCGTCGACATCGGTGTAAATCTCACAAGCGTCCGCACCCAAGACGGCGGCAAGGGCAACTGCTGTCGTGTCGCTACCACCGCGACCTAAGGTCGTGATGTTAAAGTCGTCATCGACACCTTGAAATCCCGCAGCGATGACTATCTTGCCAGCATCGAGGTGCTTGCGAATTCGCTCCGTCGAGATCGTTTTGATGCGGGCCTTGGTATACGAACTGTCGGTTCGAATCCCCATCTGGGCTCCGGTCAGCGATACGGCTTGGTGTCCAAAACTGTGGATGGCCATCGCCATGAGCGCCACGCTGACTTGCTCGCCGGTACTCAGAAGCATGTCCATCTCACGCGCCGGAGGTTCTTCATTGACCTTTTTAGCCAGATCGATCAAGTGGTCGGTCTCATGCCCCATGGCACTGACGACGACGACCACTTGGTTACCCTCTTGTTGGGTACGGACCGCCTTGCGGGCAGCAGCTTGTATTTTCTCAGGTGTCGCGACGCTCGTTCCACCAAACTTTTGGACGATCAAAGCCATTGGGACTATACCAGTTGAGTAATCCGATGATATCTCTCAGACAACGTAACCTTACAAAAGCCAAATCATAGCAATAACTGGCTGTTTGAGAATGCAAGTTCCGAATGCCTAATCCTCACCTTGGGCTAACGCGCAAGGGTTGGCAGTTTACCGGGCTCAGCAAGGTAAACCCCCGGGATTAGTTCTGGTGCTTCCAAGTTTTTATCGCCCGGCAGAGATTTAGCCGATTCGGTTTTCGCCAGCCTTATAAAGTCGCTGTCCAAACGGTTTTTGAGGCGTTGGACTTCAGGTTTGGAGGCATGCTCGGGCGGGATTCGCCCCATGGCCATTCGGGCTTGTACAAGATCAGCAAGCCGGGCTTGGGCCTCGATGACTTGAACTTGTTGGCTCCACTGCTCGATTGGGAGTCTTTCGGAGCATCGGGCAAGGAGCTCTTTTGCCTCCTCAGGACGTTCAAGATCAGCAAAGGTAAGACCTCGCAGCAGAAGGTGTTCAGACTCTTCGGAAACCGCTGCATGTAGGTCGACCATATGGTCCAAGGTGGCCAAGGCTCTTTCAGGTTTTCCCGTCTTTCTGTAAATGTCGGCGATCGCGTACTGCGCTTTTGGAAAATCGCTGCGAACCAACAAAGCGTGATGGTAGCACTCCAAGGCGCTGGGCCAATCCTTCTGGGTTCGATGCACATCGCCTAACAAAGCCCAAGCATTCGCATGGTTACGGTTGACCGATAGCACATCGAGCGAGAGAGCTTTCGCTGCATCGTATTGATTTTGATCCAAGTGCATTTCGCCCAGAGTGATCGCATAGTCAGGATTTTGCCCCGAGAGTCGGAAAGCTTCGTTCATATGCTCGAGAGCTTTTCGTTTGTCCCCAGATTGCCATAGAACCTTGGCGTAACCCCAGTGCGCTCGCTCGTCGTCCGAGGAGTTTGCCAAAGCTTGGGAGAAAAGCAATTCGGCATCTTGCCCACGACCCCGTTGCATCGCATCGGTGCCCCGAAGCGAGAGTTGTCTGGCTGTCAGGAGCGACTGATTGCGGGCATTGCTGACGAACATTCGGCAGCCCGGAAATAGGGCTAGCGCAATGATCGAAAACAGCATCGCAACGCGACCGAGCATGCAAATCGTCCGTGAATATGCAAATCCAACCTAACCCCCGAGAGATCAATAACTAGCAAATCCTAGGCTCTGATCGCAAGTCGACTAAGCACCATGTAGGAGTCCCGAGGAGAAATCCAGAAGAAGCAATCGCCCAGGGAAAGCTAGCCAAACTTTCGATTTACGGATTCTTGGCGATGCAGTAAATCCGGGCTGCGGTTCGAACCAAGACACGATCCCCCAATATCGCCGGGCTAGCCATCCCCATGTCGTCTTCCTCGAACTCATTGGTTCCCAAAACCTTGAACTCGTCCCCGGCTTGGATCACGAACGTCTTGCCCTCCTCGTTAAGGCAAAAAATCTTGTCCCCATAAGCCCAAGGACTGCTGGTGAAGGCTCGCCCGTTGGGGATCCTCTGCCTAGTATAGATCTCTTTGCCAGTGGCCGCATCGTAGCAAGCAAAAAGCCCAGCATCGTACAACACGTACAAACGACCGTGATAAACTAGCGTCGATGGATTGTAGGGAGCGCCCTTAGGGACACTCCAAGCGATCGCATCGGAACTGCTAGTCCCCTCGGCGAGTGTGATATCGCCACTTGCACCAGGCTTGATCGCATAGATCGGTCGAGACTGATCTGCAACGTATCCTGAGGTGACATACAGCAAACCATCGGCCTCATAAGGAGTGGCGATCGTAATGGACGACATCCCCTTTAATGACCACAAGAGCTTGCCATCCAAATCGTAGGATCGAACTTGTCCTGTCCCAGCCGTAACAATCTCAGTTCTGAATTTGTTCTTCCATACATAGGGTGTTGACCAATTGCTCTTTTCCTCTCTCGACTCCTTCCAAACTTCTTTACCCGTGGCAGCATCCAGGCAGGCCAAGTACGAAGACTTCTCATTGTCGTTGCAAAGGTACAGTCGGCCTTCGTGCAGGACCGGCGAGGCAGCCGCTCCCCAACCGAGCCTTGTCGGGAGCGCATCGAGCTCGTAACGCCAAATCTCGTTGCCTTCAAAGTCAAAACAGAAAATACCCAAGCTTCCAAAGCAACAGTAAACCCGTTTGCCATCGGTCACGGGAGTCTCGGAAGCAAAGCTGCTTTTGATGTGGATCGATGACTGAGGAACCCCCTGGTGCACTTGCTTTTCCCAAATAGTCTCCCCAGACTTCAAATCCAAACAAAGAACCTTCCACTGGTGAACCGAGGTTGGAGCCTTGCGCTCGCCACCGAAATAGAGCCCTTTTTTGGCTGGCTCGTAAGCTTCAGAGTTTACGACGGTCGTTAGAAAGACCTTGTTGTCCCAGACAACAGGCGAGGACCAACCACGTCCTGGGATATCCTTCTTCCAAGCGATGTTGTGGGTCGTCGACCATTGATCGGGTAGTTTGCTGTCGGAGGCCGAACCGTCAGGGCTGATCGACTCGACCGAGATCCCACGGGACTGAGCCCCTCGAAACTGCGGCCAGCGATCCTGAGCCTCGAGTTGGCTAATTACCGACAGAGCGAACGCTACTGCGATGAGGATATTCCTAGGCTGATCGATCATCATAAAGCCATTGCCTACTCGTTAAGCGAAAAACTGACTGTAGCGAACCCTCGTCGTCTCGATCGCAAAAGCGACCTTTACTTTCTTGCCCGTTTGTGGGCCAGAGGCAGCCAAGCTCCATTTTGAGCCGAACTTGCGACGCATTGCTGGATGAAGAACATCCCTTCAACACCATCGTGAACGTTGGGGTAGACGGTGTTGACGCGCTCGATCGATTGGCCTTGCACGACGGCGATCATCGCGTCATAAGCCGAGCAGTAGATGTTCGCAAAGGCTTCGAAAAAGGCTTCCGGGTGACCGCTTGGTAGACGGCAAGCTCCACGGCCGCTTGCATTCATAAACGGGGCGTTTGGATCGCGGGTGTACAATCGATGAGGCTGGCCATTCTGTCGAACGACCATGACGTTTGGCTCCTCTTGCCTCCAGGACAACGCCCCCTTGGTTCCATCGATTTCGATGAACAGATCGTTCTCACGGCCATGACTGATCTGGCTGGCAGTGACTGTCCCGAGAGCTCCGTTTTGATAACGGATCACCGCCGTGCCGTAGTCGTCGAGCTTGCGACCTGGCTCGAAGGCTTTCAAATGGCAACTGATCTCTGCTGGCAATAGGCCAGTCATGTAGCGGCCTAGGTTATAAGCATGGGTGGCGATGTCACCGAAACAGCCTGCAGCACCACTCTTGGACGGATCGGTTCGCCAAGCGGCTTGCTTTTGATCGGAATCTTCGAGTTTGGTTCGAAGCCACCCTTGAATGTAATTCGATCGAACGGCTTGGATCTCGCCGAGTTCTCCGCTTTGGATCATCTCTCTGGCTTGACGCACCAAAGGATAGCCGGTGTAGTTATGGGTCAGCGCGAATACCGATTTGGACTTGTCGACGATCGCTGCAAGCTCTTCGGCTTGAGCCAAATCGAAGGTCATCGGCTTGTCGCAAACCACATGAAAGCCGGCTTCCAAGGCGGCTTTGGCAACTTCAAAGTGCGTCGAGTTGGGGGTTGTTACCGAGACAAAGTCGACACGCTCGCCGATAGGTTTTTTGGCCTCTTCGGCAAACATCGCCGCATAGGACGGATAAGCTCTCGTCGAACAGACATCGTAGTCCGGGGCAGCTTGCTTGGAACGCTCGGCATTGCTTGAAAAAGCTCCAGCAACGACGGTGGCTCGGTTGTCCAAACAAGCGGCGATCGAATGAACCTTGCCGATAAACGATCCTGGACCTCCTCCTACGAGTCCCATGTTGAGTTTGCGGTTCAGAGGTCCATTGGTCATCGCTCAGGTGCTCCGTTTGAGAGTGTTTGGAAGGAAATGGTTATGCATGTTCTACCAAACAATGGCAGTTTTTCCAGGTTCTTACGGCAATTCAATCCTAGGGAATCCCGGATTCACCCGCGAGGCTCCACCGTTGTTTTAGTGGTCAAAGGCTCGGCTTTTTTCGTACTTGGCATCGCGGCAGTCGTGCTCGTAGTCGCACTCGAAAACCCTGGAATCGATTCAAGTCGATCGTCGTTTCAGCGAAGCTGGAACCCAAGTATTTGGCCCTTATGTCAACGACATCCCAATACTCTAGTTTGGCAATAATGCGTTGTGTTCGAGGACGTTCCAAGCAAGTTCGATGTGTCTTACTGGAAAAACAGCCTTCTTTCGTTCGCTCCATTCGTCGATCCGTTGTTTTGCTTCCACAGCATTCCTAGCCCCTTCGCGGTGGCAAACCCAATGGACGGTGGAGAGCAATTCCATGCCGTAGGGAGTTTCAAAACCTGCGATTAAATCAGCAACGCGGCTTACGTTTCGCTGTGTTTGATAATGACCCTCAAGAAAGGTTTGTGCCTGAGCAAGACCTTCAGGCAGCAAAGAGATCGGTTTTTCTGGTGCATCAGCTCCGTCGCCGAAGCCTTGGGTGAAATGTCCCTCGGTTTGATTGAGCACATGCCGCAGGTTTTCAGAATAAGGACCAAAAGGCCCTTTCTGAAAACAAAGTCTTTCAATTGGTTCACCACATGCAGTCACGAAGTACATCAATTTGTGTATTTCAAGGAGTGTAACCACCGGATCCATACAGGCGGCAAGATAATGCCGTATCAAGGTAATCATAGCGCTGCGACCGAGAGTCATGGAGGGTTTTTTCTTGGACGGTGCAATTTCGGTTACCGCTGGCGTCCCAGTTGGTTCAAATAACACAACATGCACGTTACCGAACTCCTCAAAGGCTGCTTCGATTAGTGGCCTGACCGCTGTCCAATTGAGTCCTCCCAAGCCACAACCAAGCGGAGGGATGGCGATTGATTTTATACCTCTCGTCCTAACTTCATGGGTCAAGGCAATCAACCCAGTCTCAATATCCTCCAACCTACTCTTATCACGCCAATGGTTCTTGGTGGGGAAATTGATGATGAAACGCGGATTAATCAGGCTTCCATTATCATAAACGAACATGGTTCCCGGACGAAGTTTGCCTGCATCGCAAATTTTTTTGTAGGCCTT
This sequence comes from Planctomycetaceae bacterium, assembly GCA_021298315.1. Taxonomy (GTDB): domain Bacteria; phylum Planctomycetota; class Planctomycetia; order Pirellulales; family Pirellulaceae; genus JBKCUI01. Next base: position 22,089 of record JAJTFC010000039.1, read on the forward strand.
GAAGTTTCCTTCGTACTTCTTTTTGAATTGCAGCGCGATTCCTCGGCCCATCACCCCAGCACAGTTGACCGTGTTGACCAAAGCTTCGACATCTGCTTTTAAAATATCACCTGAGGTAATCTGTATCATCGACGGATCCCTATCAAAAGTACCAACTGTTCTCTACCCGAACCAACGGCTTGTGCGTGCAATCTGAAATCACTCGGCGAGCTAGATCACAAATATTCTTGTCAAAAACACCTAAGCTTTCCACTAGGCTCCAAGGAAAGGATTCGTGAACCAGGAATTCCGCTTGCTTTTGCTCCTTCACAGTGCGATCACGAAAGTCTGTCGAATCGATTGCGGCCCAGTTTATCTGAGATAAGTCAGACAATTCTGAGAAAAAATCTGCCGTCAAGGACCCCGCATTCCCGTTGGAGAACGCGAATCTAACTCTTTTTCGATTAGCCCAATCGACGCAGGCATGTAGGTCAGCCTGAAGATGAACTATGGGCTGTTGACCACCACGATAGGGTAAGTCGGGATGATTGTTGCAATGAAAAATATAAAGCATTACGGATCGAGGGCAGAAATAAAAAGGGACGTAGTCACCAACCGTTGTTCCTGGATGGCAAGGAACAGGAATCAGATTCAGTCTGCGATTTTTAATGGCTGGCATGCCAATAAGGTTACAATCAAAACCTCGCACCAGACGGGCTCGGTCCGACCAAAGACATCCATCGGAAATAATCTTTGGCAAGTTGTCGATGTGCGTTATATGGTAGATCTTGGGGGATTCTTTCTGATTTTTCATGAGTGTTTTCAATCCCTTTCCTACTACTTGCCGTGCGCAAGAAAGACTCTAATGCCGTCGGCAATGCTCCTTATTGGCCTCGACTCTCGACATTATTTAGTTGACTTTGCAGCAATTCGGCATGGTCAAAGAGGATTCGACGCAGCTCAAGAGCCGTCTGCGGATGCTTGAGTATCCCATTGTGCGAAGTGGCGATACGACGCTCGGTATCAACCCCATCGAGCTTGGCACTCTGTAGTGGTACCAAACCATCGGACTCAAAGAGACCCATGACCGGCCCACCAACACCAATGATCGAATGCTTGGTCACCGACTCGGACATGTCCAAACTCCCGAGGATCTTCAAAAAAGGTTGATCCGGATCGAGCATGTCGATGCTCGTAGGAAGCCCATCTGCGAGCGTTTCTCGAATCGCACCAGGATTGTCCTCGATCATCTGCTCGATCCCCGTATCGGACTGAACCACTAAAGCACTAGCGAATTTACCCAGTGCCCTGCCGGCTGTGCTACTGCCGCGATGCGGTGTTGCGATAAATACCGCTCGTGAAATCATCGGATGTGGGTCAAAGTAAAATCGCTCGGCAAACGAAGCTCGCGTCTTCTCATCGGTTGCTAAAACTTCCAAGGGGATTCGCGAGACGGAGTTCCACACCCGCTCGCCACTGTAGGAAATCATCAGCCTGGTGATCAAGCCTCCCATGCTATGCCCGACGAGCACCCCCGATCGCAAATACTCATTGGTAAGCTCCGGATCATGCAACTCGATAACCCGATCCAGCTCCGCTCGCAAATCGCTTGCCGCTCGAATAAAGGGCTTGCCCGTCGCATACTTGAAAACCCAAACCTGATAGTCGGCCATCAAGACCGGGTCGCTTCGCAATTGATTGTACAGCTCCCCATAAGTATCCGGGCTGGATAACAAACCATGCACGAGGATCAGCGGAATCTTGTCTGGCTGAAAGGGCTCAAGCATCGTCAGACGCGACTGATCTGCAGATTGATCAGGGAAGATAAAATCCCGATACCTCGTCTGCGGATGATGATGCAACATATAAGCGATACTCGCCGTCGTATCGAATGCCAAGGAGACAGGCGCCTCTTGGATTTCAATCGTGCGAATACTCACAGGATTGTAAAAATGAATCGCGTTGCCATCGCTCGATAAAACAGCCGTTGCTGCAATCGCCGATGTATCCCCTAGAAAGTCTTGAGGTGTTTTCCCTTGAGCATCTTTCATCCCCGTTGCTTTAGAACTCTTGTGCCTGAGAATCACCACGGGCACTCCAAGCCCATCGCGGATCTGCTTGGTCTTGAGCCTCTGATTGCCATAATGCCCGATGAGCACCAACTGATGAAAGTCCGATGGGTCCCACGTAAATCCATGAAAAACAGTTTCAAGCCGCTCGGTCGTGCCACCTCGCTCAACCCACCAACCTTGATGCAAAGGCCCATGCTGAATCGACTGACTCTGCTGCAACAATCCCCTCAAGTGCTCGTTGTGCTGGTCTTGTCCACCAAAACAACCCAATAAACTCGCCCGCTGCTCGAACCAATACGACTTGAACTTGATCGACTTGCAGCCAAAGGACCCAAACCCACCGGAGACTGACAATGCCAAGGCCATTCCCAAACCAATGCGATGTCGAACTTTGGCAACTGCCACAGGCATAATGGAATAATCGATACAAACTCAGTGAAATAACCAGCCATCAAACCATTCAAGGTCTTATCGGCATGTTTTGCTAGCTATTCCACATTGCCGCTGAGTCTGCCGGATGTACCGATTAGACGATATCTATCTGGCTTGCAGGCTGTCGGATCCCTCCGCCGTACTCGTACTCAGCGAAGCGGTACTCGTACCCGTACTCGTACTCGATGACTGTTCGAACCCCCACTAATGTCAATTCCTGATCGGACCGGTCTCTGTGGTTGCAGACCTACACTTTGGCTCGCTAAAAACGCCAGTCGAAGTACGGAAAGCGACCCGTCGAAGCCGTTTCGGGGGGGATCTCAATAAAACCCGACGAATCTCCCAAGGCTCGGATGTCTCCAGATCCCTGGTTTGCCACAAGCCTCAGGGTTCCATCGGCTTGCAAATCAACCAATCGGTACCAAATCAGATGCAGCGTCTTGTCGTCCCCGTTTTCCAGATTGAGCAACAATCGCTTTGCATCCTTCGAAAACCCAGCCATACGGCGGAGCAACTGCAACCCGAATCGTCTAAATGTCACCGCAACACTCACCGGATTTCCAGGAAGTCCCAGCAGGAGCTGACCAGTGGGACTTGCAGCTCCAAGGATCGGTGCCCCAGGTCGAATCGCAAGTCGATGGAACAACACCTCTGCTCCCGAATGACGCACAACTGCCGGTACGTGATCGGTATCCCCCATCGAAACGCCTCCTGTGAAAATCACCGCGTCGGACTTGTCCAAAGCCAACTTCAAGCTTTGTTGTATCTCATGCAAATCATCCTTTGCACAAACGCGATTCCACTCAACCCAAGGGCAACTCTGCAACATGCTCTCAAGCAGCGGTCCATTCGAGTCACGGATTTGCCAAGGCTCGATCGGCTCTCCGACTCGCATCAATTCATCCCCTGTATTGATGATCGTCACACGAAGCTTCCGGTAGACTTCAACTTGAGGTTCTCGGTTCATCGACACAATCGATGACATCCTCGGTCCGTCGATCAGGCAACCCGGTTGCAATCCGATATCCCCTTTGCGCGCATTTTCACCCTGGCGACGGATATTCCAACCGAGCTTGATCTGTTGGATCGGCATATTTACCGCGACGCTATCGGGATGCTCGATGCAACGCTCTCGCGGAATCACAACTTGGGCTCCCAGAGGCACGACCCCTCCGGTAAAAACACGCATCGCTACCTCGGACTTGATCTCCAGAGGCTCCGAGCCTGCTGTGGCTACCCCAGCTACCGGCAAAAGGAGTTTTCCCAGGTTCTCCTGGCTGGCCAATTTTGTCAGATCGTCCCACCGAAACGCATACCCATCCATCGCCGAAACATCCAGCGGGGGGCTGTCTCGAAAGTTTTCGATTGCCTGAGCCAAGACCCGACCTGTCGCTTGGGAGATCTCCACGCTCTCCTTGTCCACGATGCGCAACCGCGATCCGAGGATCATCACTTTGGATTCCACGTCATCGATCACATTCAATGGCATCGGTATTTTGTCGCTGGATCGAGTCACAATAAATGCCTTCAAACTCTCGTGTATAATCTTGCCCCAGTTTCCTTAATCGAGCAGCAGGCATGAATCCTATGATGAATCCTTGGATTGGCTATCCCAAGCCACCGGCAAAACAGATTTTCATTCGATGGCAACCCTATCTGCAATGCCTTTGCATCGCATGGATCCTTGGCAGCAACCCCTGCCAGGCTGACTCTCCCGAAACGACTGTCGCCAAAGACAAACGACCAAATATCCTCTTTATCTTGGTCGACGATCAATCCCCCTGGGACCTAAAGGCCTACAACCCAGCCTCCAAACTCGACTCTCCGGTCCTAGATCGCCTCGCACGTCAAGGGATGGTCATCGACGGAGCCTACCACATGGGCTCCTTTTCTGGTGCCGTTTGCACACCGTCGCGGCACATGATCATGAGCGGTAGAACCCTCTGGCACCTTCCGATTTCCCCCAAGGTCAAGGATCGTGACCTGTGTCCACCCAAACTAGAATTGCAAACGATTCCAGCCGTTTTCAACCGGGCAGGATACATCACCATGAGGACTTGCAAGCAAGGTAACAGCTACGAAAAAGCCAACGAGCAATTCACCGTGCGAAGGGATGCGACCAAACGAGGCGGGACACCCGAAACCGGCAGCGCATGGCACGCCGATCAAGTTCTCGAATTTCTCAAGGCCCGCGAATCTTCGATCCAATCCAACAAGCAAGTCCCACCCTTCTTGGTCTATTTCGGTTTCTCGCATCCCCACGATGAGCGAGATGGAACGCTCGAACTGTTGGCCAAGTACGGAGCCGTCAACCATACCGATCGGGACCATCGCCCCCCTGCCCACCCGGCTCAACCTCCATTGCCGGAAAACTACCTTCCTTCTCACCCCTTCCCACACGGTCATCCAAAATTGCGTGACGAAGTCGATGTATCTGGCGTTTGGGAACATCGCGACGAGAGAACCATCCGCAACGAACTTGGTCGCGAGTTCGCTTGCAGCGAATATATCGATCGACAAATAGGGAGGGTTCTCGATCAACTTCAGGCGATGGGAGAACTTGAGAACACCTACATCTTCTACACTTCCGACCACGGGATCGCTATCGGAAGGCATGGACTCCAAGGCAAACAGAACCTCTACCAACACACATGGCGAGTTCCGATGATCGTCAGTGGCCCGAAAATTCCGGCCGCAAGTCGAGCCGAAGGAAACGTTTACTTGCTCGACACCCTTGCTACTCTGTGCGATCTTGCCGGCATCCAAGCCCCCGAGTCCAACGAGGGCCTGAGCTTCAAGCCTGTCCTCATGGGCGAAAAACAAAGCTTGCGAGATGTCATGTACGGGGTTTACAACGGTGGTACGAAACCCGGTATGCGTTGCGTCAAGAAAGGGAACTGGAAACTCATCGAGTGGGACGTTCTCGACGGACAAGTCCGAAGAACCCAACTGTTCGATCTGAGCCAAAACCCTCTGGAATTCCTGGTCGAGCACCATGCCCCCAGCGTTTATGAGTTGACTGGCTTCAAACCCCAACGCCATCAAACGAACTTGGCGGAGGATCCTAATTTCGCAGATAAACTCCAAGAAATGAGGCAGTTACTCCTGACTGAAATGAAGCGACTCGATGACCCTTGGCGATTGTGGAACCAACCGCAGGAGCCTTGAACCAAGCCACTTATTTCGAAGCCATCTCAGAAAGGGGCATGTGCCGGTAATAGGCCTCGAGGCACAGAATCGATAGCACGGTGGCATACAAGCGTCCGCCTGCACCCCCATGCGGATCACCCTCAGAGGGCCAACTCCCTCGCTCCTTGCCAGTCTTGATCTGCATCGCAGGCAGCGCCTCTTTCATCACATCGTTCCACTTGCGCCAGTTGGATCCTCCCGCATGGTGCAAAGCGTTGGTCGCATAGTACCAATAGTAGTAATCTCTACCTTGAACCCCAGTCACGATTGGCTGCTGCAAGACCTTCGCAGCACCTTGTAAGATGCGAGAGTCATCGGTCTTCCAGCCCAAGTACATCCTGCAAAGCATCCCTTCGGCAGTCATCGAAATTTTGGGTTGCGAGGGAGCTTGATAAGCATACTGCTCTCCGTCGGCACTCGGTCCGCGAACTCCCTCCTTTCGCTGCACAGTATCGAGGAATTGGTGGATCCGATCCAGCTTGTCGCTGGGGATATCCAAGCCGGCCATGCGTGCAGAGATCAATGCCATGACGTACCAACCAGTGACGCTCGTATCCCCAACTTCGCCTGGGGCATAACGCCAACCACCCCCCTCGTGCTGGGCTCTTAAAGCCCAACTCACAGCAAGCTGGGCTGGCTCTCGCAACTTTTGATCACCGCTCATACCGAACAACTCACACAGCGCGATCGTCGACTGAGCTTGAGCGTATGTCTTTTGAATCCCGGCTGCCTTGGCCGCAAAATAACCATCGTCGTCTTGAAGCCGAAGCAGGTAATTCAATCCACGAAGGACATTAGGCTGATAAGCCCCGGTTTGATGCGTGCTGCCCGCACCCATGAATGCCATCAGCGCCATGGCCGTCGCCGCTGGACGATTCTCCGAAGTCCCCCCATCACTAAAAGGTGTGACTAAACTCCAAGAACCATCCGAGAGTTGATTGCGAGAAAGCCATTCAAGCCCCATCGCGACGGATTTCTCGGTCTCTTCACTTCCACCATAAGCCTTCAGCAACGCTCCTTTCATCGTTCCGGAGCGACCCGTAAGACCTTTGCGGATCGAGAAATCGGGAGTAGCCATTTCAAGCCCGATCTCGGTGACCTCTGGTGTGATTTTGGAAAGATCCGAAGCCGTCAATGCAAGATCCTCTGCGGCTTCACCCTCGTTCTCCCCCTGCATCACGTCCGACTCGGCGATGTTGAAGGAACTCAAGGCATCGCCTTCGGAGCCAGCTTCGGTATTCCCTAAAAACAGCACCAAGGACTTTGCAACTTCATTGCGCAGTGGAATCAACGCCAAAAGCAAAATGATCGCGATGTGAACCATCGTACTCACCAGCCAACTGGGAGCCTCTCGGAGGGATCTTGATATCCAATGATCCCAACCCTCTGGCTCCTGATCTTCCTCGGTGGCTTGCCCTTCGTTCTGATCGTTAGGTGGATCAATTGCTGGTGCGAGTCCCTTTCGTGGGACTGCTTGCTTTGAAGGGCTTGGGGCTTTGCCGATTTGAAGCTGATTGATCGGGGCTTGGTTGGCTCCCGGCGGCGGTGGGGGAGGAGGCCCTAAAGGAGGCACAGGGGGCGGTGAGGGTGGAGCCGACACAGGGGGTGGAGACGCCGCACCTGCTTCCCATCGGGAATGGCTTGGGGATTTCGAAGGATTTTGATCGTTAGTTCCTGACAATTTCGTCGGATTCCGTCCAAGCCAAAGTGGGGTCGATTCGGATAACGGGATTATACACCCTTTGCGTCCAGAAAATCTCTCCCGAATCCAACAAAAACACCCCTCGGGTCATCCGAGAAAAGACTCGGAACTGACCCGAAGGGTGCTGAGTATCTAAGTCGACCATCCGGGTCGACAGGGAACGACGTTTACGAACCGTTCTCTTTCAGACTGCGAAGATCCGAAGGCTGAACTTGGTTCGCCTTACGGTTTTCGCGCTGAATCGCTTCGTAAACTTCTTGTCGATGGACAGGAACGTCGTTGGGGGCTTCGATACCAAGCCGC
>JAJTFC010000040.1 GCA_021298315.1 Planctomycetaceae bacterium
CGGTTCACAAGACCGCCGCATTCCCCGAGAGTATCTGATCAAGTTTCTTAAGGAGCATGGAATGCCCCTTGGAGATTTGGAAGATGAGGCCATGGCGAAAGTCCTGATCGTTGCACAAGATCAGGTTTTGATCGAAAACTTGAAGCGAGAACTTCCTCTGGAAAAAAGCTTCAAAGTTCAGGTCGCTGCGAGCGGTTTCGAGGCAGGAATTCAAGCGGAAAGTTTTCATCCAGATTGCATGATTGTCGACTTCTCGGTCGGCAAGCTCGAAGCGCTGCAAATCTGCCAAAACCTACGCAAGAATGCCGACTTCTCCGAAATCGTCCTAATCGCTCTGCTTCCCGACGACGGAAACACAATGAGCTTCGATCGTTCCAGTATCAATGAAACGTTCAAGAAGCCTTTTGATGCCCGTTTGCTCGCAGAGAGACTCAGGACTCTCATCGGTGCCAAGAAGGAACTCGTGTAGATCTCTACACAAGAATCAACCAAGCTAAAAAACCCTCGGTGTTTTCATCGAGGGTTTTTTTCATGGACGATCTGCCAAAGAGCTTCCCACTCCTCGGTTGCTAAACGGATCAGTTCCTCACGCTTTGCAACCGAGGAAGTCTTGCAGGCATCTACGAAGTCCTCAGGCCCAGTCCAGTTTCCAGACAAGCTCTGGCGTATGTGCGATCCGATGCGGTCAATCAATCGAGGATCGGCGACTCGATCAAACCAATACTTGGCATTCCAGTAGTCCCCTTCCATGCGATGCACGACACCGTGGATATAAGCATCGATGCCGCGTTTGGCGTCTTGGACGTTTCCATGTGCCGGCTCCATGAGGCCAATTCTCAAATACAACAGCGCCTCGAGCAATCCTCCGAGGCTTGCTCCTGATTCTTCGAGCGCCTCTCGAAGCGATTTGGCCAGTTCAACCCCATGAGGGTCATGCTCTGGACGGAAATTCAATGGGATCGGCTCTGTGAGTGCATCGAGCCAGGCTTGGATTGCATTCATGACACATCGCCACTTTTGGCGGGCCGTATGTTCAGTTGTAGCATCGGAGGCAAGCGTTGCACCCGACCGTTTCGATCGATGGACGCAATCTCGCTGGTTGCGGTGACGATCAAGTCTTGGCCAATCCCATCGGGATGCTTGCGGATCAAGCGGTAATGGTGTTCGATGCGAGCTCCGTGGCAATAGCCGATCCGGGTCTGAAGCAACAGTTGGTCGTCGAAGAGAGCTGGCATGTGGAAATGGACGTTCATGTTGCGGACGACCAAGAGCGTTCCACTATCCTCGATTTGCCGGTAGGAGACCCCAGAGGCGCGAAGCATTTCGACCCGACCTCGTTCAAAGTAATTCAGGTACTGGGCATTGTGGACTCGACCTTGACCGTCGACCTCATGATAGTGGACGCGGATAGGTATTTCGTGCTGGTGATTCATCTGAAAAATTTGCTTAAATGCAGATAAAGATCGGGCTCAATCGACATTGACGTGCGACCGACGACTGTGCTACTACCCACTCCCAATTGGGGGTTCCGATGATTGTATCAATCGTCGGCCAGTCGCGTTATAGGATAGCTCCCCCGTGGAGCATTACTGCTCGATTCGCTTTGCGAGGATAAATTCGCCATGCTCAGTCGTTTTCCAAATTGGGTTCGCTCCGGTTTGCTGCTCGCCTTGCTAGCCGGTTCTCAAACCGGTTGCCAAACTTGGAAATCCCCCAGCTTCAATATGTTTCCGTGGTCCAAGAAACCTTCGGCAGACAAGATCGTCGGTACCAAGCCACCTACGAACCTACCGAGCTCGCCGTCGAGCTCGAGCGTTTCATCACTGGCGCAGGACACATCCAAGTCCGGTGGTCCGGTAAGCCCTTCGACTCGCAATACCCCTAGCCCGGTACCAGGTGCTGCGGCTGCGAACAATGGCTTTACCCCGGGAACTTACACCGTCGCGCAAAATCCTTCGGCTCCTGGCGGTGCTAACAGCTATGCTGCAAACCCATATGGATCCAACCCATATGCAGCAATGCCCAATGGCAGTGTGCCCAATGCAGCAATACCCAATGGCAGTGTGCCCAATGTTGGTATGATGCCAAATGGAAGTATGCCAATGGGTAGTGGACCCAATGCTGCGAATCCCTACGGGATGGTTCAAGCTCCCTCGGGGCAGGCTGGGATGATGCCTAAGGCTCCAAGCAATAACAATCCATACGGTTCGACGTTGCCTGCCGGACCATCCGGTTCAATGAACGTTTCGTTCAACGCACCGCCAACTCAACCCAATATCAACTATCAAAACAACATCCCGAATCTTCCTCCTGCCTACGGTGGCCCAGCCTACAGCTCCCCAGTGAACGGGAACCAAGGTCTTGTTCCACAAGGGATTCCGCAGGGGATCCCACAAGGTATACCTCAAGGAGTTCCACAAGGTATACCGCAAGGCATGCTCCAAGGAGTTCCGCAAGGCATGCCGCAAGGAGTGCCTCAGGGGATACCATCACTACCGCCTGCAGGACTCAATACTCCTGGTGCTTACGGATCACTTCCGAGTTTGCCCACCGGATCGGGCTTACCACCTAGTTCCGTTCCGGGGACTCCTGTGCCTCCAACGGCCAGTGCCCCTGGGATGCCGAGCCTTCCTCCCTCAAGCGGCGGTGCTTATCGACCTGGAAGTGTAGGACGGAGCACCAGCTATGACTTCTCGGGTCAAAACCAAGTCCGCTAGGGGATCGAGTCTGATTGATTGTTGGTATCTGTCGCTTTGGCTCTTAGCGCTGAGTTTGACAGGTTGCTCGACACCGCTTGCCAAGGGTTTGAATGAAAACGCCTTGGTGGGGTTTCTCAAAAACGGTCGCACTGAATTAACGCCTGAGCAACTATCGCTCAGGCCATGGCGTGCGGATCTGATGATCTTGCCCTATGTGGAGTTCGAAGGTGAGGCGATCACGATTCGCAACGTGCGGAATTGCCGTTACCGTAGCGAGTCGGATTATGATGTCCGGCATTACGATATGAAGTTTCGACTGTCGGATGTCCGAACGATTGACTTTATCATCGTACCGTTCAAAGAGTCTTCGCTTCTGGCGCATACGATGCTGAGTTTCGGGCTAGCCGATGGCCGGCACTTTGTCGTCTCGGTAGAAGCACGTCTCGAAGAAGACCAGGACTATTCTGCCGTTGCAGGAACCAGCCGACGCTTTCCGCTTACCTACATCGTCGCCGACGAGCGCGATGTGATTCTCCTGCGGACTTTGGTTCGGGATGTCGAAGTCTATTTGTATCCAGGAAGGGCTGACCCAGGGCAGATCCAGGATTTACTCGTCGATATGCTCGCGCGGATCAATAAACTTCACAGCCAACCTGAGTACTACGACACTCTTACGAACAACTGCACGACCAATCTGGTCGATCATGTGAATAAATTACGACCTGGAAGGATACCACGGGATTGGCGAGTTCTATTCCCCGGTCACTCCGATCGCCTAGCTTATGAACTCGGACTGCTCGAAATCCAGGGCTCTTTCGAGTATGCTCGAAGCATTTCTCAGATCAACCAGTTGGCCGGAGCTTACGCAGACGATCCTGAATTCTCGAAACGGGTTCGAAGGCAGTAGCTTTGGATTTCCAAAACGATTCTTTCATGAATAACGAAGAAGCGAATATAACGGCGAAGCGAACATTCAGGGAGTCTTGGAACCAAGCTAATCGTGCCCAACTGCACGCATGGCAGTTGGATCGGCTCAATAAGCTTCTATCCGACGTTTTAGCCAACAATGATTTCTATCGACAGCGATACCAAAGGCAGCGAATCGAACTTGCTTCGCTCGACGAATTAGGGCAACTGCCACTGATGAGCAAAACCGACTGGATCAGCGATGAAGTTTCAGGGGTGGCCAAGCATCACAGTTACGCATCAGACCATTATCGGCGATACCACCGCACCAGTGGTACTCGAGGCCGACCGATGGTCATCCTCGATACGCAATCGGATTGGCAGTGGTGGATCGATACATGGCAATACGTCCTGGATGCTTGCCAAATCACCCGCAATGATCGGGTGTTGATGGCCTTTTCGTTTGGCCCATTCATCGGCTTTTGGAGCGCTCACGATGCTTGCTTGCACCGCCAGTGCATGGTCATCCCATCGGGCGGAATGTCTTCCGAAGCCAGAATTGATCTGATCCTCGCATCAGAGCCTACGGTCTTGTTTTGCACCCCAAGTTATGCGATCCACTTAGGACAATTGGCCGAGTCGATCGGCAAGGGGCTCAAAAACTCTTCGATCCGCTGCGTATTTGTCGCAGGCGAGCCTGGAGGAAGTGTTCCAAGTGTGCGCAATGCGATCCATGAACTCTACGGTGCGAAGGTCATGGATCATGCCGGGGCTACCGAAATTGGACCGTGGGGATTTGGCAGCATCGACGGCAAGGCTCTGCATGTGATCGAGTCGGAATTCATCGCCGAATATCTACCCGTCGAATCGGGCAGCAGTTCCCAAAACGACTCGTCACTTCGAGAGTTGGTGCTCACAAGTTTAGGTCGGACCGGAGCCCCCGTGATCCGCTATCGCACCGGTGACCTGGTGCGTCCTCGCTGGGCCCAAGATCCAGCCGAAGCACAGGATTGGGGGACCATGTTTGTGAGGCTCGAACAGGGCATCCTCGGTCGACTCGACGGAATGATCGTCGTGCGTGGGGTTAATATTTTTCCTTCGAGCATCGAAGCGATCGTCAGGGAGTATCCAAGCATCGGCGAGTACAGGCTGGTGCTGAGCAAATCCGGAGCATTGGACGAATTGCATCTGGAGATCGAAGACCGAGAGGATTGCCAAAACTCGCTTGCAAACACTCTCCAGAGCCGACTGCAGCTCCGAGTGGCGGTCAATCCGGTAGCCCTGGGGAGTTTGCCGAGACTCGAAGGAAAATCCCGCCGCATCGTTGATTTGCGCTGAGATTGACTGGCGCAATAAGCAAACGGCTAGACAGCGAAACAACCTGCAAAGCGATTTAAGCAACCCATAAGGGGGCTTTGGGGCAGTATTAGCAACGCTTAGAGTTTCTCGCGTCTTAAGCGAGATTTTTTGAAGGGACAAGAACCCAGGCAGGTCGAGTCGACTTGTGATTGAAGCTACCCCTGAGCATCGTTATATTTTGGGGGTCTTTGTTGCGGTTTTTGATGCAACGAAGTTTTTCATCCTCTTGTTTTTCGTCGGAGAATTATTCAGTGGTTACTCGAATCGCGATCAATGGCTTTGGACGTATCGGTCGACTGACTTTTCGGAATTTGATGGCCCGTTCAAACGAGTTCGAAGTCGTCGCGATCAACGATTTGACCGACAACCAGATGCTCGCAACGCTTCTAAAGTACGACAGCGTCCACGGTCGTTATGATGGCACGGTCGGGTACGACGACAAGCACTTGATTGTCAACGGCAAGAAGATTCTTGCTTTGGCTGAAAAGGATCCATCCAAGTTGCCTTGGAAGGACAACAATGTGGACATCGTCATCGAGAGCACTGGTTTTTTCACAGGACGAGCCAAGGATGGAAAGCCGGGTTATGACTCCCACTTGACCGCAGGCTGCAAGCGAGTCGTATTGAGCGCACCTGCAAAGGATGGAGCCGATTTGACCTGCGTCCTGGGTGTCAATGACAACAAGCTATCGAAGGATATGCTCTGCGTCTCGAACGCATCGTGCACCACCAACTGCTTGGCACCTGTTGCCAAGGTTCTGCATGAGTCGTTTGGGATAGAAAGTGGTCTGATGACCACCGTGCACGCTTACACGAACGATCAAAGAGTTCAAGACTTGCCTCACTCGGATCCTTACCGAGCTCGCGCAGCGGCTTTGAACATCATCCCAACTTCCACCGGTGCGGCTTCTGCCGTCGGATTGGTGATTCCTGAGCTCAAAGGCAAACTCACTGGTATCGCGATGCGTGTACCGGTAGCCACCGGATCGGTTGTTGACCTGACAGCCAACTTGAAGGTTGAAACGAGCGTCAAGGACATCAACGCGGCGATGAAGGCGGCTGCCGAAGGCCCACTCAAGGGGATCCTTTACTACACCGAAGATCCAATCGTATCGAGCGACATTATCGACGATCCGCACAGCAGTATCTTCGCCGCAGACTTTACCCAAGTGCTTGGTGATAAAGGCAAGATGGTGAAAGTCGTTTCGTGGTACGACAACGAGTGGGGTTACAGTTGCCGCACGGCGGATCTGTGTGCCCGATTGGCCAAGTACCTCTAGTTCGGGTTCGAACAGCCATCGAGTACGAGTACGAGTACCGCTTCGCTGAGTACGAGTACGATAAATTCGTCATGCGCCAACTAGAGCTTGATCGAGCCTCGCTCGACGAGGAGTTTGAGGACTTGGTCAACGCAATCTTCGACCGTTTGTTTACCTGAGTCGATCACGAGGTCTGCCTGTTGGGGGGCCTCGTAGAGGGCACTGACTCCCGGGAAATTCGGAAGCGCTCCGGCTTCGGCTTTCGCATAATGGCCCTTGATGTCTCTGGCTTTGCGAACCGCTTCGTCAGCCACCAGGTGCACGACTAAGAAACGTTCTTTTCCAACCAGCTCGGCGACACGTGCGCGAATCGATTCGCTTGGGGCGACAAATGCGGCCAAGCAGATCAGTCCTGCATCGTTCATGATGCGAGCAATATGTCCGGAGCGTCGAAGGTTTTCACTGCGGTCTTCGACCGAATACCCGAGATCCTGGTTGACTCCACTTCGCATTTTCTCGCCATCGAGAACCATCACCGCTCGACCCGCATCGAACAAAGCTCGCTCGACTGCCCTTGCAATGGTTGATTTGCCAGTGCCGGTCAGCCCGGTAAAGAGCACCGTTGCAGGCGATTGTCCGAACCTAGCTGATCGCTCTTGCTGGCTGACCTCGGTCGTCGACTCGCTCGAAGCGGTCTGTTGCTCGTTGGCTTCCCAAGCGGCCTTGGTTTTGGCTGCATCGCGTTCGGTGATCATACCTGCACCGACGGTCGCATTGGTCAGTCGATCGATGATGATAAAAGAGCCGGTCGAGCGATTCCGTTTGTAAGCATCAAAGTAAACCGATTGGCTCAGCGTAATCGAGCAGCGACCGATTTCATTGAGTTGCAGATCCGGTGCTGGGGAACGGTGGAGGGTGTTGACATCGACCTTATACCGCAGCGTATCGATCTGCCCTGGAATCGTCTGGCTCGTGTGTTTGAACAGATAGGTTTTACCGGGCAACAATGGATCTGCGTTTAACCACACAATGGTCGCATCGAATTGATTGGTCGACTTGGGGATGTTCCCGGGCCGGACGATCATATCCCCCCGCGAGCAATCCACTTCGTCCTCAAGTACGACGGTGATCGATTGAGGGCAGAATGCTTCCTCCAAATCTCCGTCTTGAGTCACAATTCGCTTGACCTTACTGACCCGTTTCGAAGGCATGACCATGATCTGATCCCCTTTTCGAAGGATTCCAGATGCGATCGTTCCGCAGAATCCGCGGAAGTCCAAATTCGGTCGATTGACGTATTGGATCGGCAATCGGAAGTCTTCGAGGTTTCGATCCGAGCCGATGTAGACCGACTCGAGGAAGTTCATCAGGGTGCTCCCTTTGTACCAAGGCATATTGGGACTCTGATCGACAACATTCTCTCCGTGAAGTGCGGCAAGTGGGATGAAATGCAAATCGGGTAGATCCAACCTCGATACGAATTGTTTGTAGTCATCGCATATCTGCTCAAAGCGTTCTTGGCTGTAATTGACCAAGTCCATTTTGTTGACCGTCACAACCACGTGACGAATCCCCAGCAGTGAAACAATAAAGCTATGCCGCTTGGTCTGGGTCAAAACCCCGTGTCTTGCGTCAATAAGAATAATCGCAAGATCGGCAGTCGACGCGCCCGTGGCCATGTTCCGAGTGTATTGCTCGTGACCAGGAGTGTCTGCGATGATAAATTTTCGCTTGGCCGTGGAGAAGTAGCGATAAGCCACATCGATGGTAATGCCTTGCTCGCGTTCGGCTCTAAGGCCGTCTGTTACCAGGGCTGGATCGAATTTTCCGCCGGTTGTTCCGTGAACTTTGCTCTCGTTTTCGAGTTGAGCAAGTTGATCTTCGTAGATCATTTTGCTGTCGTAGAGCAGCCGTCCGATGAGGGTACTTTTCCCATCGTCGACGCTTCCGCAGGTTATGAAGCGCAAGAGCTCTTTTCGCTCATGCTGTTCCAAGTAAGCCAGGATATCTTTGGCGATCAGATCACTTTGGTGCGACATCTTAGAAGTACCCCTGCATTTTCTTCAGTTCCATACCTGCTCCACCTCCATCTTTGTCGATGACTCGACCTTGACGCTCCGAGGTTTTCGTCAGAAGCATCTCTTGAATGATCTCGGGTAACGTGGTGGCGTTGGATTCCACAGCGCCCGTCAGTGGCCAGCAACCGAGCGTTCTAAATCGTACCATCTTGTGCTCGATGACCTCGCCCTCTCGAAGTTTGAATCGGTCATCGTTGGGGCTGATTAAAGCACCGTTTCGAACCACAACAGGACGCATTTTGGCCAGATAAAGATCGGGCAGAGGAATATTCTCTAGATAGATGTATTGCCAAATATCCAGTTCGGTCCAGTTCGAGAGAGGAAACACGCGGATGCTCTCTTGAGGGTTGACCCGGCAGTTGTAGAGGTTCCACAATTCTGGCCGCTGGTTCTTAGGATCCCAACGATGGAACTTATCGCGAAACGAGAACACTCGTTCTTTAGCTCGCGATTTCTCTTCATCCCGTCGAGCACCCCCGAAGGCCGCATCAAACCCGTACTTGGTAAGTGCCGATTTGAGCGAATCGGTCTTCATTACCTCAGTGTGCTTGTCGCTATTTTCAAACGGATCGATTCCTAGTTTGAGCCCTTCTTGGTTGATGTTCACCAGCAATTCGATACCGAGTTCTTTTTTGACATAGCTGTCCCTGAACTCAATCATCTCGCGAAACTTCCATGTCGTATCGACGTGCAGGAACGGAAAGGGAGGCTTGGCCGGGTAAAAGGCCTTCAACGCCAAGTGGGTCATCACCGCCGAGTCTTTTCCTACCGAGTAAAGCATCACCGGCTTTTTGAACTCGGCAGCCACCTCTCGAATGACATGGATGCTCTCGGCTTCGAGCTGTTTTAAATGGGTAAGGTTGTAGGAATTCATTGCGTGCTTGCCCAAGGAGAAGAACGTGGTTTTTGCTTGTTTACTGAAATTTTATCATTCAGGTCAACGGAAACTTGGTGAGGAATAAAAAAAGACGCAAGCTTGGGAGCCTGCGTCTTTGGTTTATCGGAATTCGGCTGCATAAATCTCAATGCAAACGAGCTTAAGCCTTCGCCCGAGCGGCGAGTTGCTTCTTGCGTTCGTTGATGATTTCGTCCTGCAAACTGCGGGGGACGGCTGCGTACCTAGCCAATTCCATGGCAAAGGTTCCTTGCCCCTTGGTCATGCTTCGAAGATCCGTGGCATAACCGAAGGTATTTGCCAGGGGGACTTCGGCGGTGATGTACGAGATGCCGTCGCGTGCGTCGGTGTTGTTGACCAACCCCCGACGTGAGATGATGTCGCCTACGACCGAACCTTGGTCGTTCTCAGGGCACTCGATATCGCACTTCATGATCGGTTCGAGGAGCATGGGGTTGGCGGATCTCAAGGTTTCGCGGAAGCAATCGCAGGCGGCGATGTAGAAGGCCCGTTCGCTCGAGTCAACATCGTGGTAGCTACCGTCCTCAAGATCGATTTTGACACCGACGACTGGAAACTCAGCCAAAGGACCTTTGAACATTGAGTCTTTGAATCCCTTTTCGACCGGCGGAATGAATTGCTTTGGAATGCGACCACCGGTGACATGGTCTTCGAAC
Organism: Planctomycetaceae bacterium; assembly: GCA_021298315.1. Lineage (GTDB taxonomy): Bacteria > Planctomycetota > Planctomycetia > Pirellulales > Pirellulaceae > JBKCUI01. Next base: position 9,874 of record JAJTFC010000040.1, read on the forward strand.
TCGAAAGTCTTTTCGCCTTCGGGATCCATTGGGGAAAGCTTGCCGACGATGTGGGCGAACTGACCCGAACCACCGGTTTGCTTCTTGTGCTTGTAGTTGAACTCTTTGGCTTCGCCGGGAGTTTCTCGGTAGCTAACTTTGGGTGCACCGACATTGACTTCGACTTTGTATTCTCGACGCATACGCTCGACGTAGATGTCCAAGTGCAACTCACCCATCCCGCAGATGATCGTCTCGCTGGTTTCTTCGTCGTTGTAGACTTGGAATGTCGGGTCTTCTTTGCGGAAGCGGTTCAGAGCCTTGCTCATCTTGTCCGCATCGGCGCGGCTAGCTGGAGTCACGGCGACCTTGATGACCGGCTCGGGCACATACATGCTTTCGAGGCTACAGAACTCGCGGTCGTTGCTGTAAGTCTCACCGCTAGCACAATCGATACCCATGATTGCGACGATATCACCCGCTTCGGCGACATCGATTTCCTCACGCTTATCGGCGTGCATGCGAACGATGCGGCTGAAGCGTTCCTTTTTGCTGGTTCGCTGGTTGACGTACATCTCTCCCTTGGAAACTTTTCCTTGGTAAATCCGCATGAAGGTCAACTGACCAAACGGGTCTTCCACGATCTTAAAGGCCATGCCGACGAAGGGCTTCTCTGGCTCAGGGACCAAAGCCATCTTCTCTTCTTCGTTGCCGAACTTACGAGCCGAAATGGTACGCTCAAGCGGGCTAGGCAGGTAGCGCAAGACTGCATCCAGGAGCAGTTGCACACCCTTGTTTTTGAAAGCAGAGCCGCAGAAAACGGGTGTAATTTTGCGAGCTTGAGTTGCATCCTTGCAAGCCTGATAGATCAGCTCGGTGGGGACTTCTTGTTCGTTGAACAGCAGTTCCATGAGTTGTTCGTTAAAGTCCGAAAGACCATCGAGCATCTTTTGGCGCATCTCTTTGGCTTTGGCGACGTAATCGGCAGGAATCTCTTCCTCGCGAACATCTTCCCCGTCCTTGCCGTCAAAGAAAAAGGCTTTCATCGTGATCAGGTCGATCACACCTTCAAAGGTTTCGCCTGCTCCGATCGGGATTTGCATCATGATCGCATTGGCATTGAGCTTGTCGCGAACTTGCTGAGCCACTCGATAGGCATCGGCACCGGTTCGGTCCATCTTGTTAACAAAAGCCAATCGAGGTACGCCATAGCGGCGCATTTGTCGATCGACCGTTAGGGACTGGCTTTGCACTCCACCGACGGAGCACAGAACCAAAACGGCACCGTCGAGAACACGCAGCGATCGCTCGACTTCGATTGTAAAATCGACGTGGCCCGGAGTGTCGATCAAATTGATGATGTTGTCTTTCCACTGCAATTGGGTCGCAGCCGAGGTGATCGTAATGCCTCGCTCCTTTTCCAATTCCATGTAATCCATCGTCGCTCCGTCACCGTCACCCTTGACCTCCTCGATCTTGTGGATGCGGCCAGCGTAAAACAGAATGCGTTCGCTGAGGGTGGTTTTGCCCGAGTCGATGTGTGCGCTGATCCCGATGTTGCGTAATTTGGATAGGTCCATAGTATTAAATTCACCCACAGAAAACGAAAATGTGCCACATTTCCTAGTAATTGACGAGTTGAGAGTGTACAGAAGTCCGGATTTAGGAAAAGACCAAATCATGGGTTACCCGGACTCTCCAAGCGGACTAAAATGTCTGCCGGTAAGGGTTTAGGTCGCTACACGTGTCGAAATGACAGGTCCGTTCAACTCCCCTTTTGGTCTAGGGACATCCCCTTGAATCCCTCTTTTCCTCTTCGGGTATCTTAGCATGCGACAATGGATCGACTGGATTTTACACGTCGATAAACACCTCCGGGAATTGATGGAGGCCGTCGGTGCACCATGGCTTTACACCATCCTCTTTCTCGTGGTTTTCTGCGAAACCGGCTTGGTCGTTCTCCCGTTCTTGCCCGGCGACTCGCTCTTATTTGCAGCCGGTTCGCTCTGTGCAATCGATGATAGTCCGATGAGCATTTGGGTGCTGTGGCCCTTGCTCACAGTCGCTGCGATCCTAGGGGATGCGGTCAACTATTGGATTGGATTTAAAACGGGCCCCAAGGTCTTCCGCAGCGAAACTTCCAGATGGTTTCATCGAGAGTACTTGGATCGGGCCCAGCGTTTCTACGACCGTTATGGTGCAAAAACGATTATCCTCGCACGCTTCGTCCCGATCGTCCGAACCTTTGCCCCCTTCGTTGCAGGCATCGGCAAGATGAACTTCTTTAAGTTTTGGCTATACAACATCGTCGGGGGATTTGCCTGGGTCAGCATCTTTTTGTTCGCCGGCTATTTTTTAGCTAAAGTTCAATGGATTCAGAAAAACTTTTTCCTCGTCACCATCGGAATCATTCTCGTGAGTGTGTTGCCTATCGTTTGGGAGTTTTGGCAAGAGAGGCGTCGGAAGCTTAAGGAAAACTACCCCGATGCCGCTTAAGCTCGCTCGGCTGGTATATTGACAAACCATCCAGCATATCGATTCATCGAAAGGGACCTCTCTACCCATGGAAATCACTCATCACGGCGGCTATCTAGGTGTCACCGGATCGTGCCACCAACTCCATTTAAACTCCTCGGAATCGATCCTCATCGATTGCGGTTCTTTTCAAGGAGCCGATGCTAGGCGTCGTCCATCCCCGGAAATCGATTTCCCCCTCGATGGCATCTCCGCTTTGTTGCTCACACACGTCCATATCGATCATATCGGACGAATCCCTTACCTGATCGAAGCCGGCTTTCACAAACCCATCTACTGCACTCCCCCGACGGCCAAGTTCCTGCCGGTGATGCTCGAAGATGCCATTCGACTCGGGATCACGCGAAACAAAAAAGTAGTGGCCAACCTACTTAAGTCGATCACCGAACTGATCCATCCGGTCTCTTACGGCAAATGGCAGAATATCCCCGGCAATGCCGAATTTCGATTCTCCACCGCAGGACACATTTTGGGCGCAGCGGTCATCGAAGTTCGAAACAAAGATTCCTGGATCTGTTTCAGCGGTGACCTTGGCTCTCGATGCACGCCGATCCTCAATCCACCGGTGTCTCCCGAACGTGCCGACGTGCTGGTCATGGAAAGCACTTACGGGGACAGAATCCACGAAGGGCGTGAGCAACGCATGCAACGGCTCGAAGCGATCTTGCTCGAAACCCTCGAAAACCGCGGAGTGACCCTTATCCCTGCTTTTAGTCTTGGGCGAACGCAGGAATTGCTCTACGAATTGAACCAAATCATCGAGGGGATCGGCAAGAAGCAAGGTCAATCAGCACTCAGCGCCTATGACATCATCGTCGACTCACCCTTGGCCATTAAGTTAACCGACATCTACGAGCAAATGGAACCCTACTGGGGCCAAGAAGCCCGAGAGATACTCACCGTCGATAACCAGCCGTTTGTCTTCAATAACCTGATCGAGATCGATCGATCCGGAGAGTCTGCAGGGAACATCGAGTACCTCAAGCGTTCCGGCAAACCCGCGATCATCATCGCCGGAAGCGGAATGTGTGCGGGCGGCCGAATCATGGACTACCTGCGAGCTTTTCTCCATCGCCCTAATACCGATGTTGTCTTTGTCGGTTACCAAGCTGTCGGTACCACCGGTCGGGCGATTCAAGATTGCCAGGAAGGAAAGTGTTCGGTGAGAATCGATCAAAAAGAATACCCGGTTCGAGCTAAAACCCACACCCTCAGTGGATACTCCGCGCACGCCGATCAACTCGACTTGATTCAGTTCGTCCAAGGCATCCCCAAACCACCTCAAGAAATTCGCCTCGTTCACGGCGAAGAGCATGCCAAAGAAGCCCTCCAAAAGAAACTCACCGAACTCGGATACAACGCGCGCTATTTCAAGGACGAACGCAACGATGCCCCAGTCCGCCAAGAGACAGACCATCAATAACCCATCGAGCCACAGCCCATCGATGCAGATTCGCGGTGCAGCAACGCACAACCTCAAACACATCGATATCGATCTGCCTCGAGGTCATCTGATCGTACTGACGGGTGTGAGCGGCAGCGGCAAAAGCTCTCTGGCCTTTGACACCCTCTTTGCCGAGAGTCAACGCCAGTACCTCCAGAGCCTCTCGACCTACACCAGGCAGTTCCTCGACCAGATGGAACGGCCCAAGCTCGATTCGGTTCGAGGTCTGCAACCTTGCTTGAGCATCGATCAGTCGCAGGGAGTTCAAAGCCCTCGAAGCACCGTCGGAACCATCACCGAAATCTATGACTATCTGCGGCTCTTGATGGCTCGCGTGGCAATCCCCTCGTGCTACCAATGCCGACAACCGATCCTGCGACAATCTGCCGAAGCGATTCTCGAGGCGATCCTCAAAGCGCCCGAGGGAACGAAGCTGACGATCATGGCACCGATGGTCTTGGATCGAAAAGGTGCTCATGCAGATGTCTTTAGCAAAATCGAAAAGGCAGGACTGCTGAAAGTTCGCGTCGATGGTCAACTCTACGAACTTGACGAAATCCCCAAGTTGGCTGTCCGCAAAGAACACACCATCGAAGCGGTCGTCGATCGAATCATCGTTCGCCAAGAGAGCCGCGATCGTATCGAAAAAGCAATCCTCGATGGACTACGACTTACATCCGGATTGATACGCACTCTGAGCGACCAAGCAGAACACCTCTACTCAACCCGCTTTGCCTGCATCAAGTGCGGTATCAGCCTACCAGAGATCGAACCTAGAACCTTCAGCTTCAACAGCGCCTATGGGGCTTGCCCTAAATGCGAAGGTTATGGGACGATCGGAGATAACGATAAGACATGCCCTACATGCCAAGGCACAAGGCTCAAACCCGAGTCCCTCGCGATCCAGTTATCCAGCCTATCGGTCGCTCAAATCACCGCGATGCCCATCCAAACGCTTCGAGAGTGGCTCGCACAACTCGAATTGGATCCCGAACGCGCCAGGATCGCTCAGCCGATCCTTCAAGAAATCCTCCCTCGCTTGGAATACCTAGACCAAGTCGGTTTGGGCTACCTCTCGCTCGATCGGCCAGGCCAGACTCTCAGCGGTGGGGAACTCCAACGCGTCCGACTAGCAACGAGCGTCGGCACCGGGCTTACAGGTGTCTGTTACGTCCTAGACGAACCCTCGATAGGACTCCATGCTCGCGATACCCAGCGTTTGATCGCCATTCTTGAGTCACTCAAAGCCAAAGGCAACAGCATCGTCGTCGTCGAGCACGACGAATCGATGATGCGCTCAGCCAACATGGTTGTGGACATGGGGCCAGGGGCCGGTACACAAGGTGGCCAGGTCATCGCCCAAGGTAGTCTGGATGAAATCCTCGCCTCACCTTTGTCGCTCACAGGTAAGTACTTGCGGGCTGAGTACACGATGCAGCAACGTCCGCCAAGATCGCTCGACAAGAAACACTCGATGCTGCGAATCGAAGGGATCAGCAAAAACAATCTTCGCGATTTGAACGTTGAATTTCCACTCGGGAGATTGATCGCCATTAGCGGCGTTAGCGGCAGTGGAAAAAGCACGCTCATCCACGATACGCTTGTGCCAGCCTTAACCTCTTGGCTAGTCGATTCAAAAAGATCTGGGGAGCATTGGAGAAACGTTCAAGGAGCCGACAAGCTCGAACGACTCATCGAGATCGATCAGTCTCCTATCGGTCGCACACCGCGCAGCACACCTGCGACCTACTGCGGGCTCTGGGATTCCATACGCAAAGTTTTCGCGGCTTGCCGCGATGCCAAGACTCGAGGTTACCAAGCCAACCGTTTCAGTTTCAACGCAGGCGACGGACGCTGCGAATCCTGCGGAGGTGCCGGTCGCGTCAAACTGGAAATGAGCTTCCTGGAGCAAGTCGATGTGCCTTGCTCCGATTGCGGAGGCAAACGATTCAACCGCTCGACGCTGGCGGTCAAATACAAAGAACGCAGCATCGCCGATGTATTGGAAATGACGATCGATCAAGCCACGGAGCTTTTCGAAAACTTCGCAGATCTCCAAAACGCCTTGCGATGCCTTCAGTCCGTGGGCTTGGGTTATCTGACACTTGGACAACGATCCACAACACTCAGTGGAGGAGAGGCTCAGCGGATCAAGCTAGCTACCGAATTGCAAAAGAAATCCAACGGATCGACGGTGTATGTTTTGGATGAACCCACCACCGGATTGCACCTAGCAGACATCGAGCGTGTGGTGAATCTGCTTATGGGTTTAGTCGATAAAGGCAACACCGTGATCGTCGTCGAGCATCAGCTCGATCTGATCTCTTGCTGCGATTGGTTGATCGACTTAGGGCCAGAAGGTGGATCGCTTGGAGGACAAATCGTTGGTGTCGGTACTCCCGAAGAAATCTCTAAACTCAATACGCCGACGGGCCAAGCCTTAGCCCATTTCTACAGCGGAAAATTTCCCTAGCACTTGGCTGTCTTTCGCTTCTTTCCTATCAAGCCCTTGGCCTTCACCTTACCAACAATGTACTCGGTGATGTCAGGAACCTTACAGTCGTTATCGCCTAGATCAGCCGTCACCTTGCCGATCTTCTTGGCAGCCTCAAGCACCTTCGTTGTCAGCGGTGCGACGTAGCTTCCCACCGAGATCAAAAAAGCATTCATCTGATATCGCACTAGATCCGACTGCTGATGAATCTCCGTTGCGATGCGATCGATCAAGCTTTCGAGCAACTTCAAATCCAATTCGTCATCCGGTTTTACGGAAACAATCGAACCGAGTGTTGCCCATCCGGCGATCGCGACATCGGGTTTCTTGGATTCAATCCACTCAAGTCCCAGTTCCCATCCATGTAGGCTTCCGGCAGCCACCCAAGGAACCGTCCAACTCACGAGCATGCGGCATTTGGCCTTGGATAACCAGCCCTTGAGATCCTTCTTGGTCATCTTGATGTCATCGGCGATCAAACCCGCCAGATACATCGCGTCGTAAATGCCTGAGTCGTACAACTCCAGGGCGAGCCGATAGTCCTTTTTGACTCGCTTGACGATCTTTTGCATGTCCGAAATCTTGGTGCCGTAGCATGGCTCAGGCACTCCATGCTTGAGCAGCACTCGCTTGTAGCTCTCTGCTCCGAGCGATTCGAGCTGGTCGAGAATCTCTTGGGCCGTCAAGCCATGGCTGGTGTTGGACATATTTCTCTCAGGTGACCTCCCAACCTTTGCGATACGGTTTGCTCAGAAGCTCGTTGGCAGCATCGAGTCCTCGATTGGCGATTGGTGCCGGGGTTGCCTGTGTCGTTTGAGCCTTTGTAACCCGTCCTGAGGTTGGATCGTAAGTGATCTCCAAGCCGGTTCGATAAGCGACATTGCCTAGCAAAACGACTTCGGTAAATGCACCTGCGTAATCGAACGAGCTGCTGGCTTTTCCATTCCCCTTGGCTGCTTCGATCCATTGGCGATGATGCCCTGGTGAGGCAGGTAGATAGGGCTCCGGAGCTTTGATTTCACCTGCGGTTTCGTTGGGGATCACCTTGGGCATTCCATCGTGGGCGATAGCGATCTTGCCTTTGTCGCCGACGAACAGCGATCCATTCATCGGCAACTCTTGGGCAATAGATCCCTTGGGAGCGGTCTCCCCTTCGTACCAATGGACTTCTACCGGAGGCAGATCGCCTCGTTGGCCAAACTCGAATCGCGTATGCATCCACTTCGGAGCACAGTGCGCATCTGGGACTGGGCCTTCGGAAAGAACTTTCACAGGACCAGAAAGTTTCAATCCCCAAAACGCCGGATCCATCAGGTGGATTGCCATATCACCGACTGCACCACAGCCATAGTCCCACCAACCGCGCCAGCGGAAGGGCACAAAGGCGCTGTGGTAGTCTCGCTGCGGGGCAGGTCCAAGCCACAGATCCCATTTGAGGTTCTCTGGAACCGTCTGTTTTTCCGTCGGTAGCGAGACTCCTTGAGGCCACCACTTGCCGGGCCGGTCGGTGATCACATGGACTTGTCGGACTGGGCCGATCGTGTTGCTTTGCAGCATCTCGACCAATCGCAAGTATCCCGGATGCTCATGGTTTTGAGTCCCCATTTGCGTGGCAACCCCTTTTTCCTTGCTCAGCGCCGCAACCAAACGGGCTTCCTGAACCGTATGCGTCAGGGGTTTTTCGCAGTACACATGCAGTCCGCGACGAAGAGCACGCACGGTTGCCGGTGCGTGATGATGATCGGGTGTTCCGATGACAACCGCATCGAGCTTGGTCTGTTCGAGAAGTTCTCGGTAGTCGAAATACTTTTTGGCGTTAGGGAAACGACTTGCGGCACCATCGAGGGTATTGGTTTGTGCATCGCAGAGCGCCACGATGTTCTCTGAGCTGACCGCATCAAGATCCCCGGCTCCCCTTCCTCCAACTCCGATCGCTCCGATATCGAGCCGATCGTTTGCTCCGAGGATACGAGCGTAGCCTTTGGCATTTGTCGCTAGAATGCTCGCAGCAATGGCGCTTGAGCTAATTAAGAAGTCTCGCCTCTTAGGCGAGACAGTCAACTTGTGTCCTTGCATCGAAATCCACCGTTATCGTTTCCGAGTCTAAAGCTTGATACGAACGTGCGATTATAACAGACTTATTCCAACCGAGCATGGTATAGAAAACATCTTGCAGAGTGCTTAAAGGTGCTCGTACTGCGGATCGGGTTCCTGAACGCAGGTTTCAGTAAACTCAACGCCTCTATAGATATCCTGCATCGGTAATTCGCAACCAATAAAAGCTAGATCGATACTGTGCTCGATACCTTCAATCACATTCTTGACCCAGCCTTCGGGAGTTCTTCGCAGGATACTGGCGATCGGTTGGTGCTGCTCAAGAATCAGATAGCCTTCAAGCGAGGGAATGGATAGATAAGCCTCCTTTTTCTCGTCAAGGTCATAGCGTCGCGTGGAAGGAGAGAGAACTTCGATGACCAGCACCGGATGCTCTTGATAAACCGATAGCGGATCGCTCTTTTGGCAGACGACCTGAGCGTCCGGGTAGTAATACCGTTTTCTAGTTGCTTGATCTATTTTCAGTTTGGTGTCGGAATTGAAGGGTTGGCAGGGTTTGCCTTCGAGCAAATTGGATAGTTTAACGAGACAATTCAGTACGATCCGATTGTGGCGGTTCGTTGCGCCGGTCATCGCTCGGGCCCATCCGTCGATGTACTCGCTCTTGCTCAGGGCACGTTCCTCTGTGGCCAGGTACTCCTCAACCGAAACGTAATCAGGAACCTCTGCACTGCTCATCCTATTGAACCTTACTTAAGTGGAACGCATTCAGATCACGTGCCATTCTAAACGCCCACACCACGAAAGGCTACGAAATCTGATATCCTTTTGGTCTATCAAAATTCAGGTGGATCTGGAGCAGAGCATGAAAAATAGAATCCTCGCGATGTTGTTTGTTTCCGTTATCGTCCTCGATACGCTGGCTGTCGAAGATGTGGCCAAACAAGGGGATGTGCGGCGGGCTCAACTCGGTAAAGGAGTGACGCTCGAAGCCCTCTACATCCCGCCCGGGGAGTTCTTCATGGGGAGCACCCCAGAAGAAAAGGAATGGGCAACAGGTATCGAAGGCGGAGCGCAAGCTGGCACCGAAAGGGAATCCTACGAAGGCAAAGAGCCTCGCGGAATGAAAGTCACGCAAGGATTCTTTATGGGACGCACTGAAGTTACCGTCGGCCAATTTCGACGCTTCATCGAAGAGACTGGTTATGTCACCGATGCGGAAAAATCTGGCGGCAAAACGCAATGCTTCAACCCTGCGTGGACCCGGTACAACCTAAGCACCCAAGTCACCCATCCATGGGAGCCGATGGCAGGTAAGAGTTGGCGTGATCCAAACTTCCAGTTTCCTCTTCGCGATGACTTCCCGGTCGTGTGTGTCAGTTGGACCGATGCGAAAGCCTTCGCGGAGTGGCTGACCCAATACGAAAGGTCTGCAGGACGACTACCCGAGGGCTTGGTCTATCGGCTTCCTAAGGAAGCCGAATGGGAGTATGCCTGCCGTGGCGGTAGCAAAGAGAGCTCCTACTTTTGGTGGGGTAATGAGCTTGCCAATGGCCAAGGCCGTCTGAATATTTCCGCCGTCGACTTTCTTCCCGACCGCAATCAAAAATGGCCGCTTGCTAGCGCCCCTTGGAGTGACGGTTATGCGTTTGTCTCCCCTGTAGACCATTACGGTCCTCGAGGACGCAACGGCTTTGGACTTGCCGACATGTGCGGCGGGGTTTGGGAGGTCGTGTTGGATCACTTTGATCCGGCTGGAGGGCATGAAGAGTTGCACTTGGCCAAGGAGAACTATCGTCCTGTTTGCCGTGGTGGGAATTACTTTGATGTTCCTGGTAACGCCAGGTGCGCTGTGCGGCTCGGGTTAGCTGGGCCTCATTATTCCGACTCCCGAGATGGTTTCCGAGTCTGCCTAGGTAAGCCTGTTAGCGAATAATCGCTAGAATCCTACTGGAAGCCTAATCGTGGGCTATTTCGGTGTCATCACCTCATCCCACGAGTTCATACCGGTGATCGGTAGAAGTTCATCGGCGACTTGTCGCCATTGAGGAGTAGCCGCTTTGAGAAACAGATCGTAGATCGGTTTAGGGCTCTGCGGATCGGCGATGCTTCCGGGGATGTTTCGCCAGAGCCCGAGCCTCAAGCCACCTTCTTGGGAATGGTCGACATGCCGGTGGTAGATAAAGGCATCGATCCGAGGCAGGCGCTGGCATTTTTCCCATGCGTATGCGTAAGCGGCGGCTTGTTGGAGTTCGCTTGGAGGTGTCTGATTTGAGTGGAAGCCTTGTTCGCTCAAGATGATGCTACGAGGCTGTCCGTTGTAGAGCAACTCAGGGGTCTGCGTATGATTGCAGAGGATTTCGAGATTTCGAAAAGTGATCTTGGGGGTGTCATCGCTCAAGGGGGCTTGGGGGTCGGCCCACAGGTCGACTCGAAACAGGTTTGAATGGTAGGGGTGATAGGCAAGGTGCCAATCGAAATCGCCGCGATCTTTGGCGATTTTTGCGAACGTATCGATGAGGTCTTTACCGGGTACGGATTTCGATGGTTCCTTGGGTGTGTGTGCTTGATTCCAGTGGTGATCTAGGGACAGATAGACTCGAGCATGGTTCGAGGACTTCCGAAGCGATTGGTGCCAGATGCGAACGATCCTCTCGTATTCGTCGGCGAGCTCCTCGAGGGTGCTCGGTCCACGGTAGTGCCACATATGGTGCGAGTTGACTTCGTTGCCGATGATCCAGCCCCAGACGCGTCCGTGAGGGGTTTCTTTGCCCGAATAGCGATCTGCGAGGAATTCGCTAGCAGCGCGGAGCCAGTCTCTTGCGTCTTGGGTTTGAACGTTGCTCGAGGCTACCGTGTAACTGCGATCCTTTTGGGCTGCAGGATGGATCACCAGGGAATCAATAGCAGGGTCGCCTGTGGGCATCGCGAGGATAATCAAATAGACGACGAGTCCGGCATCGGAGAGCGTCTTGACTTGGCGGTCGATATTCGCCAAATAAGCGTTCGAGAAATAGTAAGTTCTGCCATCGCTTTCCCATTTCGCTGTATCGGCTTGCTCTTGCTTGGCAAACATTGCATTGAGGGCAAAGTTGATCGCACCGTGACGGACACCGAGTTTGATCGCATCATCGACCATTTGGACTTGGAGACCTTTGATCGATTCGGGTTTAGGGAAAGCTTGTGTATCCTGAGCATGAGCAGGGCTGGAAAGCAAGAGGAGCAATCCAAGATGGAGGCAGGCCGATAGGAACGAGCCATTGAGAACGATTTGCGACATGGATACTTGGTGGGATCAGGTTGCTATGAATGGTGTTCGAGAGTATCCCAAATGTCGAGGCCTAGTCAATCGAAACGCTTATCGTCTAAAGATAGCTAGCCCCACACACCAGTAACCCGATGTGTCAACGAGGGAGCACTCGAGTAATCGTGACGCGAAGCCATCGACCGTGTACTAACGCTGCCTCCCTCACGGGTCGGGTTACTAGCAGATGCCTCCTTGGCCGCAGGCACAGTAACCCGAAGTGTAAACGAGGGAGCACTCGAGTGAGCGTCACGCGAAGCCATAGGCCGTGTACTAACGCTGCCTCCCTCACGGGTCGGGTTACTAGCAGAAGCCTCCTTGGCCGCAGGCCCAGTAACCCTATGTGTCAACGAGGAAGCACTCGAGTAATCGTCATGCGAAGCCATCGGCCGTGTACTGTCGCTGCCTCCCTCACGGTTCGGGTTACTAAGCCAAGCCACAGGGCCGCAGGCCCCGTAACCCGATGTGTAAACGAGGGAGCACTCGAGTGATCGTTACGCGGAGCCATCGACCGTGTACTATCGCTCCCTCCCTCACGGTTCGGGTTACTAGACAAGCCACCGGGCCACAGGCCCAGTAACTCGAAGTGTAAACGAGGGAGCACTCGAGTGATCGTTACGCGAAGCCATCGGCCGTGTAATGACGCTGCCTCCCTTACGGTTCGGGTTACTAGACAAGCCACCGGGCCACAGGCCCAGTAACCCGAAGTGTAAACGAGGGAGCACTCGAGTGAGCTGCGTCATTTCTAGAATTTTCGAGTCCGAATCAAAACCTGATTCTCTTTGACCTCGATGACCTCGATCGGCATGTCTTCGTCGATCCAACCACCCTTGGATACCACATCGACGACCATGTCTCCTAGGATAGCTTTACCATACGGATTGCACCTAGTCATCGTCGTCCCGAATCGGCCCTTGAGCATCTGTCGATCTTCATCGAGTCGATCCATAGCCACAACGAATTTGTCTCCGATGGGGTGTTCGAGTGCAAACCAACGGAACATGGGCAATCGTCCAAGTTGCTTATGAAATAAGAGGATCGCCCCAAAGAGCCCGATGATCCCCAAGCCCAATTGGCCCAAACCGTGGACGAGTTTGTCGAGTTGGTAACGGTTGGTTGGAATCGTGAAAGTTTGACCTGCAAGCAACAATCCTGCAGCGAGCATGATTAAGCCTGAGACCCCAAAGAGACCAAAACCTGGAAGAATGAATACCTCGGCGAGCAGACAACCGATGCCGGCAACGATCAATAGAATCTCGAGCCACTCGATCGTTCCTTGGAAGAGATTCATCCAAAAGAAGATCATGAAACACACCAGCGCAATGAGTCCTGGGACTCCAACACCCGGTGTGCTCAACTCGGCACTCAGACAGATTAGTCCCACAAGGAAGCAGACATAAGCCAGCCAGCGCTGAGAGGCTAGCCATTCGACGGTTTGTTCGAGCCGGCTGGTTTGCTTTTCCATCGGCAGTTCATTGACGCCAAAAGAGCTAGCAACGCTTGCAAGATCGTTGGCTCGATCCGAAGCAATACCCATGGCGATGGCTTGATCGACCCCGATACCATTGCGATAGTCAACCGCCTTTCCAATAGCCCAAAAGGGCTTGACCGGATCATCGAGAATCCACTCAGGAACTGTTCGGATTTGACGTCCATCTGCAGCTTGAAATTCATGGACTGTCGCGTCGGGGTTGGCCAAGCCGACCAAATCACCCGGTGCGCGGTTGCAGAGTTTAGCAAGCTCGATGAAGTTGGCTTTTCTTTTTTCAATAGCCGCTGCATTGATGCTAGCTTCGCCACCAGTACCTAGCAGAGCATTCGGTGCCATATAAAGCGCATCGGCAGCTAGTGCAATCAATGCAGCATCCCCGCGCGCGTGCTCGCTGACAAAAACCACGACCTCCGCTTTGTCCGCAGGGATCTCGGCAAGCCTATAAGCCAATCGCATCGAGTCATCGAGTTTTCCCCCTGGGCTATCGAGTTGAATGAGGATCAAGTCGACTCCCTGGTTATTGATCGCATCATCGATCGCGCGAATGCTTCGATTGACTATTCGCGGATAGAGCACCCCTCGTAGCTTCAAGTGAACGGCCTTGCGCGGTAGCTCAAACGTCGGCTTCTCGGTGATCGGACCAGTAAGTTTCAAGGCCACACCTAGCAACTCCCGATTATTGACCGTCTGGGAAATCCAACGACGGTCGGGTTGACTAAGCTCTTGGCCCTTAAACGTTGCCATTTGGTTGATGGGTACGAGCGTACGTTCACGCCAAGTTCCATCGGGTCGAGGTTTGGTTTCCAATTGCTGCACTGTCGTGTACTCGACTCCACCCCCATCGAGATCCAACTGAACGAGCCTTTGGCTTGGATCCAACATCGAGCGAACAGCCGCTTCTGGAAACATCCCTCTGCGAGATGCAATATCCAAATAAGCTTGCTGTAGCGTCGGGTCGATCTGGACTTCATCAATACCAGCTTTGCCTATCTCAGCATCCGGCAACATGGCGAGCTCTTCGCAAGCCAGTGCGACTAAAACCGCATGGCCTCGCAAATTCGAGGAAATGTATCCGACACTCTTCACACGGTTCCCTTTTGGACCACTTAGCCATCTCGATAGTGTCAGAGCCTTTTCAAACGAGCTACCTTGGCCCATGCTTTTGGACTCTGCAGATTGCTCAAGAGCACCAGCTCTGCCAACTACAGCCGCTTCACTTGATGGCGTCGCTTGGACAAACTCGAGGATGACCACAGGCCGATCGTTGCCCTGGCTGCGCAGAGAGATCGATTCAAGCGAAGCGATGATTTTCGAGTCGATATCACCCGATAGAGGTAACGGAACCCGGATAAGCCAGGCCCCTTTGAGCGCAGGCGATTTGGCGATGGTTGGGTCGTCGGTTTGCTCTTGCTGTCCCTGGGCAATCTGAATTGCACTCAGGCCCAAAAAAGCAATCCATACAGACCAGAACCGAAGCTTCAGGCGATTTGGCGCAAACATGCATTTGGCTTGGAATAAGGAACCGAAAAACGCAGGTGTCAACAAAACCTGCATGACTTGATTCTATTCGCTAGCCTGCGAAATTGCTTGCCTGAATTCAGCCGGAACTTCTATTTGGGGACTTCGTTAACAAAAACCAAATTATGGGTTTGGTTGAGCAATCCGGTTCCGGTGACGAAAACCACACGATCCCCAGCACTGAGTACTCCGGTCGATTTCCCCCATTTGGTCACGTCCTCAACAAGGGTTTCAGGACTATCGAGCTGGGTGACATGGTGGGGCATGATCCCCCAAAAAAGACACATGCGTCGCAACGTGGCTTCCGAGTCGCTAACGCCCAAGGTAGGGATGTAGTTCCGCTGCTTGGCTTTGACCCAAGCGGTTCCACCAGTACGTGTGGCGACAACCACAAGCTTAGCCTGGATCGCTTCGGCGATATTGGCTGCATTATAGGTGACTGCAGAGGTGATCGGATGGACGTGCGAAGAGAGTCGCGGTTTGGATTCCTGAGGGGTGTTCTTGAGCATCGTCTCGGTGAAGAGCATGATACGGTTCATCGTTTCGACGGCCACGACAGGATACTCGCCGATAGCAGTCTCGCCGCTGAGCATACAAGCATCGGCTCCATCGAGGATGGCGTTGGCCACGTCGCTGGCTTCGGCTCGGGTTGGACGTCGGTTGTGATGCATGCTTTCGAGCATCTGTGTGGCCACGATGACCGGCTTCATCTTCTCCTTGCAGACTTGGATGATCCGTTTCTGCGCTACGGGTGTTTCGGCCACATCGATTTCTACACCGAGATCCCCACGAGCCACCATCACCCCATCGGCAGCTTCGACGATCTCTTCGAGGCACTGAAGTGCTTCGCGCTTCTCGATCTTGGCGATGACCATCGCATGGGCATCCATCGATGCCAAGAGGTTCTTCAGAGACGCTACGTCTTGGGCCGTCCTTGCGAACGACAAGCTAATAAAATCGATTTCATTACGAGCAGCCCAAAGCGCGTTATCGACATCCTCAGGTCGCATCGAGGAGACCGACAAGGAGACTCCTGGCAAATTGATCCCTTGCCTCGAACGAATCGTACCGCGAACCACCACCACACAACGCAGCGAGTCTTTCGACTTGTCGATCACTTCGAGCGTGATCGTTCCATCGGCGAGCATCACCCGATCGCCAATCTTGACTTCATCGATAAGCTTGGTGTAGTTGCTCGTAAGCTCATCAGCCTTCGTCGCCTTGTCGCCCCGGACGAACGTGAGCTCCTGTCCGATCTCGACCTCCAAAGGGTCTTGGACAAGTTGCCCTAAGCGAATTTTCGGGCCGGCAAGATCCAGCAACACAGCCACCGGAAAACCTGTCTTGACTCGAACCGACTTGATCTTATCGAGGATCCTCTGAAAATCGGCTTGCTTGCCGTGAGCCGCATTGATGCGAAAGACATCGACCCCGTTTTCGACAAGCTCGGCAAGGATCTTTTCGTCTTCGCATGCGGGCCCTACCGTGGCGACGATCTTGGTGCGGGCTTCCCCGAGTGTGTTTCTGGTCATAGGAGCGTAGATTCCTGGTGCGTTCGATTGGACTTAGTGGAAAGAGCCCATTCTAGCTTTCCGTATCGAAATGTGCCACGCGAGAAAATCTAACGAGTTCAATCGGCATAGAGGATGACGATATTGGGCTTTGCCTTAGCATTCTTTTTGGCACCGCCATTTCCACCACCTTGATTTCCCGCACCCCATAGCGGTGCAATGTTGCTTTGATTCCATCGATCCCAGTCGGACTGCAACTCCTTGACTTTATCAGGCATCTGACCGGACAAATCGTTGTCTTCGTGGATGTCTTTCGATAGATCGTACAATTTGGCTTGTGTCACCCTGTCTCTCGGTCCGCCGCCAGTGCTCTGCCCATCGGCGGTTTTGTCGTACCGCACAAGCTTCCAAACCCCCTTGCGAATCGCCATTTGCGGACCGAATCGCCAATAGAGTGCCTCATGCGGAGCCGAGGCGTTCTTACCGTTCATATAACGCATCAAGTTGACTCCATCAAGCTTCCACTCTGGCTGGACTGGAATCTGACAGGCGGCCAGAGCCGTGGCGTGCAAATCGAGCTGGATTACGGGTCGTTCGTCAACTCCCGGTGTGATCACCCCAGGCCATGACAACAAAAACGGAACCCTGACACCTCCTTCGAGCGTGGTCCGTTTGCTTCCGCGCAGCGGCGTGTTGTTCGAGCCGTTGACGGTAACACCTTCCATCGTCGGACCACCGTTGTCGCTGATGAAACCGACAAGGGTTCGAGTATCCTGCCCGGTTGCTTTCAAGGCATCTTGCACCAATCCGATCGCATCGTCCATGGCCGACATCATCGCGGCATACTTGCGACGCTGCGGATCTTGGATCGATGCGAATTTTCGCAAGCGTTCCTCTGTCGCGTGCATCGGTGTATGCACGGCATTGAAGGCCAAGTACAAGAACCAGGGCTCCTTGCGATTCTTATCGATAAACGCAACGGCCTCTTTCGCAAAGACATCGGTCGTATAGTCGATCGGACCTGCGGGCTTATCGCCTCGAAGAATACCTTCGGACTCAAAGTAACTGTGAGCACCACCTAGAAAGCCAAAGAACTCTTGAAATCCACGTCGCAACGGTCGTTGATCGGGCGCGTTTCCTAAGTGCCATTTTCCGACCAACGCGGTCTTGTAACCGGCTTTCTGCAATCGATCGGCCAACGTGGTTTCCCCAAGGGGCAAGCCCTGACCATTGCCTCCTGGATTAAACTCGTGCCCAAAACGCTGCTGGTATCGACCGGTCAACAGTCCAGCTCGTGTCGGGGAGCAATAGGGGCCAGTGACATACCCATTGGTGAACCTCATGCTTCTTGAGGCTAGCGCATCGAGATTCGGAGTCGGGATATCCTTACAACCATGGAACCCAACATCCGCATAGCCCATGTCATCGCCGACAATAATGAGCACATTGGGTCGCGACTCGGATGCATCTTGCGCATGGGTTTCTTGATTGACAGCACCTGTCCAAAAACAAAGGAGAAGGCAAAGTGTAAGACGAAGGTGTTTCATGGTTCGCTACTCGTACTCGAAGGCACGTATTGGGATATCGTTGAAAAGGTGATCGCCCTGAATCGATTCAAGCGTTTTCGAGTACGAGTACCGCGAAGCTGAGTACGAAAAAGCCGAGCTTTCACCCACTAAAAAACCTTAAGAACACAAACCTATCATAGCTTAACGTATTTTCTGATCAGGAAGCGACTCCTTGATCCCTTCGTCGATCGGCATTTTGTCGGTCTTCTCGTCGAGCCCGACCTTCGCCATGGCTTGTACAAGCTCCCGCTTCATCTTGACCAAGACCTCTGCGTAGGCCGGATCGGCAATCAGATTTCGGCTTTCAAGCGGATCCTTCGAGATGTCATAGAGTTCCCCGAGATGGCGATCTGGGAGTCCATCTCCATGAGGCGAGCGGCTGTATTTGTACTGCGATGTCCGAACGCATCGTACATTCGGAGTATACGGAAACTGCTTCTCATAGTTGTAGTGATAAAGGAAACTCGTTCTCCAATTGTCCTCGGTACCCTGAACCAGCTTCTTCCAAGACTTGCCGTCGATGTTTTGGATCGGATCACAACCACATAGCTCAAGGATCGAAGGTGCTATATCGACCGTCAGCACAGGCTCTTCGACCACACGGGCTTGATCAATAGAGACCAATCCTGGATAGCGCACTAACTGAACAATCCTCATGCTTGGCTCGTGTGCCGTTCGCTTGTCGACCATCCCATGCTCACCGTTTAATATTCCATTGTCACTCATGTACACCACGATCGTGCGATCCAATTCGCCACGCTCCTGGAGTGTCTTGAGCAACTCTCCGACGCTGTCGTCTACCGAGAGAATGGTCCCCCAATAAGCCCTGGTCATCGCCTCAAAGTCTTTCACTGCCTCGGGGGAATCGTCTGGAAATTTCTTGCGCCAATCAAAAAGGGGGCCATAGATTCCATGCCAAGTGTTACGCCGCTTGCGAATCCACTCCGGCTTGTCCTCAAGCTCCTTGTCTGAGGCACTAGCCGGATAAGGCACCTGGACGTGATCGAACGCTCGTTGATACTTGGGCTCTGGATGATAGAAACTATGAGGTGCCTTATGCCCGATCATCAAACACCATGGCCGATTGTCCTTGGGACGTTCAAGCCAGTCTTTTGCCATTTGCGTTACAACGTTTGTGTAATACCCAGGAACGACTTTGCGCTCTTGGCCGTGAAAATTAAATTCCGTGTCAAAATACTTGCCTTGACCTTTGTGCGTCACAAACCAATCAAAGCCCGGCCTTGGCCCATCGTTCTCTTCTCCCATGTGCCACTTGCCAAAATAAGCGGTTTGGTAACCGGCTGCTTGGAGCATCAGCGGAAAACTCTTGAGGTTTGTCGGATACTCCGTGAAGTTGTTTGTCACACCATGCTTATGCGCATACAAACCACTGAGGATGCTGGCCCGGCTGGGCGAACAGAGCGATGTGGTGCAAAATGCATTTCGGAAGTAGACCCCTTCGCGTCCAATCCGATCGATGTTTGGTGTCTTTAGATAGGGATGACCTGCAAGACTCAATGCATCGAATCGCTGGTCGTCTGTAAGTATGAACAGCACGTTGGGCCGCTGCTTATTTCCAACTGGCTCCTGACCTTGAATCGCTTGGGCAAAGCTGACCATCGCTGGCAATACCAACAGCCAAAACAACAGCCAGCATAGAGCAGCCATGAAACTCCGTCGGTGATTGAGATGATACATTATTCCACCTTGAGCTCCCGGCTATAAACCGTTGTACCATTGGCGATAATCAACGTG
>JAJTFC010000041.1 GCA_021298315.1 Planctomycetaceae bacterium
TCCAGTCGGAACACAAGAAGAGCGGGGACCGTGAATTTGAAATCCTTTCCCCGGAAAAGATGCTCGAAATTCCAATTTTTTCCGGGATACCCTACAAGTTTCTTCAGTTCAATGGTGGTGCTTGCGTACGAAGAATTCTACAGCCCGGCGATGTGCTTTGTCGTGAAGGCGAGTACGGTGCAACCGCGTTTCTGATCCAACGGGGTAAGTTCGAGATCCAAATCAATAAACGCGGAAACAAGGTTGCCAAGCCGACTTTAGCGAAGAAAGGTTTCTTGAATAGGATTTTCTCTGGTTCGGGATCGTTTGTTCCCACTTTAGCCACTGGATCGGACACCGCGAATTCTTCGAATGCAACGAAAATCTACCGAGGAGCCGAAGACGTCATCCTCGGAGAGATGGCTTGCTTGAATCGCTATCCGCGTACGGCTACGGTCGTTGCTGTCGAGGAATCCGAGGTCATCGAGATCGGTAGTAATGTTCTGTACATGCTCCAACGAAACGGAGCGAGCCGCAAAGTGCTCAATGAAGCCTACAGGCGGCACGCCCTGAACACCGACTTGAGCCGAATTCCCATTTGCCGAACCTTGAGCCCAGAGGAAGTCAGAAATCTTGCTCAAAGAGTTGATCTTATGAGCGTTGAGCCTGGGCAACCTATCTTCAAGGAGGGGGATCCAGGGAACGATGTCTTCATGGTTCGTCTGGGATATGTCAAGGTATCGAGGATGCAAGGCATGAGAGATCAAGTGGTCAATTACATAGGCCCTGGAAATCTCGATGGCAACATCGGTGTGTTTGGCGAAGTTGCCGTACTGTCGAAGCTATACCAGAACCAGCTTGGGGATGAATTCGCCGCCTTAAACTACCCAATCGGATTGAGAACCTCTAGTTGTACTGCGTTGGATCACGTTGAATTGGTTCGCATCCCTGGTGAATTGATTAAAGAGATCGCAGAGTCGAACGAAGAGTTTAGGAAAGTTTTAGTCGAACGTGCCGAGACGCTTCTCCGACGAGACATCAATCGAGATGTCTCCGACAATTCGATGAAAGCAAATTTCGTCGCACAAGGTCTCTACAATGCTCAAAGCCTTTTGGTCCTGGATCTTGAATCATGCACTCGATGCGATGAGTGTTCGAAAGCCTGCGCCGATGCTCATGATGGAGAGACGCGATTGGTTCGAGACGGACTTCGCTTCGAGAATTTTTTAGTTGCAACCTCTTGTCGCTCTTGTACCGACCCGTACTGTCTGGTCGGATGTCCTGTCAACGCGATCTTTCGAGAAGGCGATAAGGAGATCGTCATCGAAGACCACTGCATCGGATGCGGTCAATGTGCAACGAATTGTCCCTATGGTAACATCACGATGTACGGGCATGAGGACGGCTATCGTCAAGAAGGAGAGCGTAAGATTCCGGTGATAAGGCAACGTGCCACGACTTGCGATCAGTGCAAGAGCATCGGTGGCACACCTCGCTGTGTTTACGCTTGTCCTCACGAAGCTGCATTCCGAATGTCTGGTGAGCAACTTACAACTCTCGTCGCAGAAAGAACGGCCAAATAAATCTTGATAACCTGGAATCGTCGAAAATGGATCGGGGCTGCTGCAAGCGTTCCGTGCATCGCCGCTAACCTCCTGTCCAGAAAACACACGCTTGGGTTCGAATCAGAAAACGCCGAACCCATCGCGTGGATCCATGCAAAAATTCTCACCGCTGCCGGATCGTTGATCAACGACGGTACGATAGTTATCCACAAGGGCTCGATTTTGGCAGTGGGTACCAGTGATGCCACTGCGATACCTCCAGGTGCAAAGATTATCGATGCGGCCGGCAAATGGATCATGCCAGGTTTGGTATGCACGCACAGTCATATTGGAGGTGTAGGAGCCGCTGACGCAAGCGCCCCTATTCAGCCTGGAGTTCGTATTCTCGATTCGATCAATGTGAAAGAATCAGGGTTTAAAAGAGCTTTGGCCGGCGGGCTTACTACCCTGAATATTATGCCTGGTTCAGGCCATTTGATCAGCGGTCAAACCGTTTACTGCAAGCTCCGATATGCGGGCAAAGGTCCATCGACGATCGAAGATATTCTCATTCGCGATAACGAGGGTAAAGCGATCGGGGGTTTGAAAATGGCCAACGGCACGAACTCTCAGGGAGAAGCTCCCTTTCCAGGCACTCGTGGAAAGTCTGCATTCCTGGTTCGCGAGCAATACATCAAAGCTAGGGAGTATCACGCAAAACGTTTGGCGGCCAACGGCGATCCAGAAAAGCAGCCCCCTCGAGATCTCCATCTTGAGTCGCTCGTTGAAGCGATGCAAGGAACGAGGATCGTCCACCACCATACCCATCGGCACGACGACATTATCACCGTCTTGCGCCTGTCTCAAGAGTTCGGATTTCGGGTTGTTCTTCACCATGTGAGTGAGGGTTGGAAAGTTGCCAAGGAGATTGCAGCGGCCAAGGCACCTTGTTCGGTGATCGTAATCGATTCGCCTGGAGGGAAGTTAGAGGCCCGGGATATGACCTTTAAAAATGGTCGCATCCTCGATGAAGCAGGTGTCAGGGTCGCATTCCACACCGATGATTGGATTACCGATTCGCGAGTTTTTAATCGGTCGGCTGCTTTGGCCGTAAGGGCAGGTATGAATCGCGATCGGGCCATTGAAGCATTGACGATCGCAGGTGCTGAGATGCTTGGGTTAGAGAGCCGTATCGGATCTCTAGTACCTGGCAAAGACGCTGATTTTTGTATCCTCAGCGGAGATCCACTGAGTGTTTACACCCGAGTGCTTGAAACTTGGGTCGAAGGGCAAAAAGCATTTGATCTAGCGAACCCCGATGATGCTTTGTATGCCGAAGGTGGACAGGGGGCGGGCTTTGAGCTCAACCCCTATCTGTGCTGTTTCGGACAATCATGGCAGCAATCAGGAGCCAAATAATGTTGAGAGCTTTTCAATCACTCGTTTTGTGTTGCCTGGTGTCTAGCCCAGTTTGGGGCCAAACCCTCGTTGTCAAAGCCAAGCAGATTCATACTGTTTCTGGAAAAACAATCACCAATGGTGCGGTCGTTTGCGTCGATGGAAAAATCGCATCGATCGGAGAGATCGCTTCGGTAGCGATTCCAGAGGGAGCCAAAGTCATTCAGGCCGAGGTGGTCACACCCGGACTGATCGATGTTCGTAGCAGTGTTGGGCTCTCGGGAATACTCAATGTTGATCATGATTCGGATCATTTGGAGTCGTCTGTACCTCTGCAGCCAGAACTTCGGGCTATCGATGCCTACAATCCCCGCGAAGAGCTTATCGAATATGTTCGCGGATTTGGCGTCACGACTGTGCATACAGGGCATGCTCCAGGCGAGCTAATCTCGGGTCAGACCATGATTGCCAAGACACGAGGTGGAACGGTGCAAGACGCCTTGATCATCGATGGAAAAGCCGTCTGCGCTACACTGGCAGAGTCTTCTAAAAAATCAGGAAAGCAAAGCCCAGGAACGCGAGGAAAGCAAATGGCGATGCTCCGGGCACTTCTAATCGAAGCTTCTGAGTACCGCGTGAAGTTGAGCAAGCCGTCTAAGGAATCTGAGTTGAAGGATGAGGACTCGAAGGTTGCAAGGAATCTGAAGCTTGAAGCCATGGTGGATGTGCTCGAGGGAAAAAAAGCCTTGCTCATCACGGCAGATCGTGCTCAAGACATCGCCAGTGCTTTGCGTCTTGGAGAAGAGTTCGGTATTCGTGTATGGCTCGATAGTGCGGCGGAAGCTTACCAATTGATACCGCAGATTAAGAAAGCGGGCGTACCTGTTTTGCTCCACCCTTCGATGGCTCGCGCCAGTGGTGATCGGGAGAATATGACCTTTCGCTCTGCATCGATGCTCAAGGAAAACGGGATACCATTTGCGATCGAGAGCGGTTTTGAAGCTTATGTGCCCAAAGTACGAATCGTGCTCTTTGAAGCGGCATTGGCTACGGCTCATGGTTTATCCAAGGAGGCGGCTTTGGAGTCAATCACCCTGTCGGCTGCCAAAATACTGGGAATCCATGATCGGGTCGGATCGATCGATGTCGGCAAGGATGCGGACTTGGCCCTCTACGATGGGGATCCTTTGGAGTATACGACTCACTGCATCGGCGTGGTCATTGATGGGGTCAGTTACCCTGGGGAAAGTCGCTAAAGGCAGACCTGCAAGCTATTTCGTGCTTTGATGCCGAAGGTATTCTCGCAAGGAGTCCTCATTGTAAAGAGGAACGACCGGAAGACGGGCCGCGATCAGTCTGGCGGCTCGTTCGATGTATTCGTCTTGATGGCAGTTGAGTATCACCGTCAGTGCATACCCTCGTCGGCGCATCAGCTCCAAAGCCAGTACTCCAGCTTCATCCACCCTCTGAACAATAACGATCACCGAGAGCAACTTGGGTAGTCGGTTTTCGGTTTCTATGAGTAGTTGATCGAGTTTTAGGCCGTCGGTTCGTTCCAGGCGGGCCAACATCCGATGGAGTTCAGCAAAATGCTCAGGGGTGCGATTGGCACCTAGAATTACTGGGCTTAATTGCTCGCTACTGGACTTCATTTCGATATCTGCGGTGGCCGATGTGCGATTGCTGTAGAGTCCACGTTTGTTCAGTTCCCGAATCCGCTGGGCTGCATCACGCCCATTGCTAACAAGCCCAAAGGGCTCTGCATTTTGATAGAGCCAATGGGCAATCGAAGCGGCTGCCGAGACAGCAAGATCCGTTCGAACAGGTTCGTGATTTTTCGGGTTGGTCGATTCATGCATATCCAGTAGCAACATGGCCCCTTGAACGCATGTCGGTTGAAACACTCGAGTATGCAGTGTTCCGGTTCTCGCTGTGGCTTTCCAATGCACTCGATTCATCGGATCTCCTGCTCTGTATTCGCGCAGGCCTGTCATCAGAGTCGGATCTTCGAGCACTCTATCCTCGACTTTCATCTCCCCCATCGGTCTTCGACTCGATACCTCTATTCCTTCGAGCACCGTGAGTCTGGGAAGTACGGTCAGATAACTCGGTTGATTTGCTATACGAAAGCTGCGGTGAAGCCCCAGTAGATCGCCCGTTTCGAGCAAGGTCGGACCAAGCTGATAGTATCCTCTTCGTTGTGTTTGCAGGGCATAACGATAAAGAGTGGTTTTTCTCGGCGACAGGGAAAATAGCTGAACCGTCGCTACCAAAAGGTTAAGGGCAACGGGCGGTAGTTTTGTGTACCGCTTGGCAACCTTGTCGTCGATAAGCATCCATGGGATCCAATACCCAGACTTGTTGATGATCTTCATTCCTACGCCGACGGTTTCGCCGACGGTGACTTCCTGTGCCTCGACAAATCGCTCAACGTCGACCGCCTCAATCCATCGCATGGAGAAGTGTTTAGCCAGTTGGATCACGATCAGAAACGTGCTTGCGCCCAACGCAAAAAAATTCGCACCCGTGAGGATTCCGAAGAGTAAAAGGATCGCGATCAGAGGAAGAATCGCCATGGGCTAGCGGCCGTTCTCTTCGAGCGTCGGCACGGCGATCTCGGCGACGATCTCTTCGAGAACTCGATCGGCCGTGACTTTTCGCAAACGGGCTTCAGGACGCAGAATTAATCGATGGCTCATGACTGGTTGCAAGATGCGTTTGACATCATCTGGCTGGACAAATTCGCGACCGCGAATGGCCGCCATGGCTTGAGAGGCTCGAAATAGGGCGATCGTCGAGCGTGGCCCCGCCCCGAGTGCTAAATCCGTATGAGCTCTGGTTTCGTGAACAATCTGTAGAATGTACTGACGCACTTTTGTATCGACGTAAACTTTCTTTACCAATTGCTGTGCTTCGAGCAGTTCATCGATGCTCACCACAGCTTTAAGGCCTTGGATGGGGTGCTCGGTTTCGAGCAGTTGCAGCATCCGCAATTCCTCCTCCATCGAAGGATATCCGAGGGTGAATTTCATGAAAAAGCGGTCGAGTTGTGCTTCGGGCAAGGGAAATGTTCCCTCGTGATCGACGGGGTTTTGGGTTGCGATGACAAGGAACGGTGGTGGGAGTTTGTGGGTTTGACCATCTACGGTCACGCAGGATTCAGCCATCGCCTCCAGAAGCGCCGACTGTGCACGAGGTGTCGTGCGGTTGATTTCGTCTGCCAAGAGGATATTGGTAAAGATAGGCCCGGGTCGGAATTCGAAGTCGGAGGTCTTCTGGTTGAATATCGAGGAACCGGTGATATCGCCAGGGAGCAGATCAGGCGTGCACTGCACCCGCTTGAATTTTCCGCCGACACTTGCTGCAAGGGCTCTTGCAAGCATCGTCTTAGCCACGCCTGGCACATCCTCGAGCAGAACATGTCCCCCGGAAAACCAGGAGACCAGGGAGAAGACCAACTGTTTGCGTTTGCCGACGATGCATTTCTCAACATTAGTGATGATCTTGCGAGAGGTTTCGTAGACGGCATTCGACATGTTCTATTTCCAGTTAGAAGGACGAGACTGGCTGAAATTATAATGTCGGACCGATCGACCAAGGGGTAAATTCGTCTTCACCGTAGCCGAGCAACTCGCTCTTTGTCTTTTTGCCGCTGGCGGTTTCCAAAATTTCCTCAAAGAGTCGATGACCGGCTTGCTCGATCGTCTCGCCGTTGAGGATCGTTCCCATGTCCAAATCCATATCGTCGTTCATTCTCTCAAAGAGAGGTGTGTTGGTGGCAACCTTGATGCTAGGAACCGGCTTGCAACCAAAGCAACTTCCACGACCGGTTGTAAAAACAACCACATTGGCACCGCCAGACACCATCCCTGTGACACAAACAGGGTCGAATCCAGGAGCATCCATGATTACTAAGCCCCGCTTGTTGGTTTGCTCGGCATATTCGATAACATCCTGCAACGCCGTTTGGCCACCTTTGACTGCCGCACCAAGCGATTTTTCGACGATGGTTGTAAGCCCACCGGCTTTGTTGCCCAGCGACGGATTGTTGTCGATGTCTTCTCCGTAGTGGGCCGTGTATTGCCGCCACCAGACAAGTTTATCGAGCAGTTTCTTGGCCACCTCGACGCTCGCGGCACGTTTGGTAAAGAGCTGCTCCGCCCCATAGAGTTCGGTGGTTTCCGAGAGGATCGATGTTCCTCCATGGGCGACGAGCAAATCGGAAACAACCCCTAAGGCGGGATTGGCAGTAATGCCTGAGTATCCGTCGGATCCGCCGCACTTGGTTGCCAGAACGATCTCGCTAGCTGGTACGCTCGTTCGCTGCATCGCGTTGACTTGGGGCAGCAGGGACTTGACCAATTCGACTGCTTTACGGATCGTTGCTCGGGTCCCTCCGGAATCTTGGATCGATAGCACCGGTACGTCTTGCGATTCGTTTTGTCCTGAATTGGATTTCCAACGAACTCCCTGCAACGTGACGAGCTTTTGAGATTTCTGGAGATGGCCCAGAGTATTCTGTTCGCATCCGAGTCCGATTAGAACATACGCAGCGATATTTGGATGTTTCGCGATACCTCCAAGAACGCGACCGAGGGTTCTGTGCTTTATGCCATCGAGAGCCATTCCGCATCCGCTGTCGTGGGTAAATGCGATCACTCCATCGACGTTTGGAAACTCTTTCAAGATCTCCGAGTCAAAGTGCCTTGCGACTGCTTTTGAAACACCTGCAGAGCAATTGACTGTCGAGATCACCGCAATGTAGTTTCGGGTACCGACCCGTCCGCTCGGTCGTACATAGCCGAGAAAACTCTTACCGGATAGACGGCTTGGCGGAGCTGGTGTTTCCGTCGCAAGCCCCTGATAGTCGAGTTCGTGATGGCACTTGAGGTTATGGTCATGCAAATGTTCGCCAGATGGAATGTCGCAGGTAGCAACACCGATTGGCCAACCATATTTGACGACTGGGTCGCCAGCAGCCCTCGAGACGACTGCAATTTTATGCCCAGGTGGAATATCTTTCTTCAAAACCACCAGTTTGCCATCGGCTAGTTGTATCGATTCACCTTTGCCGAGCCTTCTTAGGGCCACGACGCAATGATCTTGGGGATGCAGATGGATCCAAGCTTTCGAGTCAGCGTTGTTAGTCAAGATTGTTCCTGAATAAGACATTAGAGTTGGGGGTCAAAAGACGAGAGTGCTTGAACGATTCGAGCGTCGTCGGCTGGCTCGACCGTCCTAAGAACGATGGCCAGATGATCGGAGAAAACTTGTGTCCAGATCGATGGGCGATGCTCGGCAAGCGATTCACTGAGTTTGGCGACCGACATCGAACTGGGGTAAATCTTAAGAACCGACGAAGGGAGTTTGAGGTTTTGCCATGGGCCAGTTCCTATTCGAAGGGTCTGCTGGGTGACTTCTGTTTTTGCGATAGCTTGGAGCCCTTGCAACTGGATAGCAATCCGTTGAGCGCGGTTTTCGAGGTTCTCGATGCTCGTCGAGAGTATCAGTCCGA
This sequence comes from Planctomycetaceae bacterium, assembly GCA_021298315.1. Taxonomy (GTDB): domain Bacteria; phylum Planctomycetota; class Planctomycetia; order Pirellulales; family Pirellulaceae; genus JBKCUI01. The sequence goes on from JAJTFC010000041.1 coordinate 8,437, forward strand.
TAGGCGATTTCTCCCAACCGTCTTTTTGTAGGGACTCGCTCAGAGTGCAGTGCAAGAGAGCTTGAGTGATTCGATCGGCGTAGGAACCAAGTTGCTCGGCTTGTATTCGAACACGTTCGATAGCATCTTTCTTGCCGAGGATCACTGCTGCTTGGGGCCCGCCAAGTAGATAATCGGTGGGTGCAATGATCAGATCTGGGCCACCATCCCAAAGGCGGGTCATGCTCAATGTCTTGGAATCAGACCACTGCAGATCCACGAGGCTTGCATCGAGGGCCAGAGTGCAAACCGTTCCTTGGGAACTCTTGGCATGCTCTACTGCGGCAAAGGCATCGTTTTCCGCAGCGATCGGTGTGGCTTGAAAAATCAGCGAATGACTATGCAAGGCGGTAGCTTTGGCATAGTCATCGTGCAGGCAGTCGGTGTTGCTTCCGATTTCGATGGTGTGTGCACCGGTCGCATCGATCAGTGGTCTGAATTGCACACCGCTTGGGCTTCCCGAAATCGGAATTCTCAAACAGGCGATTCTCGGAAGAATGACTTGAGGGTTTGCTTGAGGATGGTTGTGCAACCAGGCTTTCACGACCAATTGGATGGCTGTCGGGATGTTCGTGATCACCAGTGCATCGGCCGCTCCGCTTGCAGAGATCAATGCCTTATGGAGCTCTTGAGCTACTTGCGTATCTTGGGAGTATCCGGCATGGAGGTAAGCTGCTAGAGCGCAAGCATTAGGGCTTAAGGGTTGAGCGGTCCAACGGGGGTTGAACAATTCACCTGTGGCGTTGATTCCATTCTCCAGCGGGCGCTGGGTTGCTGGGGCTTCGTCGGAGAAGTAGGGGTTGGCAGCTTTTTCGAGCCATTTACCAGCTTGTCGAAGAATCTCCTGAACGCTGGCTGTCGATGGGACTTCGTTGATGCCAAGTTTTTGCGCCGCTTCTTTGATGGCCTGATTGAGCGTGGGATTGCCGAGCCATTGAGAAACTTGTTTGAATGCTTCGGAGGGACCGAAACCGAAGGGTGGGATTTGCATAGATCTGCGCGCTGGGGATTTGGATTTGAACTAGCCTCGTCCGGTAAGCCGCCATCGACTGCGCAGCAGAACCGAAGTGAGCAAAAAGAGGATTAGCGTGGAAAAAACCGTCATGGCTAGGTAGAAAATCACCATCAGAATATCGCCACCCTTGGCCTTTGCGATTTCGGTTCCGGATACGACGCTCGATAAGGGAACGTTGTCGGCGGCCATCAGTGGGCTCGTTATGCCGATGTATTTGGCCACAGCGACCTCAGCTTCGTTTTGAGAACTGCTAGCGATTAGGTAGAAGACAGCAACTGGCAGCAGGTACAACACGATAAGCGTGATGTAGGAGAGCATCAAAGCGGTGCTTGTTTTACGTACGATTGTCGAGAAGAAAAGCGACAGGACCGAGTTGAAAACCGAAGCCACGAAGATGATTAAAAGATAAACTAGCATCGAAGGTGCGTTTTTCAACACATCGGGGTTCGTGCAAGCCAGAAGCATGGGGAAGATCAAAAAAGATGTCAACACAGCCGAGACTCGATAACCGGATAGCAATTTGCCCCAGAGGATTTGACCGGTCGAAACGGTTGTTGTCAGAAGCAGGTCAAGCGTCTGTCTTTCCCGCTCGCTAGTGATCGTGCCAGCGGTAAAAACCGGTGCGCATAGGATATTAAAAACAAGGACATAACCGACATACATGTAAGCCAAGTCTGGTTTCCAAAAAAGCAGGATCACCATTAAGGGGATAGCAAGGATCATGCTTAACTGAATCACCAATCGCAGCATCAATGTGCCTTGGCTAAAGAGTTCTGCGTGCATCTCTTTGTCGTAAACTGGGTTGGTATCATCCTTCATCAACGTCCGTCGCCTTGGTGGGGCAAACAAGTTATCTGGGAATTGATCTCTTTGGATGACCAGTCCGACCGCCTTTTTTTGTTCGTTCTCGACGTCAACAACTTCTTCACCTTGGCTCCCGATATCTGGAGGGTAGAGGAGTCGTTGGGCGGCGACGGACAAAAGCAGAAAGCTAAAAAAGACAGAGATGAATGGAACGAACGTTGTGATACCGATGATTCGAATGTCGGCTCTTGATGCCAGTGCGACCCAAGCTATCACACCGAGTATCAACATCGGTAGGATGACGACGTAACTAACGACAAGCGACGAGGAGGTTCTCTTGAAATAGGACGAGCAAAAGACGCTGATTGAGCCAAAGAGTAAGATTGCAAAGAGGAGTCCAACGTATCCGGCTAGGAGTTCGTAGATCGATACGCCTCCGAGTGGCAAGCAGAGCATAACGATCGGCAAAGAGCCGAACATCAAAACCACCAGGTGAGTTAACGCCGCGATGAGTTTACCCAAGACGATGCGCCAAGGTTTGAGCGGGCTAGCCAAGAGCATCTCATAGGTTTTGCGTTCCTTCTCGCCGGTGATGGCACCTGCGGCAAAGCTTGGAGCCATCAACGAAGCGATTGCAAATTGACCGATGAAAAAGAAATCGACCAACTTTTGTGCTGCAGCCGATTCGCTCGTCAAATCGATGCGAACTTCGCGCGGGTAGGCGATCACGATCACTGCCGCGAGAGCCAACTGGTAGACCAAGAGCAAGACAAACGCCCGAGGAGCCCTAAGGTTCGAAAGGAGCTCGCGTTGTAGGACTGGGTTATCGACCAGAAACATGGCGAGTGCTACTTAGGTTTTTGTTGTCCACTCAACGGGCGTTGGTGCGATTTCGGCTGTGCAAGCTGATCCGCAGTCTTTTCGACCACTTCCTTCGAGCCTGCTGATGATTCGTACGGTCATGTCCTCTTGGCACAATATCTGGCAGCTTAGTCGCACTCCAGTTACCCCTCGGGCTTCGAGGATCTGTTTTTCGGCAACGGTCATTTTCGAAGGTTCGCCCGAAAGGATCTCGATACGGCAAGTTGTACAACGGGCATTGCCTCCGCAGGCATGGAGTTGGTCGCTAGCGACTTCTTCGCGGAGTGCATTGACAAGCCGTTTGCCTTCTGGAATTTGGAATTCACCGATTCCCTCGACGGTAAGCTTTGGCATGAGAAACCTCTCTTTGGTTATTCTAATTTTGGTTGTTCAAAATGGAGGATGGATTTTCGATCAGCCGCAGCAGGAGCTTTGGGTGTTTTGCATCGACGCTTGGCACGCACTTGGATGATCGCAATCCTTGACATCGCTGGGCAAGGTTGCTTGACCGGTGATTTCGAATCCAAGATCTTCGATCATTCGGTAGTCCTCCGTGGGAGCTTGGCCTTGGGTTGTAAGATAATCACCCACGAAGATGCTGTTAGCGATCATTAATCCCATGGGTTGCAAGGATCGCAGGTGTCGTTCTCTGCCTCCGGCAATTCTCAGTTCACTAGAAGGATTCACGAAGCGGAACATGGCCAGTGCCCTGAGGCAATCCCTGGGGGAGAGATATTCTTGTTGTTGCATGGGAGTCCCATCGATCGCATGTAGAAAATTGAGCGGGATCGACTCGACGGATAGTTCCTTGAGTGAGAATGCCATATCGACGATATCTTGTCGGCTTTCACCCATTCCGATGATCCCGCCGCTACAGAGTTGCAGACCGGCCTTGCGCACGTTTTTAAGGGTTTCGACGCGGTCTTCGAAAGTATGGGTGGTACAGATTTCTTTGTAGTACTCTTGGCTGGTGTTTAGATTGTGGTTGACTTTGTCGACGCCGGCAGCGGCCAGTCGTTGGGCTTGGGACTCGTTGAGAAGTCCCAAGCAGGCGCAGATATTCAATCCGTATTTCTGTTTGATTTCCGGAACAATCTTTTCGACCGCTTGCATCTCCCGTTCGTTGGGTGCTCTTCCGCTGATGACTATGCAATAAGTTTTGCTTTGTCTTTCGGCAGCTAGCTTGGCACCTTCTAGAAGCTTGTCTCGGCTGAGGATGTTGTATTTTGGGATCGGTGCATCGGAGATTTTCGACTGGCTGCAGTAGTGGCAATCCTCGGGGCAAAGTCCACTTTTCGCATTCATCAAAAAGTAGAGTTGAACGGTCTTCCCGAAGTGTCTTTTGCGGATTTCAAAAGCTGCATCGACCAATCCCAAGAGCTCTTCGTCTGGGGATTCTAGAATCGCCAAAGCTTGCGCCTTGGTAACTGCCGAGCCTTCGAGAACTTTCGAAGCCAATTCTCGCCAGCTTGTGGAGATGCTAACTGGGTAGGTCGATGAGGGCATTTTGTTCCTTGTGATTTGAGAGATTCTATGGGGCTGTCGCCATACTCGGAATATTCGGCAAGCTCCGTAAGTATCCGCAATTGTAGCATTTTGCCGCCGCTTCACGTACACCGCAAATCCGTTACACGTGGGTTCCCTTGGGATTTCTTAGCAATTATTTGTCCCATCCGCCGATTCAACCCACATCGGCGGTGTTGCTTGGAAATTCAACGAGGCTTTCTCTACGTTTAGGATCACTCATGGTTTACCCACGCCCGTTCCAAGACAGCTCGGAGGAGACAGTCGACGAAGAGGTCCAAGTGCTCAACAAACGTCGCACGAAGACCGAGGGAGATCACCTGCAGTCACCTCTAGAAACCTATCTGCGGGAGATCAATGAAACCCGTTTGTTGACGGCTGAGGAAGAGCAATCGCTCGCTAGACGCGTTGGCAAGGGGGACGCTGAGGCTCGGGATCGGATGGTGCGAGCCAATTTAAGGTTGGTCGTCAATATCGCCCGCAGTTATGCCGGTAAAGGTTTAGGGCTACAAGATTTGATCGAGGAAGGAAACCTAGGGCTTTTGAGGGCCGTCGAGGGTTTCGATCCGGAAATGGGTACTCGTTTTAGTACCTACGCAAGCTATTGGATCAAGCAGTCGATCAAGCGTGCTTTGATCAACTCCTCGAAAACCATACGAATCCCAGCTTATATGGTCGAGTTGCTGAGCAAATGGCGCAGGGCCACGAACCGCCTTTCCGAAGCGCTAGGCCGGGTGCCAACGCAAGAAGAGACCGCTCGGCTCTTGGGATTGCCGAAGAAAAAGCTACCGATCATCAAGAAGGCGATCCAAATCCATAACGCCACACCTCAGGGGGATCAGTCGGAACAAGGGTGGTCCTTGGGCGAAATGGTGATGGACGAACGGCTAAAAAGCCCAGACGAAGAGCTTTTGGATCATGACGTCCTGAAAACAGCCCTTGAGCTTATCGGTACGCTCGACCCACGCGAGGCAACGATTTTGCGGATGCGGTTCGGATTGGATAATACGACTCCGCATACCCTCAAAGAGATAGGGCAAGAGCTTGGGCTGACCCGGGAACGGGTTCGTCAGATTGAGACCGAAGCTCTGCAGCGGCTCCATCAAGCCTTGAAGGATCCGAAGGAACGCTACGGCCTGGCGTAAAGATTCGCTTGGGCTTGAGTCAATTTTGAAAATTTCGCTGGCAAAGCCTGGACTTTTCTCTCCCCTCCGGCATAACATTCCCGCGTGGATGTCTTCGGTATTCACCCTAGTTAAGGAGTCTTCGGGCCAGTGAAGGTCAGTTCATTGAATCGATCGTCGATCGAATCTCTCAGTTATGCATAATCGCTAAAGATTCTGTAGAATGAGTTCGAGGATCACAAGTCCCTAGCAGTCATTCTTCTAGTCTTGAGCAGATGATGAATAGCTCTTCCCTCAACTGGTTTGGTGTCCCTGAGTTTTTGCAAGATCCGGTGGTGCAGATCATCGTTGGGCTGGTGTTGTTGTTGGCTGTGAGCTTGATCGCGTTGTACGGATTGTCGCGTCTGCGTAGTATTAATGCTCACAATCTGCAAATCGATGACATGGTCCGCAAGAATTTCGAGGAAATGAGAACCGAAGGTGACTTGAACGAACAGGAATTCCGAAAGATTGAGGCGTTGCTTGCGAAAAACACATCGAGCGATCAGCGTCCTGAATCGACGAACCGACATTCGTCTGATACTGAATGAATCGATCGATCGAGCGATGGAATCGAATCCGAATTGAACTTCGGACCGAAAACAACGCTGAGCGTCGAGTTCATGTGGTAAGATGAGTTGTCTTCAGGAAGCTTCGTCATTTCCACCAAGCAACAAAGATCGGTCTGGGAGGCCGCAACTGCAAGCCCCAAAGCTTTCAGCAAACCAATACCCACAGCTCGAAAACCAAGGCACGGATTGCCGGTTTGAGACTTGTCATGAAAGAACTTTCAAGACAACTTAAACCATCGAGCAACCAACCCGTGTCCCGGTCGCCTAATGCGATGCACCGTAAGCATCCCAGGAAGCGATAGATTTGGAGTCGAGTATGTCAACAGGTAAGGATGTAATGGCCAGCAGGAGAACCTCTGGCAGTGGTAACACGAAGAAGAATTGTTCTTTTTGCAGGAAGAGTTATCGAGACGTCGGACCCTTGGTCGAAGGACCAGGCGAAGTCTACATCTGCGGGGAGTGCATCGAGCTGTGTTCTTCGATGCTTGAACAAGAGCAACGCCGTCGAGGCCCGACCAAGAAGCTTTTCGGTGAGATTCCCACCCCACGGTCGATCGTTGAACACTTGGATCAGTATGTCATTGGCCAAACACAGACCAAGCGTACGTTAGCGGTTGCCGTCCACAATCATTACAAACGGCTCAGCGCCGATTGGGATGGCGCAAACGTCGAAATCGAAAAATCAAACATCCTTCTTGTTGGACCCACCGGAAGTGGCAAGACGCTCATGGCCAGGACGCTGGCCAAGATGCTCAATGTTCCGTTTGCCATCGGAGATGCAACGACTCTGACGGAGGCTGGATATGTTGGAGAGGATGTCGAAAACCTACTGTTGAAGCTTCTCCACGCAGCGGACTTCGATATCGATGCCGCACAGCGTGGCATCCTCTACATCGACGAGATCGATAAGATTGGCAAAACCAGCCAGAATGTTTCGATCACCCGAGATGTATCCGGAGAAGGTGTCCAGCAAGCTCTGCTCAAAATGCTCGAAGGAACCGTCGCCAATGTACCACCCCAAGGCGGAAGAAAGCATCCCGAGCAGCAGTACATTCAAATGGATACGACCAACATCTTGTTTATCTGCGGCGGTACGTTTGTCGGGATCGACGAAATCATCTCGAAACGCCTTGGCAAAAAATCGCTCGGTTTTGGACCCGGGGCCACTGTCAAGGAAGAAAAGGATGTCGCAACACTGCTTGGACAAGTCCATTCGGATGATATCCTCGAATTCGGTATGATCCCTGAGCTCATCGGACGGCTCCCTGTCGTAACCGCTTTGGCACCTTTGGACGTCTCGGGGTTGATCAAGGTTTTAACCGAGCCCAAAAACGCCTTGGTCAAGCAATACCAAGCTTTGTTCGGGATGGAAAATTGTCAGTTGCAGTTCTCCGAGAATGCCCTGATAGCGATCGCCAAGAAAGCGCATACCAAGAGCGTTGGAGCTCGGGGGCTTCGGAGTATCGTCGAAGAAATCATGATGGACATCATGTTCGACCTGCCCGAGCAAGAAGCAGGTACCCTCTACACAGTCGACCTGGATGAGCAAACCGGTAAAATCACCCCTGCGAAATCTCTTCCGCAACGGAAAGAAAGCGCCTGATTGCTTCGAGCAAATCGAACTAATCATCCAGATTCCAACCGAAATTTTGGTCCCGGCTGATGTCAGCTCACAGCCGGGACTTTAGAATAGATGCTTGTCCCTGGGAGTAGTTCCGCTGGTCATGTCTTCTGCTGACTCGATGTGGTAAACCGATGAGCATAAAAATGACAACCGGAAAATTGTTCGATCCTGACTCGATCGAAAATGATCCGATACCACCGAAGGCTACATGGTTAGATACCAACGGCACGGCTTCCAGTTTTCCGAACAACGCGATCGAGTGTCGCTTGCAAGCCTGGGTGAAGTCCGTTGAAAAAGATACTGAGGAGAAAGTCCAAGAGTATTTGGAGCAGAGCGACGCAGGCCAAAGCGGCGAATGAGCCGCAGCTACTCGATCGCTATCTTGGACTCGAATCTGAAATGTTCTGCCGGCATCCCAAGGATGCACAAAGGAACTCTCTGGCTGAGTACTCAGAGATCTTGCGCTCTGTGCAGACCCGACTCCCCATCGCACCTAGTTCTAATGCACTTCGCTGGTTCCTCTCCAATGGATCGAGCGTATCGCTCGAGATGGGAGGCTCAGCGGATCTTTCGAGGGCATTGATCGAGGTGGCTACCCCAGAGACACGCAGCCCGCGTCAAGTTGTTTGCTATCAGCTTGCCAATGAAAGGATCTTGCAAGATGCATTGGCATCAAAACGGCCTGTGGATCAGTGGTCGTTGATTAAATCCAACAGCGATGCGTATGGTCACACCCTCGGGCAGCATGAATCGTACGATATGCGGATAGCCCAAGGCCCTTTGCTGGTAGCTTGGTGGATCGGGTTGCTGTTGCTGTTGATCCCGCTTTTGATTTACAGAGCCGTTGCTAGTGTGTGGCTAGGCGCAATGCTCTTGCTGTCGATTTGCATTCGAACCATCCGAGGTGTCCGGAGGGATTCCGAAAATTCAACTCCCCAACTCGCTGACTTACAAAGCCCTGATTGCCTTCTAGGGTTTCCGATGGCTCCTTGGCAGTGGCTCTTGGCTGCCGCTGGGTTGCGTCGATTGCATTTCCCGATCGTTTGGCTTTTTGGTTTGTTGCTAACGGCCGTTGCACTTCGTCCGCATCGCAAGAAGGCCTCGGCGTTTTTGGCATCGCGATGTCTGCTCGATGGGGCTGGGCATTTGGATAGCGATTCGCGGTTCTGGGTTTCCGCTCGGGCTGCCGTTGTTGATCGGCAAATCGGATTTGGAAGCTACAACCAACACCGCCCTATATTCCGCTGCGATCCTCTCTTGAGAAAATTGCTCGCGGGCCCTTATTGGAACTTGAGCCAGTTCGCTTCTTTGTTCCATCCCGTTCAGCGAATCGAGATCGCAATCGGTGACTCAGGGCTTTGCCAGCAATCGCAGTGGTTACGTATCGGAGCAACCGCATTGGTTTTGGACTGGGTTGAACAGACTCACGAACCGAATGTGATCGAGCTCAAGTCGGTTGCAGAAGCGACTTGTGAATTCGCCAGGGACTGGATGCTCGTACGCTCGGTTCCTGATCGTTTTGGTCAGGACTTCCGAGCAAGGGAGATATCGAGGGTCTATTTGAGGTCATTAAAAAGTTGGCTTGAAAGAAAAGCGGATGTTCCAAGGGAGGCCTGGGAGATTATCGAGCTTTGGCAAATGACCCTCAATCAAATCGACATGATCCCGAAGAGCCAAGGCCAACCTCCCATCTTGCTTGTCGGAAGACTCGATTGGATCAGTAAGCTTTGGTTGATACAGCAGATGGACAAGAGTACCGACTGGAGTATCAAGAAGAAGATCGACATACGCTACCATGAGTTGTCGGATCAAGGATACTACCAACAATTGGTAGATCAGCTTCAACTGCCACCGCTTATCAGTGACCGCGAGGTCCAGAGAGCCATGCGAGTACCTCCATCCGACTCGCCAGCATGGCGACGTGGAAATCTAATTCGTGAGCTTGGCGATTCTCAATGCAACTTGGTTGTAGGCTGGGAATCGGCTCAATATGATTTGGAAGGCCAGCACTACATCGTCCAGTTTCCGAGATGATTGTGAGTTTGCTTACGCAGTTGTCGCGTTCGCAACATCTTGATTTCCACCTTCGATCAGTTATGCTGTTTGTTGAATCGCATCCAAGAGTGCGGGTGTAACTCAGCGGCTAGAGTGCTAGCTTCCCAAGCTGGAAGTCGTGGGTTCGAATCCCATCACCCGCTTTCGAATCTTGAGGCTGATCTGGATCAGACCGCTGCAGCTTTCTTTCGGCTCTTAGGTTCACGGACCGGAGCGGCCTCGATCACTTTAAGCTCCATGGGCATGAGAATTTCGTGTGCCGGAATCAATTCGATATGGCTGCATCGTTCAAGCTCAAATCGACGTGGGTTCTCACGGCATAAACAGAGTGCTAAGAGTGAGCGTGAATCCTCCATCTTGATCGGACTGATAACCCGCTCGGTCAACTCCCCGTCTTTGGCTCGATATCTCAGTCGCACTGCGTAATCGTCTGGAGAGTACATCGCTTGCCTAAGAATCGCGACTTCGCTGTTTCCCATGGATCCGATCTCCGATGCACTATGTTTCGCGTTGTTTTTTCCTGAATTACGCACTTCTAACTAGCAATATCGCTTGGGGCTGTGACACCTCTGGTCACTGAGCATCTCGAAAAACCCTCAAACTGGAAAAAAACATCAAAAAAGGTTACGATCTTGGGGCCCCGATTACTCCAGTTATCAAAAAGGCTTCTGATGCTCAGACTCTCCCGTTTCTCGTTCGGTGTTGGTGATCGCTTTGCCCATCAAGCAACCGCACAGCTGAAAGCATTCCAGCAAGTGCTCTCCGAGGGTGTGCAAATTATTCCGGTGTGGAACAAATCCAACCGCGAACACACTTTCATCGGCTCGCAACCCGCAAGTGTTCGAACTGCTGCCGATCTGGCGATCAAGCAAGCTGGTTGGACTTTACCCTGGCATACCGATGCGGATCACATTCGGCTCGAGACGGTCGACCGTTTCCTGGATAGTTCGGATTTTTTTACGATCGATGTCGCCGATTCGATTGGACAACAACCTTCGCAAGAGGCAATCAGTCGCTTTTTAAAGAACCATCCAGAGCTCTTTGGTAATCTGCATATTGCAGGGATCGAGGAGAGCATATTTCTTTCTGGAGATGCTCTTGCCCAGATCGTTACCAAATACCTTGTGGCTGCTCAAGAAGCCGGACGGATATACCGCTACATCGCAAACAAGCTCGGTGAAGGGAACTTCATTGCGGAGGTTTCGATGGATGAAACCGACTTTCCACAAACACCACAAGAACTGCTTGTGATCCTTGCTGCACTGGCCGATGAGCGCATCGCACTACAAACGATCGCTCCGAAATTTACTGGTCGGTTCAATAAGGGAGTCGATTATGTGGGTGACCTGGATCGATTCGCCAAGGAGTTCCAAGACGACTTGTGCGTTCTTGCCCATGCAGTGAAACGCTACGGGCTTCCCGACAACCTTAAACTCAGTGTTCACAGCGGGAGCGACAAGTACTCGATTTACCCAATCATCCGACAAGCCGTCGCGAAGGCTCAAGCGGGCCTTCACATCAAGACCGCTGGGACAACTTGGTTAGAGGAACTCATCGGACTATCTGAATCGGGTGACGAGGGAACTCGATTGGTGCGAGACATCTATGCCACCGCTCTCGAACAGATCGGTTCTCTGACGGAACCTTATGCAAGTGTCATCGACATTCGAATGTCGGAACTCCCCGACCTGAACACGGTGGAAAAATGGGATGGACATCGCTGGGCAAACACCTTGCGCCATATCCCCACCCATCCGCAATACAATTCCAACGTGAGGCAGTTGCTACACGTCTCGTTCAAACTGGCCGCGAAGAAAGGGACAAGATACACCGATTTGCTTAAGGAACATAGCGAGATCATCGGTCGCAACGTCTATGAGAACCTCTACGAACGTCACATGAGGCCGTTGTTCCTGGGATGATTACCTTGAGCAAACCCAATTGGTTACCCTGGGTCGCACTATTGGGCATGGTTCTGCAGGCGACCCATGCGAGTGCTCAAGATCCGATTTTAAAACCGTCCGCTTCGGGACTTGTACCTTTGGCTTACAACAACCCAGGATTGGTTGTCGATCTTGGTGTCGGGCTTTGGGCTTGGCCCATCCCCTGCGATGCCGATGGCGATGGAGATTTCGACTTGATCGTCTCTTGTCCAGACAAACCGTCCAACGGCGTATGGTTCTTTGAAAATCGACAAGGCGATACATCTCGTGATCCAATGCCTGTTTTTGAACCTGCCGTGAAACTTAGCAGCACCGTTCACTACGTCATGCCCAGCTATACATCCGATGGGATGCGTGTGCTGAGTCCTGGCAAGGAATACAGGAATTTCACCAAGACCGGAACGACCGACTCGATGCCGTTGAGCGTTGCAGCGAATTTCTATAAGCCACAGGGGACGCAGACCAAAGGCCCAAAAGTTCGCCACAATCAATGGCGATACGCCGATTACGACCAGGACGGTACTCTTGATTTGATCGTCGGAATCGAGGATTGGAGTTTCTATGGATGGGATGACGCTTGGGATTCCCAAGGCCGTTGGCAGACCGGATCCTTGAGAGGATTTGTCTACGTCCTCCGAGGTTTGCAGGATGGAAAGTTCGCAGAACCGATCGCATTGAGGAGTGCCAGTGGTGCCTTGCTAGAGACCTTTGGCTGCCCATCTCCAAACCTCAACGACTGGGATAGCGATGGCGATCTGGATTTGCTATGCGGTGAATTCCTCGATGGTTTTACTTACTTTCAGAACGTTGGCACCAAAGCGCGCCCAATGTACAGTGAAGGAGTCCGGGTTGCGGATATCCATGGAAATCCACTGACCATGGATCTGCAGATGATCGTCCCAGTCGCATTTGACTGGGATCGTGACGGAAATACCGACTTGATTGTAGGTGATGAGGACGGCCGAGTCGCTTGCGTCAGAAACAGCGGGAAGTTCTCTTCTAACCAAACGCCTCTCTTTGAAACTCCGAAGTACTTCCAGCAGAGAGCAGACACCCTCAAATGCGGGGCGTTGGCGACCCCTGTCGGAGTCGATTGGGATGACGATGGAGATGAAGATATCGTATCGGGAAACACCTCAGGGTATATCGAGTTTTTTGAAAACCTCAGCGGCCCGGGTGTTGCAAACCCCCGTTGGAATCCCCCGAAAAAACTCACCGTCGACGACACGGTGTTTCGAGTTATGGCGGGACCAAACGGGAGCATCCAAGGACCTGCGGAAGCAAAATGGGGCTACACAACCTTGAGTGTCGCGGATTGGGATCACGATGGCCTTAAAGACATCGTTTTCAATAGTATTCTTGGACGCGTGATGTGGCTCAAGAATATCGGTAAACCCGGACTGCCGATTCTCGACAAACCCAGGCCAATTGATGTTCGATGGGAAAGTGAGCCACCCGAATTAAAGTGGGGTTGGCTCAAACCGATCGGAACCGAACTTTTGACACAGTGGCGCACCACTCCGGTCGTCTATGACTTCAACAGTGATGGCCTCCAAGATCTCGCGTTGCTCGATACCGAAGGCTATTTAGCCTATTTCGAGCGAGAGGATCGAAACGGCATGATGGTTCTGAGATCACCTCGAAGGGCGTTTGTAGATTCGGCTGGCCAACCGATGAGGCTCAATCCAAAAACGGCCGGTGGATCAGGACGTCGCAAACTAGCGGTCTGCGACTGGAATTCGGATGGCAGATTCGATTGGCTTTTAAACTCGAAGAATGCGGATTTGATGTTGCAAAACTCCCTGTCCAGTAACGATCAACCAACAGTGTGGCAGTTTGAAAACACTGGATCGATTGCTGATAGAAACATCGAAGGCCACGATGTCAGCCCTACGACCATCGACCTTGACGGAGATGGATTCAGAGAGTTTCTCGGAGGAGCCGAAGACGGGCGATTGTATTATCTAAATCGAAGGAATAGACCATGATAGAGCCCAGGTCCCGGGTCTTGGTATCGCTTGTCTGTCTACTACTCATCTCAACTGGATTTTTGCATGTCAGAGCCCAGGATGTGCAGAGGGTCGATGCGATCTACTACAACGGCAAGATTGTAACGGTCGATGACCAATCGCAAGTGCTGCAGGCGTTTGCTGTCTTTGAAGAGAAAATTGTGGCTGTCGGTGATAATTCTATGGTGCGAAAATTCGCTCAAAAAGACACCGTCCTTAAGGATCTGGATGGCCGTATGGTATTACCCGGCCTGATAGACTCGCATGTTCATGCCCCCGACGCGTCGATGTTCGAATGGGATCATCCGATTCCCGAGATGGAGACGATCCAAGACGTTTTAAGTTATATTCGTTCCCGCGCAGAGGTACTTGAACCGGGAAAATGGATCCATGTCAGCCAAGTATTCGTGACTAGGCTAGCCGATCAGCGATTTCCAACCCGTTTCGAATTGGATCAAGTGGCTCCGAAACATCCCGTTTTTTTTCGCACCGGTCCCGATGGTGCCTTGAACTCATTGGCGTTGGAACGTTCCGGAATTGACAAAGATTTCCAAATCAGCGACGGAGAACCGGGCTACATCGAGAAGGATCCTCAAACCCAAGAGCCCAACGGAATACTTCGGAGTTGCACAAGATTGGTCAAATGGGAGGACCCTAGGGTTAAGCCTACCGATCAGGAGCGGATCTCCAGACTGGCAATGCTGCTCAAAGACTACAACAGTGTGGGTCTGACAAGTATTTGTGATCGGCTGGCTACCGATGATGGAATTCGTCTCTACGAAACTTTGCTTGAACGCGATGCCCTGAGTTGTCGCGTCTTCCTGTCCTATTCCGTCAACGCCCAGGCTTCGATGGAAGAGATCGAGAAGTCGATCAAGAGGGCCGCGACCCATCCAAGGCATCACTACGATAATCGGTTATGGCTGCGTGGAATTAAAGTCTTCCTCGATGGAGGGATGCTCACGGGAAGTGCCTATATGCGTGAACCTTGGGGGCTGAGCACCATCTATTCGATCACGGATCCAAAATACCGAGGATTGCTCTATATCGAACCGAGCAAGCTCTATCAGATGTCGAAACTTGCCTTGCAGAGCGATTTGCAGTTCACCGCCCACTCGGTTGGTGACGGAGCCGTGCACGCTCTGATCGACGCTTATGAGAGAATCTCAACACAGGATTTTCCAGTCCGAGACAAAAGGCCATGCATCACCCATTGCAATTTTATGAGTGCCGAAGCGATCGAGCGGATGTCCAAGGTTGGGATCGTAGCCGATCTACAGCCAGCTTGGCTATTCCTCGATGGCAAAACCTTGCTCAAACAGTTTGGCCAAGAGCGGACCGCTTTTTTCCAGCCTTACCGGAACCTAGCAGATGCAAAGGTGATCGTCGGAGGAGGTTCGGATCATATGCAGAGGATTGGATCCATCAGGAGCGTGAACCCATATAATCCATTTCTTGGTATGAGCGTTGCGATCGAGCGGATTCCAAGGGGTATGGATCAGCCGCTGCATCGCGAGCAATGTATTTCCAGACAGGAGGCAATCCGACTTTACACTCGAAACAATGCTTATTTGACCTTCGAGGAGAACCACAAAGGTTCGATCGAGCCTGGTAAGCTTGCGGATTTCATCATCCTCGACAGAGACATTCTCGAATGTCCCTCGGATCAAATAGCATCGACCAAGGTGCTGGAGACTTATGTCGGTGGCAGACTGGTCTATCGTGCCGATTAAATAGAACAAACATTTGGAAGTGAATCATGAGTACGTTTGAAACGTGGAGCTCTCAGAAGGTAGAACAAGCGTCGAGCATCACCCAGCAGCACGCTTATCGGCGTGGTCCGAGGATTATAGCGATCGAGACGCTAGTACCGCACGACATCATGCCAGGTTTATTGGTCTTGCGATTGCATGCTCAGGATGCCAATGGCAAGGTATGGCTGGGGCATGGCGAAACGTACTATGTACCGACATCGGTCGCTGCAGTGATCCATGACTTTTTTTCTGCCCGCTTGCTCGGGTCAGACGCATTGGCGATCGAAAGCCATTGGCGATTTTTGTACGAGAGGATGATCGCCTTCGGGGGCACCGGGGCCGAGTTGCGAGCACTTTCGGCGGTTGATTTGGCATTATGGGATTTAGCAGGTCAGATCCATCAAGAGCCTATCTGGAGGTTGCTTGGGGGGCCCGTGCGGGATTCGATTCCCGTTTACAATAGCAGTGGTGGGCCCAGTTACGGACGGAGCAACAATCAGATTCCTGGAGCATCGGGTTGGCCGGGACATGGGGATCCAGGCAAGGCGGGACCACTTGAGGACAATTGGGCAAGCATGAACCGACCTGTGGAGTTGGCCAAGGAGCTCATAGGCCTTGGGTATCGCGGTATGAAACTCTGGTCGTTCGATAACGTGTATCGCAGGCAAGGGGGCCAGTTGTTGAGAGCCAGAGACATCGACGAAGGACTATCGCCTTTTAGGCAGATTCGCGAGGCGCTCGGAGACCAGATCGATTTGATGCTCGATGGCCACGGGTTCTTTTCTCTGGGAGCAGCCAGGCAGATTGCACAAGCGATGCAAGAGGTGCGCCCCCTATGGCTGGAGGATATCCTCAGGCCTGATTGCATCCAAACGATGGTTGAGTTTCGCAAGAGCATCAACATGCCAGTTGCCGTCAGCGAGATGCTTGTAACTATCGATGCTTATCGTCGAGTTTTGGAGGCAGGGGCCGCAGATATGATCATGATCGATCCGACTTGGGTGGGCGGTATCTCGGGAACTCGTCGGATCGCCGAACTTGCTCAAGCCTACAACGTACCGACATTGATGCACGATTGCACCGGACCGATGACTTTGTTGGCAGGTTTGCACATCGCTGGCTCTAACACCGGGGTTGCGTACCAAGAGACGGTTCGAGCTCATTTGGCAACCTTGTATCCACACCTGATCGATACGGAATTACGGGTACAAGAGGGTCAATTGGAATTACCTTCACGCCCAGGGATAGGTGCACGGTGGCACGATGGGTTATTTGCTTCGGGGCATCCTGGTTACCGTCGCAGCGACTCTGGCACTGGGTGACAGGTTCATGCATTGGGTTCATGCAATGCGTAGTTTTCCGGACACTTTAGGACTGTGTATTTAAGCCAAAGGTCATCGGTAAAACGACTCGAAACGTGCTGCCGTGTCCGATTTGACTTGTCAGACCGATATCGCCGCCTAGCAATCGACACAATTCTCGAACGATGGACAAACCCAGCCCAGTTCCTGAGTGTTCACGTGTCAGGGAATCCTTTCCGATATCACCTGAGGCTTGTCTGAACTTTTCAAAGATCACTTCATGCTCGTGAGGTGCGATTCCAACCCCGGTATCAGCCACCGATAAGAAAAAGGTTCCATCTCCATTCTGTTCGGCGACGATCGTAACTAGTCCTCCCTCGGGTGTGAATTTGATCGCATTGGAGATCAGATTCGTCAAGATCTGCGAGATTTTCCCCTGGTCTTGCTCAATTCGTAGTTCTTGGACACTTGAATCGACCTGGAGATTGATGTTTTTGTCTTCGGCCATTTTCCGAAACAGTTCGATCTGAGCATAAATCAGGGCAATGAGGTCAAAGGATGTCGGACGCACCTCGGTCTTGCCCGCTTCAATTTTCGCAAGATCCAAAATATCGTTGATCATCTCCAAAAGTACTCTTCCTGAATTCTGGATGTTTCCGACCCATCTTCGTTGCTTGTCGGTAAGATTCTCGATACCGGAGAGAACATCGCTAAATCCTAAAATACTATTCAGGGGAGTGCGAAGCTCATGGCTCATGTTCGCTAGAAACTCGCCTTTGAGCCGGTTGGCTTCGTAAAGCTGAAGATTGACGCTTGCCAGCTCATCGATCCGTGAATCGAGCTCGTTGTTGACAGCCTGAATCTCTTTCTGCGTAGAGGTGATGTGCCTAAGCATCCGATTGAATGAATCTGACAATTCGGCAAATTCGTCATCGGTATCGACACGAAATTCTAAGTCCGTCTTACCGCTTGTGATTTCATCCGAAACATACTTCAGCTCCGCAAGGGGAATGATCACAAGCCGTTTCAAAATCCAATGAATGAAAAAGAGGGATAACGCCAAGGTTGCGATGCCTATGGAAGACAGCAGCGAATAACTCCAAATCCTCCAATAGCTGGTATCTTTGACCGGTATTCGAACTTTGATCGCACGGAAGGGATCGACAGAGGCGGCAGTCTGCATAGGAACCGACTGTTGGTTGTTACGAGAATGACACTCCTTGCATGAATCCCCGAAGAAAACCGGATGGTAAAACACATGGTAGCCATCGACCTGCCCCGCGTCCTCGAACACAGATTGGAAGGTATTCAAGGTGGGTTCAAGGCTCACCGTTGGATCGCTTGGCACCGAGATCGTTTTGCTGTTTTTGGCGTCTGCCAGTCGCTGAGCTGTCGCTTTAGCCTCAAGCTCTGAGAGTTTCGAGTGGAGTTTGGTCAGGAACGTGAGATCCTCTTGGTCGGCGAATACTCCGCCTAGGTCCTTATGCTCGAGCCCATCTTTCATTCTCAAACAAGTCGAATCGTACTGAAGCCCCCGCTTGTTCTGATCAAACATCGCCAAGGGATCTTCTCGGGTGCTTCCTGCTTCGGCATTGTTATTCCCGGTGACAAGTGAGCTGTGCATGCGCCTAATCACTTTGTCGGCATAATCTTCGGAGGACTGCCGAATCGCTTCTTTAACAAGACGTTCGGCGACCAACTGCACTGCGACTGCACCGAGAACCAACGAAAACAAGAGTGCCAGCCCGAGAAAGAAAAGACACTTCTTTTCTAGCGACCAATCTGTGAATAAGCTCTTGAACAAAACTGGGCTCCTATTGGATCCGTCCAACGGATCTATCCATCGCAAGCGGAACCCTATTGTACTAGATTGCTCGGAGCCTTACAGCAACCGATCGATTTGATCGTGCGTGGTATATCCGTTTTCCAATGCTAGCCAAATCAGTAGACCTTTTTGGGCATGCAGACGATTACCGGCTTGGGCAAAGACCAAACTCTGATCCGAGTCGATCACTGCATCGGTGATTTCCAAACCCCTTCTTGCTGGCAGGCAATGCAAAACCTTACAGGTTCTCGGAGTCAAGCTCATCAATTGGCTGTTGACTTGATAGGGACCGAAAGCGTTTTTGCGAGACTCGTTTTCCGCTTCCTGGCCCATGCTCGTCCAAACATCGGTATAGATAAAGTCCGCATCGTGAACCATCTTGCGAATGTCATCACTTTGGTCGAAATCGAGAGGACCAAGAGCCCGTGCTTGATGCAAAAAGCTTTCAGGAATCTGATACTCTTTGGGGCAAGCTAGACGAAACCGAACTCCGGTCATCGCAGCGCCCTGGATTAGCGAACGGACGACGTTGTTCCCATCTCCGACAAAAGTCAATTGCTTACCTCGCAACTTACCTCCGGCCGATTCATCGATCGTCAAGAAGTCAGCTAGTGCTTGGCAAGGATGAGAGTCATCGGTCAGCCCATTGATTGTTGGAACTGAATCGAACCGTACTAATTCTTCAATCGTCGATTGCGAAAAAGCACGACAAACCAGAAAGTCGCAGTACTCACCAAGTACTCGAACGAAGTCACCGATCGACTCTCGCTGACGCCAACCTGCGTCTCCGGTAAGGTACAGAGCGGTTCCTCCGAGCTGGGCCATGGCAGTTTCGAAACTAACCCGCGTCCGCAAACTCGCCTTCTCAAACACCAGAGCGCAAGTCCGATTTTTCAGCAAATCCGGACGCTTGCCCTGCTTGAGCAACCTTTTGAGTTTGTGCGACCAATCCATGATCGTGTTGAAATCGTCGATTCGTAAATCGACAAGCGATCTTAAGTGCTTCATCGTGAAAAAATCTTATATACGCGAGGCGGAGGTGTTGCGCTGCTGGACAATCTCCGTACCAACCCCCGCAGTGGTGTAAATCTCAAGCAATAAAGAGTGCCGCAATTGGCCGTCGATAATGTGAACCTTGCCTACACCCCTATTGAGTGTTCCAAGACAAGCCTCAACCTTGGGAATCATCCCTCCACTGATCACGCCCTGCTCGATAAGCGATCGAGCTTCATCAGCAGTCATCGAATGAATCACACTGCTTGGATCGTCTTTGTCTCGACGAACCCCATTGACATCGCTGATGAAGATCAATTTCTCGGCTCCCAATGCCTCCGCAACTGCCATCGCTGCGGTGTCCGCATTGACGTTGTATTTCTGGCCTTGCTGGTCGATGCACATCGATGGAATGAATGGAATTTGTCCGGTATAAGTCAAGCTTTCGATAGTTTGCCGGTCCACTCGGGTAACTTGTCCGACAAAGCCTAAGTCGATCGGCTCACTGCCTGGCTCTTGTAATAGCAATTTTTCGCCAAACAAAACATTCGTGGTTTGGAAATTGAGATTCATGGCCCTGCCTCCCAAACGCTCTACCTCCTCAGTCAAGAAGGTATTGAGTTCATATCCAAGCGTCTGTTCGACGATTTCCAATGTTTTCGCATCGGTAACCCTGCGACCTTTGATCCAAACCGGCTCGATTGCTGCAGCCTCCATCGCCTTGTTGATCGATGGACCTCCCCCATGCACAACAACCGGACGCATGCCCACGGTCTCCATGAAGATAATGTCCATGAGCGTGTGCCGCATCGCATCCGGGTTTGCCATCAAGGATCCCCCAAGTTTGATCACGGTCGTTTTGCCCCTGAACCGACGTATCCATCCCATCGCCTCGATCAAGGTGTCGGCTTTTTGCACCGCTTTTGATTGGTCGTCCACGTCTATTCCTGTCGCTCGAATACAAAAACAACAACGCCGACACGCTTGCACGAGCCGGCGATTCCGAAATCAAGGGAAAAATCCAAACAGCAATTTTGGACATCAGACCAAAGAGCACCCATCAAGTAGGGCAGGCCTAAGCCAAACCATGATTGTAGCCCGAAGCTAAGACGACTTCAACAGATTCCAAAATCTTGCTTCTAAGGAGTCGGCATCATTTTTCTTAATTCCGCTGTCGCTTTCGTTACAACCGGCTCAGCCCAAACTTCCTGACCGTAGAGTTCGATGAGGCCTTTGAGGGCCCGCTGGCGATCGACCGGCAACTCTGTCGCTAAAATTCGGTTATAAAGATTTTCAAGTTGCGAGGTTTTCACTTTTTCGAATTCCGGATCCCGCTTTGCCTCAAATTCGCTCTGCAATCTTCTTGCGAATCGCGTCCAAGACTTCTCCTCACTCGAGAGTAGATCCTCCGGATATGCATCTAGGAAAGCTGAGAGTCTGGCTTTCGAATGAGCCAAATCGCTATCTTTGTCTCTGTGAGCGTTGCAAATAACGCAGTCGCTTCAGGTAGTCGACCTCTTGGGCAGCCGTTTCGATCTCCCCTATTCGAGAGTCCTCGGGATATTTTTGCTTGAAAGCGTTTATCTGATCCTCAAGATCCAGCAATCGATTCTCATCGCCCGTTGCCATCGCATTGTGAATCGGTTCATAGAGTTGGCCAGGATCTACGGGTCTTGAAAAGTAGTAGAAAGCCCCTAAACAAGCGAGCAAAGCAGCGATGATTAACCCGATCTCTGCCCATCGCTCCCTTTCTTTTGTTACCGGATCCACCGTTTCGAAAATAGTCGCACGCGCTCGATCCCGATCGGTCACTTCACTAAAGGTCGACCCTCTCGAAGTGGAGATACCTTCTGCTGTTGGATGCTTGACCAACGAATTGCCAGTAACATGCTCTTGGGTGGCCTCGTCGGGCGAGCTAGGGATTCTCTCTGAACGCCCATCGGTCACCATAGGGATATCAGGAGTCGTGTTCGAGTCGAGCTTACGATGTTCCCGTCCACCTTTGGGTGGATCGATGCGGGTGGCATCGTGGTAGGGGGAATCAGACAAGTCGGCAGCAGATTGCAAAGAGCTTACGTCGACACTCGTCGATTCCGGACTCTTCTTAATTTTCTCGTCTGATACAACATCGCCATCAGCTCTGGTGACCGATTTTTCAGCTTCGATTCGTCGCAGACCGGCGCGCAGGGACTGGAGTCGATTCATGGTCAAATAAGCCGTTGCGGGTCGTTTGTTCGGCTCGCGACTGAGCAACTCATCGACCAGTTTGCAGAAATCCTCTGGCGCCGATTTCGCTAGCTGGCTCAATGGGGTGTAGATTCCATACCGAACGTTAAAGAGGATTTCCGGCATGCTATTGCCGGTAAAGGGAGGGCGCCCTGACAAACACGAATAGCAAATCGCGCCTAACGCATAAAGGTCGCTACGAGGGGTTGCCACTAGACCTTCGGCTTGCTCGGGAGGCATAAAATCCGCCGTGCCAACGGTGGACCCTGGGATTGTTGCATTCATACTCCCGAACAATCGGGAAATACCAAAATCCAGCAGTTTGATATTGTTTTCGGGTGTAATCATCAGGTTCGCAGGTTTAAGATCGCGATGGATGATCCCGAAATCATGCGCCTGTTTGAGTGCACTGGCGATATCGATTGCCCAGTCGAGTACTAACTGCCAGTCGAGCTTCCCTGCGAGTTTAAGTTTTTGGTGAAGGTTGATGCCATCGATGTATTCCATCGAATAGTAGGGTATGGAATGGTGGTCTCCGATTCCGATCAACCGAACGATATTCGGATGTTTTAGCCTGATGAGCGTCTGAATCTCAGCTTCAAATCGGCGCTGGAATCGTGGCTCACTTGCAAGCTCTTCCGAAATGATCTTCACAGCCACACGATCCTTATTCGTTTCATGGATCGCTTCGTATACTGTCCCCATGCCGCCACGGCCGAGTAGACGTATTACGCGATAGGGGCCTAGATAATCGGGACTAGGGTGTACCATCCTCTATTGCCCTTTGGCTGGACCATTGGAACGCAAGTAACTGATAATACCTGCGATTTCTTCGATCGTGAGCAGTTGTTCGAATCCCTCAGGCATCAACGAACGCTCCGAGGTCTTGATCTGCTCAATCTGCGACTTGTCTAAGCTCTCGATTCGACCGTTGCTGCTTACCCATTCGATACTCGTTTCGTCCTCTCGCAGTTTTAAACCTGTAAGCGATTCACCGTCAAGAGTCCTAGCTTGGAAAACCCAATACTTCTCCTCGACGGATCGATTCGGATCGAGGATCCCGTTGATCCATGCCTCATTGGTCCAATGGTTCAGACCTCGTAGGTTCGGAGCCAAACTCTCTTCGTACTGCTCGTCACGCTTTCTCCCTTCATGGCACACTGCACAATGCTTCTGATAAGCGACTTGGCCGACGCTCGCGTCAGGTTTGCTGGGCCAACGCAACAATGCTTCTTTGACGATCGCAGGGCGATCGGCTCCGGGTGCCGGACCAAAGATATCACTCGCTATAGTCGACACATTTTCGGCAGAACTACCTCGGAGGGCTTGAATTGTCACTGCATCGATATCAGCAATCGGTATCCGGCCTTGCTTTACTTGTCCTAAAATCTCCGAAGCACCTTCGGCGCTTTGCACAAGTTTATTGAGGACCACTGATCTGCTGACCAACGAAAGGTCTTTCCATCGCTCGAGCATCTTGGTTGCAGAAACTCCGCCTAGTCCGACAAACGCAAGCGCAAGCTCGCTATCGATCGATGATTGTTCGCCCCTGGTTAGTGCATCGAGCAGTAAATTGTGATCCTCTGTCCAAGCCGATCCCATTCGAGAAGTCATAAGGTTCAATCCTGCGATTAAATTCGATGGCTCGACCCTTGTTGAGTCCTTCGAAAAACTTCTCCAAGAACCCCTTGCTGAGTCTATAATTCGCTCGATTAAATCTTCGTCCAGTCCGGAAGCGTCCCCGGCAGCGAAATGCTTGGCTAACAAGTAATGCCACGCTGGCCTCGGCCCCTGATGGCTTGATACCGATCGGAGAAGCTCTCCTCGAAATTCCTTGGATACTTTGGGAACCAGCTTTTCTGCAACCTTCTGCAGATTCTTAATATCCTGCTTGCTAGCAAGCACATCACGAAGGACTTCATCGATGCATGCGGGATTCAAAAAATTGGATGCCTCGAGCATCCATGGATCCTGCGCATGTTCGACCAACACCTTGGATATCAACGTCACCGGCAGACGGGAGTCCTGACTCGATTCGACGGCTACCGACATCGCCAAAGCTGCAGAATTACTGATCAGTTCTGGATCGATCACCAACCATAATCGACTTCTGATCTCTTCGTTTAATCCGAGCCTATCGATATTCTCCACTAGAAAGCGAAGCGTCTGAGCATCGCTTGACCGAACGATTGCATCGAGTTTATCGATCGGAAAACCACGCAGATTGATCAAGATGCTTGCGACCCGTACCCGAACGGCAGCCTGGTGGCTTTCTATAAGCAATCGCTGCAGTTCCTGCACGATACTGCCATGGCTTGGATTATCGGTTTTCAGCAAACGGCCTAATAGAACTTGCTGCGCAAGATCGGCTCTGGCTGAATTCATTCCGCCTATTTCAGCGATCAACTCGGAATCGGTTTTCTTTTCAAGATCGCCAATAGGGATCGGGTTAAAATCCGTGCGTCGGATTCGGTAAATCCGACCTCGGTCCTCTCCGGCTCGAAGGTTGATGCGTCGTTGCCACTCTTCGGGAATCCACTCTGGATGCTCGATGACATAGCGATACATGTCGACGAGCCACATGGTTCCATCGGGAGCATTCTCGATGCGCACCGGGCGGAACCATGGATCTGTGCTTCGAATAAATTCGCTCTTGCTGTCAGCAGCGATGCGATTGGCTGCCCAAGTTGCCCCGGACGGCTTGAGCTCATAACGAACCACCAAGTTGTGAACAGGCTCACACACCATTGCAAAGCCGCGCATGTCCTGGCCTAAACCCTCGCCTCGGTTGATTACAGTGCTACAAGCTGAGGTGAATCGATTAATGGCATACAGGTCATTGAATCGATCGGCTTGTTGACTGATCGGGAAAACCGGGGGAATACTCGGTGGGTTGGTGATCAACTGGTAACGGCGTTTGGGACGATACCCACTTCTGTCAATCCAACTTTGTGGAAACACATAGTGAAACATCGGCAAACTATTTTCATTCCCAAACCAGTTGCCGTACTCGTCGGTAGTCCTTATGAACTGAGTGACTCCAGTTTCCAATCGCAAGTCACCAGCGATAGGATCCAAGCTTAGATCCGAACCGGAGATCCGCATCTGTTTAGCATCACCATTTTTGTTGGTCACAGTGACGCTGTTGGCGCCTCCTCCGGGGCCAAAATAGAGTCGATGGTCCATCCCGTAAGTAAAACCATGAACTCGATGCTGAGGGTTCCCCTCAGGAAAACCCGTAACGTAAATCTGTTTGTGATCGCATTTGCCATCTCCATCGGTGTCCTCTGCATAGAAGATATCAGGTGCGCAAGCGATGATGACCCCTGGCCCCCAAGCGTAGATTCCAGCCGGATAATTCAGTCCATCTAGGAACACCGTGCTCTTGTCCATGACGCCATCCCCATCGGTATCTGAAAGGGTTTTGACGCAACCGGTTTTGCCACCACCTAGGGGATAATCTCCCATCTCGACGACCCAGACCGTGCCGTCGGTTCCCCAGGCGATTCCTACTGGGTCGGTCACCAGTGGTTCGCTCGCGACGAGTTCGATCGTGTATCCATCGGGAACCTCGATGCTAGCGAGCGATTCTTGCGGACTGCGTGGCTCGTCGGCAAGTCGTTGCTGTTTGGTCATTTGCAAGACACGATCAACAATTTTGTTTTCGGTACCAGACTCCCATCTCCCTGGTTGCCCGTAGTAAAGCATCGATCCGTCAACCTCGTAGCCGCCTTCGCCTCGAACCCGTTCGCTAGCGACATAAGCGAACACATCGTCGACATAGCCTGCGACCCAGACGTTTTCGAACTGGCTGAGCTCCTTTTCAAGTCGGATTTGATAGTCGACGACGACCTCACCCCCCATGAATACCCAGGCAAGATCCTTACCAAAACTCCAAAGATGCACTGGGGCCGGATAAGTCTCTGGGATACGGTCCTTACG
This sequence comes from Planctomycetaceae bacterium, assembly GCA_021298315.1. Lineage (GTDB taxonomy): Bacteria > Planctomycetota > Planctomycetia > Pirellulales > Pirellulaceae > JBKCUI01. The sequence goes on from JAJTFC010000041.1 coordinate 34,087, forward strand.
AGACAAGAGCTCTAACCAGTTGTTCGCAAAATTGCGTTCATGGGCGGAATTGCTCTTTTGCATCGACTCGAGTTTTTGCTTATTGGGCCGCTCGCTCGCAAGTGCCACGAGCATAAACGCGGCGTTGGTCGGTTGAGGAAGCGGCTTGAGTTCATGACCCAATACCGTTTGCACCGACTCGGCCATCTCAGCTCCGTGCTTACGTGATAGCTCGATCGTTCCTCGTGGATTTGGGTTTGCATCTGCACCGCAACCGATAATCGGCAGGGCGATGCATCCAGGATTCTTCGATTCGATGATCCCCGCCGAGATCCCCCCCCAGTCTCCACTGATCTTATTCTCATTCGGCGAGATCGAAGTGCTATGGCATGCGTACTGGTAAGACACAGCCACGAGCTTGCCCGCATCGTCGCGAACTCGCAAAACACGAACATTACGATCCACTGGACCTTCGTCGACTGTTCCGATGCCAACCCACTGCTTATCCTTGAGCATCCGCCGATTGATCGCGAATTCCGCTCGGCCCAGACCGTATTCGACGTTGCCTGGTTTAAGCTTGGCTTTGGCTTCGAGAATCACTTGGGCCACACGCTCGATATTCATTTCGGTCGTGCGTACCATCGCTTGCTGCTCTGCGTCGGGCATCGGAACACCGAATAGATTTGGAATCAACCCGTCCAAATGTGGCGCTGTATGCGAATGGGTCGTGCAAAATACAATCCTCGAGCGGGGGATTTTCAAAGTCGGGAGCACTTTGTCGAGTATCCGCTCGGTCATCACGGCTGAGATGCCGATCGCATCGATCGAAACGATCACGAGCGAATCGGGCTGGAGTCCCTCGGTAGGCTCTTTGGATTCGGGGCTTTGCGGAGACATGATCAAGGCTCGGGCCCAGAGCCGATCCTCGATTCCATCCGAAGGGGCCAGTCGGCTAGCATATCCGCTGAGTCGGACGGGCTCTTCGGGAGTGATGTCTATTTTTGACGCACCCACAAGCCAATTGCTGGAGATACCATCGACTGAAGCTTCAGCTTCAGATGCGTGTGCCAAATGGAGTGCCAAGGGACATCCGAAGAGCAGGACAAGACAAGCGACAAGCGGTCTCATGATCACCTCGTAAGAGCGTAGGGTTTATCCGAAGGGATTATAACCAAACAAAACTGCCAAATGCGACCGAAAGATCACCGCTTGCTTGCGTAAATTGCCAAACCTAGCGAGCTTTCTGGAACTTGGCCCCGATCTGCAATCGATTGACTAAGGTTCGCGGATTTAAAGTGTGCATCCTGCCGATTGGAAAACCGCATCGAGCACCTGCTGGGTTTGAAGTGTCATTCTCCCCCAGGATTCTTCAGGGCTGGAGCCTCTGAGGAGGTTATGGAAGTTGTCGAACATGTTGATCTCCTGGCTTGGAGAATGACCTGAATCGTATTCAGCAATCGAAAACCTCTTGGTTCGGCGGTGCATGTGGAAATCGCAAACATCGGTCACAAATTCCGGTTGATTCAGATCGAATCCGACATTCGATCCGTACAGGGGAAGAACGAAATCATCGATCCAGATGCTCCCCTTTTCGCCGCTGATGTGGCACCATTGCTGATGCTCGGTCGCAAAAGAGCAATAGAAATTTGCTGAGACTCCGTTGTCGAACTGCATCTCTGCGCTGAACTCCATGGGTACGGGTTTTGGGCTCGAATCTCCTTGCAAGGTCGAGATGCAGCGTGAGGTGATCGAAGTTGGCATCCTCCAACCATTGATCCAAAGAATCATGCGGATGGTATACCATCCTAAATCGCCTAACGATCCATGAGGCTCATAGCTCGAATTCGAACGGATATTTTTGGTTCTAAACTCCGTGTCACCATTGAAAGAAAATTGGGTGGCAATTCTTTTGATGGCACCGATTGCCGATGGGTCTTGTAGCGTCTGGCGAAGTTGCTCCAAACGTCGGCTGTGCATGAACATCACTCCATCCATGAATTGGACTTTATTTCTTTTGCACTCATCGAGGATCTCCTGAACATCCGCGGCGGTCAAAGCGGCAGGCTTCTCTGCGAGAATATGCTTCCCATGCTTGGCTGCTGCCAGAATCCATTCTTTGCGCAATCCCGTTGGGAGGGGAATGTAGACAGCATCGACATCTTTGCTTTCCAGCAAGGATTGGTAATTGCCGAAAGCTTTGGGGCTAGCTTCAAAGGGACAATTCGCTTGACATTCGTCGATGAATCGCTGGGCCGATCCCGTGTCGCGGCTAGCGACGGCTACAACTTGACCATGCTTGCTCCGGGAGATCGCCCGCCAGTTCTTCTTAGCGATTCCAGCCGTCGATAAAATTCCCCAGCGACAGGTTTCCGATTTCAAAGGCATCATGTTCCGTTCGAACTCTCTTTTCAAGGTAAAGCCAAGTGCATCCAAATAGGTTTTCCAGTTATACTAAAATCTCGTTCGATTGTGAGCCCCGATGAAACCCTTGCGAAAAGCTTCAGGCGGTCAAAATGATGGAAAGCCAGATCATTGCCAAGTCCCGCTTGGCATTCGTGCTCTTGATCTTATTGGAAGTCCTATTGCAAGTGTCTCGCCCGCTGTTTGCAGAAACCTCTCATGCGACCGCAAGGCCCCCCAACATCGTCTTGATTCTGGCCGATGATCTTGGATATGGGGATTGTGGATGCTACGGCCAAACGCGACTGCGCACCCCCAACATCGATCGACTCGGTAAAGACGGTATGCGTTGGACGCAATTCTATGCTGGGTCGACCGTCTGTGCACCGAGCCGCTGCGTGTTGATGACAGGCAAGCACACCGGTCGATGTTTGATTCGCGGCAATTCGAAGGAATCTCTTCCTCCCTCAGAGATTATCTTTCCTGAAATTCTTCGAGAGGCTGGCTACCATTGCGGTCTGTTTGGCAAGTGGGGGCTGGGCCAAGCCGGTTCAACAGGAACACCGCTAAAAAAGGGATTCGACGATTTTTTGGGTTACCTTGACCAATCCCACGCCCACAATTTCTTTCCGACATTTCTGGATTTCAAGGAAGGCCGGAAGCTGTTGAGGAACATCGTTCCAAACGAGTCGGAAATGGGGGCCGGCATCGCGAGTGAAAAAATCGATGACGCTTCTGAGATCATTTTAGAGCAGGCACTGGATTTCTTACAAAACCACAAAAGCGAACCTTTCTTTCTATTCCTCTCGATCAATTTGCCCCATGCTAACAACGAAGCTGGAAACCGAGGGACGCAAGAATTCGGATTTGGAAGGTACGCCCAGGAGGACTGGCCTGCTGCCGAGAAGGGATTTGCCAACATGGTTGAAAAGATGGACCTGCAGGTTGGAAGACTAATCGATCGAATCGATGCCCTTGAGCTTGGCGAATCGACATTGATCTTATTTACCTCTGACAATGGCCCCCACCACGAAGGTGGACACAAGGACACGTTTTTTTTATCGAGCGGTACTCTTAGGGGGTCAAAGCGCTCGTTGACCGATGGAGGAATTCGCGTTCCAACGCTCGCTCGTTGGACGGGCAAGATCAAACCGTCGAGCGTTTCCGACCAGATCGGGTGTTTTGATGATCTCTTCCCCACCTTTACGGAATTAGCAGCAGCATCGCAATCATTGCCCACTGATCTCACCGGCGTCAGCTTGGTTCCAACACTACTTGGGAATCCGGAACAACAAAAGCAGAGGGAATATCTCTATTGGTCTTTCTATGAAGGTGGGTTAGGGCAAGCCGTTCGAAGCGGACCTTGGAAATTCGTTGAACAACCTCTTGGAAGCGTTCCAAAGCTTTATCGAATCGATCAGGATCCTAAAGAGGAAAAGGATCTTGCATCGAGCGAACCTTACATTCTAACGAAAATGAAAAAGCACATCGCTGACGCCTATGTTCCAGGGAACTCCCCTTGGATACTAGCCCCCTCGAAAAAGAGTAAAGAATGAAACTCAAGCACATCATTTTTGCGGGCGTTGTTTCGACGGTTATGATCGCGTTTTCAAACGCTCAAACCCCAAACGAAATCTCGAATTTTGCTCTAGAGATTCGCCAGCAGACTCTCATCGAAGCAGGTTCGAGCAACTACCATCGAGTCACAAAACGGGTCGATTGGGAGGCAAAAAAAACCGCGATGGTGATTTGCGACGTATGGGATTCCCATCACTGCTTAAACGCAGTTCGACGGGTCGAACAAGTTGCCTCTCGGATCGATCAATTAGCTGCGAAGCTAAGAAGCCAAGGCGCAATAGTGATTCATGCTCCGAGTGATTGCATGGATTTTTACAAGGATCATCCGGCTCGCAAACGCGCGATGGACATCCCTATACGCAGCGATACACCCGAAGAGATTGAAAAGTGGTGCGATCAAATCGAAGGGGAATCGGCGGATCCCTATCCCGTCGATCAGTCCGACGGAGGTGAGGATGATGATCTCGCCGAGCATGCGCAGTGGCAGGCGCGTCTCTCGAGCCTTGGCAGGGACCCCAAACGCCCATGGATTCGACAAACCGGAGACATTCAGATCGATAAGAATTTGGACTATGTGAGTGACTCGGGAAAAGAGATCTGGAATATCCTCAAGTCTCATGGGATCGAGCGTGTGGTTGTTTGTGGTGTTCACACCAATATGTGTGTGCTAGGAAGACCATTCGGGCTGCGACAACTCAAGCGGCATGGATTTGATCCGGTCCTGGTTCGAGATCTTACCGACACGATGTACAATCCATTGCGATGGCCTTACGTGAACCATTTTAGCGGAACCGACCGTGTCATTGATCACATCGAGAGGGTGGTTTGTCCAACAGTCAGCAGCGAGCAATGGCTCGGTGGCAAGGCGTTCAAGTTTCAAGGGGATAATCGTAAACACTGGGTCCTCTTGATTGCAGAAGACGAGTACAAGACCGACCAGACGCTGGTTCGTTGGGCCAAAGAACAATTGGAGAAGGAGTTCCGAGTTTCCATTGTCTTCAGCAAATCGGATAATCCAAACATCCTTGTTGGACTTAACGTTCTGGCAGATGCCGATGCACTTTTGGTCAGTGTCCGGCGAAGGCCGCTACCGGCTGATCAGTTGAAGCAAATACGAGAATTTGTTGCTTCTGGAAAACCCGTGCTAGGGATACGGACTGCTAGCCATGCGTTTAGTCTGCGTGGAAAATCCCCTTCGGAAGGCTTAGCGGATTGGCCCGAGTTTGATGCGGAAGTTTTTGGAGGAAACTATTCCAATCATCATGGCAATGACCTAATCACCACGGTGGATGTTGCCAAATACTCCGACCACCCCTTGATCAACACAAGAGACCTTGGTGCCGAGGTTTTCCAAAGCCGAGGGTCTTTGTACAAGGTTTCGCCACTGAGGCCCGGAACGAATGTTTTGTGGGAAGGTCGCATAGCTAATCAGCCTACCGAGCCCGTCGCTTGGACGTTTGTACGCGCCGATGCAGGACGATCCTTCTACACATCGCTAGGACACGAGAGCGATTTTCAAAACGATGCGTTTTCCGCTCTATTGCTCAATGCGGCACACTGGTTGGTCGACAGCAATAAACGCTATTTACCTGCGGAGATCGAACATCAGCAGCACATGGTCGAGCGTGGAGAGGGAAAGCAACGTTAATGGACCGGCAAAAATACCAGGAGTTGATGGGAACGTTTTTTGAATGGAACCAACCTGAACTCGTCAAGATATTTTCAGAGTTATTGGCATCGGCGGCAGCCGAAGAAGCTCTCACGCCCGCGCAGATCATGAGCCAGAACTACGAGACTGCTCGGGCAAATCCTGAGATCCATAGCATTCCGGGCAATCTCAAGGATGCTCGCGACGCGATTTTCCCTTACTTCTGGGGTACCGATAGCTGGAACAATCCACTGCACCTGGAGAACGTCAGGGGACCGGCCAACCAAGCCTCCTTGATCGGAGCGATCGCTTGTTTGCTAAAGAACCCAAACCTCTGTACGGATCGATACAGTCAACGCTCCAATGAGCTTGAAGTCAAAGCCATTACCGCACTGGCGAATCTGATCTATTACCATACGATCGATCCCTGGGGCGTCTTTACAATCGGTGGAACAATCTCCAATCTCTACGGGGCAAAAATCGGAATAGAACGAGTACTGCCCGGTGCCATGCAGGTGGGGATCAATGGTCGTCGAGTAGCTGGTATATGCTCTCAAGCGGGCCATTATTCGAATCAAACGGTCGCCGGATGGCTAGGGATTGGTACCTCGAACCTGATCGAAATCCCAACCGATGCAAATTTGAGCATGAGAATCGATCTGCTCGAGGAGACATTGCACCGACTCTACAGAGAGAAAACAAAGGTCGCTTATATCTGTGCGACTTTTGGTACCACCGATGGTTTCGGCATCGATGATGTGCGAGCGATCCGCGAATGTGCGGAACGCATTTCGCAAGAGTACGGCGAAACGATGCCCCAGATCCATTGCGATGCAGCCGTAGGTTGGACAATGTCGGTACTGACCGACTACGACCGAAAGTCCAATCCATTGAAATTCGAACCGAAGTTGCTTGGGATGATCGAGAAAGCTCAAGCTCTCAATGTCGGTTTGCGTTACGCCGATAGCGTGACGATCGATTTTCATAAATTCGGACGGGGGCATTATCCATCGAGCGCGTTTATCGTGAATCGAAGGGAAGACCTCAAGTACCTGGCAAGAACCGTCAGCGATACCCCTTATTTTTCTGACGCCGATGCCAGCAGAGACCCCGCCTTATTAACATTGGAATGCTCGAGGCCTGCGATTGGGCCTTACTCGGTCATCGCCTCGCTCAATGGCATCGGGCTTGCCGGCTGGCAGATGCTCGTCGCACGCAGTTTGGAATTGGCTCAGCGACTCAAAGAGAGACTCGCCAAGATCGAATACTGTAAAGTTCTTAACTCGGAAATCATCAGTCCGTCGGTCAATTGGTGGGTGTTGCCCAAGGGTCGAAATGCCCAAGAGATCTTCGATCGATTGGTTCGCAACGAGTTGAGCAGCGAGCAGATTCAGCGATACAGCAAAGAGATTCGCCACCTGTTCGACAAGCGGCTCAAGACCATGGATGCAGCCGTCGACGCAAGGTTAGGGTTCACGACGAGTTTTGGTTACTGCCCCAATGGTGTCGATATCCCCGCTTGGAAGGCCGTATTCTTTAACCCTAGGACGACCGACGAAATCGTCGATCGTATGATCACTAGTATCGAAGAACTCTAAAAACGATCCGAGTACCGTTTCACTGAGTACGAGCACGAGTACGAATAGAGCAGGTGGCATAAATTTTCAGCCACGATAATTCCCGATGTACTCTATTTTTTGTGGACTTTTAGGGTTTGGCCGAAATACGGATGCGACGGTATTCCATCTGGCCATGATCCCCCTCTAAACCGATCGGGCCGGTGGCTGGAAGCTTGAGGGCTTCCTCGATCACCTCGCCATTGCAAGTGCAATGAGCGACATTGTCTTTGACCGTGACGATCAATTCGTTCCAATCTCCAGGTCGATAGTTCTTAAGGTTCTTGTAAGGGCCCGCAAGAGGATAATCGCGGCATTGGAGTTGGGGTTGGCGGATAAAGACTCCGCTATCGGCATTGGGTGTCGCACGAAACTCAAGCTTCAGAACGAAATCGCCTGGGAATTCTTTTTTGGTGTAGAGTTGTTGAATCCTGCGTCCTTCTGCCGGGGTTGTAACAACAATTCGATTCTGGATCGCCACATAACGTCCGTCACTTGTAGAACTCTTGCCTTCGAGATCCTCTTGGGCCGGTGATGATTTGGATTCGGCAAGCCGCCATCCGGAGAGATCCTTACCGTTGGTAAGCGAAACGAAGCCAGGTTCAAGCGTAAAGGTATCCGGCTCGGTTTCGATGAGTCCTTGGGTTGCCAAGATGGGTCGGATGGCAGAGGCCCATTTTGCATAGCCTGCTTGGTTGGGATGAAGAAGATCTGGAAACTCCGCCTCTTTGGCATCTCCTTGTTCGTTAGCAAAAAGGGTCCACGTATCGAGCATGGTGACCTGCGGATAGTTTTTCGCGACATTAGCGATCGCTTCGTTGATGTCTTTGATCTGCTGGGCAGGACGTTTCTTGGTGGCCGATGCAGGGAAGACTCTGCATAGCGTCACGGGTATCTTCGAATTGAATTTCTGGATCTCCGAAAGCATCAAATCGATATTCTTGGAGACCACGGTTGCATCGGCACCTTCTTCTAAGTCGTTGGTACCCATAAGCATGACGATCCCTTTTGGATTGAGGTCTAGCACATCTTTTCGAAGACGTAGTAGCATTCCTCGGGTCGTATCGCCACTGATCCCTCGATTCGCAACCTTAAGCCCCGGGAAGGATTTGCCCATGTCTTCGCCCCACCCTTGCGTGATGGAATCCCCGAGAAAGACCACGGAATTCTGATCCGCTTGGGTGCGAGTTGCCCAAGCTTTTCTTTTCTCGTTCCAAAGATTCTTGAACCAATCGTAGCGTCGGATCGGGCCCAGACCCGCAAGACCTTCGTCCGTATCTGGCAAGGTGATGCTGTCTGCCGACCGCTGAGCGTAGACGGATTTGCAGTCGCTGATTGGAATAAGCAGCAGTACAGCAATAAAGAGCACGAGACGGTGAGTGAGGAAGTGGTTTTTCATGCGTACCAAATTTTCTTTGTAGGAGTAAGAAATCGCCAATCAGGGTTTGATCGTAGGAGTGCGGTTGCCTTTGAGAGAGCTAAAAAATGTCGGGCTCCTTGCCGTAGTCTCCACCTTCGAGGAAGTCGAAATCGCAACCGCGATCGGCTTGTGTTACATGCTTGGTGTATAGCCAAGTGTATCCGCGGGAGGCATGCTCGCGTGGAGGAACCCAATCCTTCTTGCGAGCTTGTAATTCCTCGTCCGAGATCAACAGCGTGATTCGTCTTGCTGGAACATTGAGTTCGATCACATCTCCGGTTTTGACCCAAGCCAGTGGGCCTCCGAGTCGGGACTCGGGTGAAACATGGAGCACACAAGTCCCATAGCTTGTGCCGCTCATCCTCGCATCGGAAATCCGCACCATGTCCCGCACACCTTGTTTGAGTAGTTTTTCTGGGATGGGCAACATGCCCCACTCGGGAAATCCAGGTGCTCCGCTGGGTCCAGCATCTTTGAGAACCAACACCGAATCGGGGGTCACATCAAGTTCGGGGTCATGGATTCGCTTTTTCAGATCGGGATAGTTTTCGAAAACGACCGCAGGTCCGCGATGTTCGAGGAGTTGGCCATCGGTGGCTGATGATTTAATCACGCACCCGTTTGGTGAAAGATTCCCCTTGAGCACACAGGTTCCTGCATGTTCCACGATGGGGTTGCTCCGCAAACGGATTACATCTTGGTGGATAATCCTTGCCTGATCGAGCGAATCCCCGAGTGTTTTTCCGTTGATTTGACGTCCGGAGAGATCCAGCAGGTCGGTCAGTTGCGTCCAGAGACTTCGCAGTCCTCCTGCTCTGTGAAAATCCTCCATCAAGAACTTTCCACTTGGGCGAATATTTGCAAGGATCGGAACTTTTCGCGACCAAGTATCGAAATCCTCGAGGGTGATCCGAATACCCGCTCGACCTGCCATAGCAATGATATGGACAATTGCATTGGTCGATCCACCGATGGTCAGTTGGGTGATCATCGCGTTGATAAAGGAGCCTTGTGTCAGCAGGCTCGATGGTTTTCGGTTCGTCCAAGCCGATTCGACGGCCAAGCGACCCGAGGCGACTGCTAAGCGGGAATGTTCCGAGACGACAGCCGGGATAGAACTCGCGCCGGGCAGGGTAAAACCAAGGGCTTCGGCAATGCATGCCATGGTCGAGGCAGTGCCCATGGTCATGCAAGTTCCAGCCGAGCGCGCGATGCAATTTTCAATTTCTTGCCACTGCTCTTCGCATAGATTGCCTGCGCATCGTTCGGCCCAATACTTCCAAGCGTCGGTGCCACTGCCCAGAGTGTTGTCGCGCCAGTAGGCGTTGAGCATAGGACCTGCGGGTAGAAATACGCTCGGTATATCTGCACTGATGGCACCCATAAGCATTGCAGGAACCGTTTTGTCGCATCCACCCAAGAGTACAGCCGCGTCGATCGGATGGCAACGTAGCACCTCTTCGGTCTCCATCGCGAGCAGATTTCGATAGAGCATGGTTGTAGGTTTCATGAGCATTTCGCCCAGGCTCATGACGGGGATCTCCACTGGGAATCCACCTGCTTGAAGCACACCGCGTTTGACTTCTTTGACACGCTCTTGGAAATGAGAGTGGCAAGTATTCATTTCGCTCCAGGTGTTGAGCACTCCGATGATGGGTTTGTCTCGAAAGTCTTGGTCATCAAACCCCATGCCCTTAAGGCGGGAGCGATGCCCAAAGCTTCTGAGGTCATCAGGAGCAAACCAACGCTGGGAACGGAGTTTCGATGGATCTTTTGTGGGATTCATGCGAGTAAAAGATTATCGTAAAGATTATCGTTTGGTATTAAAGATCCTGTCACCTGCATCGCCCAATCCTGGAACAATGAACTTCTGATCATTGAGCTCTTGATCGACCGCACCGACATAGATCGACACGTCGGGGTGTTCTTCGTGCAGAGCATGAATTCCCTCGGGAGCTGCGATGACGCTCAATACTCGAACATCGTGGACCCCCCAGCGTTTCAAGGCGGCCACTGCAACACGAATCGAACCACCGGTAGCGAGCATTGGATCCAAAACGAATCCAACTTGAGCAGGGTTGTCTTTTGGCAATTTGCAGTAGTATTCGATAGGCTTTGCTGTTTCTTCATCGCGATACATACCCAAGTGCCAAACCTCCGCACTGGGAATCAATTCGAGGATGGGCTCAACGAGTCCGAGACCGGCACGAAGAATTGGAATGATGGCGATGCGTTGTGCGATTTTTTCCGCCCGCATTCGGGTCAATGGCGTTTGAATCTCAGTTGTAGCAAGGCTCAGATCCTCGGTCGCGCGGACTGCAAGCAGCATCGAAAGCAATCGAATTTGGTTTCGAAACAAGACCGATTCGGTCGTGTGATCCCTGAGGATCGCTAAGTGGTGTTTTGCTAGTGGATGATGAAGCTCAACGATCTTGGGCATCGCCATTTTTTCCTTTTGGTGTAGTTACTTGTTCACACAATGTTTCCAGTATAGCGAGCCAGCGCATCGGTCCGCAACCACGGAGACCGATCACGATAGAATCTAAAGAAACTATTGCTCCAATCCTGAGATATCGATGTATCTGTAGGTACCACGATTGCGTTGTGCTAATTCGCGGATCCAAGCTCCGTCGTTGGGGGCTGGCCCACGATTGAATTGGATGGTGTGGATCGTTGTCAACGAGCGTTCCGCTCTAGATTGAATCTCAATCAATTGGGCTTCGGTCAACGATGGTTCGGCTGCGTCGGTTAGAAAGAACAGGACGTCAGGTGCAAACGATAGTGCCATTTTGAGACCAGGGATGTGTTCTGTGCCCCCTGATGGCTTGATCGCTTTGACAAATCGGGATGCTTTTTCTTTGTTGATTTCATTTGCGGCTAGCAGTCGGCCTGCTGAAGAACCGTTGCTCAGTGAGCCGGGTGAATCGTTATAGAAAACGATTTGGAACTGATTGCGATCGCTCAGAGAATCGATGCTTTTGAGAAGCTCGGATTTCGCGAATCGCATCGGTGCACCTTGGAACTCTTCCATGGAAGCCGAGCGGTCCAGAACATAGACAAAATTCGAGCCCGTGCCTTTCAAGCCCATGAATGATGCCGTTGTCGAGCCACCGATTTGGTTGCCATTGTTTCCTTTACTACCGGTTCCCGAAATCCCTTCTCCAATTTTGCCGATCGCTGCTCCGACGGTTCCCGATTCGGCCTTGTAGCCGATCAAATCCTTGGTCAGTTCTGCCAAGTCCAACGGTGCTGCGATGGCAGGAGCGTTGGAGGAACTATCGGATGTTTGATTTTGAGGCTGGCCAGCGTTTCTAGAGGCGTTTGCTTGTGCGTCGCCAGCATCGCTCAGTTCGTAGAGTTCCCCGTTTTTGGTTTCATGGAAGACCGCGATCCCGACGGGCCGGTCGATCAAATCACCGGTTCCTCTTCGGGAAGGTTGCCAGAACAGGGCAAGGACTATAAAGAAGGCCGTATGCAAGGTGGAACTTACGAACCAAGCTCTGGCGTCTCGCCAAGGATTTGGTTTGTATTCGAAACCTTCGAGGTTTCTCCTTACCATGTAGTGCCCAGCAGGAGGGGCAGCGGTTTGGAGATCCCGACCGGGCTTGTTCGGATCCGGCTCGATCGAGGGGTTGTTTTGCATAAACTAGATGATCGTAATTTGAACGGAAAATGGATATCCCTGCCGTCCGATACCCGGCGGATGTTATATTATAACGCCGTGGCCGTCAGGCTTGCGATCCGATCGATAAAAACCTTTTAACCCCTGGCCTCCAAGGTAGCCTTATGACTCGAAAGTCAATTTATCTTAGCTTAATGCTGTCTGTCGTATCGATTTCCACCGATAGTTTGTGGGGACAGACGTCAGGCTCCAACAAATCCGCTTCCGAGAAACCAGCGTCTCAAGAGGGGCCATCGAGCCAATCGAACAATGGCAAAGATGGAAAAACCAAAGAGACTCAGGAAGAGATAACGGCCAAGGTGACCAAGATCATTGACGGAGATTCGATCAAGGTCCGGGGAGCCGACGGTAAGGAGTACGAGGTTCAGATCGAGGGTACGGACGCTCCGGAGCTCAAGCAAGAGTACGGCAAAGAGTCCATGGAAGCGTTGAAAAAGATGCTTTTCGATTCGGATGTGCGGGTTAGTTGGAAAAAGAAAGACAACTTCGAACGCCTTTTGGCTCAGGTTTACCGGGGCGATAAGCATATCAATGCCGAAATGATCGGCTCAGGGAACGCTTGGCATTTTAAGCGATACAACCAATCCCAGGCCTTGGCCGATCTGGAACTGGAAGCAAAGAAGGAAAAAAGAGGCTTGTGGAAGTCCGAAAACCCAACGGCTCCCTGGGATTATCGAAAAGAGAATCGCGCACCGGACAAACCCGACCGATAAAGCAGACTAAGGGAGAAAATACCTGCCCAAAACAGGGTTTGCCGGATACACTTCTTTGGGATTTTGCCCATTTTCAACAACGCCCATGATAAAACGATGCCTGTTTTAAATTTCATTTTCGCTCCATGTTCTCGGCCAAGGGATCCTTTCTGCCCGATCGCCGATCGGTTTGATAGCCCCTGGGGGGATGCATGAGACAGGCACTCGTTAGTGACATCCACGGGAATCTCGAAGCACTCAACGCGGTTTTAGCCGATATCGCCAAAGAATCGGTCGATGAAATCGTTTGCTTGGGGGACATCGTCGGTTATGGGCCCAATCCGGTCGAGTGCCTTGAACTGATCATGAAGAAGGCCAAATTGACGATCCTGGGGAATCACGATCAGGCTACAGTTTTCGATCCCACAGGATTCAATCCGATCGCGATGCGAGCGATTTTGTGGACTCGTAATGAATTGGAAAAAGGCAATCGCAAAGCTGTCGATCGGCGTTGGGACTTCATCAACGAATTGCCCAAGCAGCATCAGGTCGACAAGATGCTATTCGTGCATGGATCACCCTGTGATAACACCAACGAATACGTCTTCCCAGAGACTGCCTACGACAAAAACAAGATGGACAAGTTATTTGCTAAGGTTCCGCTGTTTTGCTTCCAAGGCCACACCCACATCGCGGGCGTCTTTACTCCAGATCCGAGTTTCATCGATGCTCACAAGTGCGACCATACGTTCACCTTGGGACGCGAAAAACTCATGATCAACATCGGGAGCGTGGGCCAACCTCGTGACGAAGATCCAAGAGCCTGTTATACGATCTTGGATCACGCTGCGAAAAAGATCTTCTTTCGACGCGTCGAATACGACTTGGAAACAACGATCTCTAAAATCTATAAAATTCCGGAATTGGATAACCAACTCGGAGACCGTTTGCGTTCTGGCAAATGATCGGGCTACAGGGCTGAAGCATCAGAAGAGGGTATCTTGCGAACTGCGATTATTAGCGACATTCACGGTAACCTCGAAGCACTCGAAGCGGTGCTCAAGGACATCGAGGCTCAGAATGTTCAAAGAATCTTCTGCTTGGGTGACGTCATTGGCTATGGTCCAAATCCCAGAGAGTGCCTGGATCTTGTCATGAAGATGGATGTTTGCGTGATTGGCAACCACGATTATGGAGCGGTCAATGACCCCGAGGGATTCAGCGCTTCGGCCGAGCGAGCGATCTTTTGGACCCGACAGCAAGTCGAAAAGAGCGATAATCCCGAGGATGCACGCCGAAGAATTCTCTACTTGATGAAACTCCCTCGCATCCACAGAGAAAACGAGGTTCTCTACGTTCATGGATCCATTCGCCAACCGATCAATGAATATGTTTTTCCCGACGATATCTACAATCGCCGTAAGATGGAAAAGCTATTCAACATGATCGAAACGTACTGTTTTCAAGGCCATACGCACACCCCCGGCATCTTCACCCCAGACTACACCTTCCTGACTCCCGATTCCTTCAGTTACAAGTATAAGTTGATTGAGCCCAAAGCGATGATCAATGTCGGAAGTGTCGGGCAACCTCGCGATGAGGACTGGCGCAGTTGCTATGTGATCTTTGAGCCGCCCTATCTCGAATTTCGACGCATCGAGTACGATGTCAACACGACTGCCAACAAAATCTTTGCCATTCCTGAACTGGATAACTTCCTGGGTGAGAGACTCTTTCGCGGCAATTGATTCCCTCCCCAAACTGCGAACCCCGCAATGATCCTCGAAGGGATAATTACGACTGAAGATCCAGCCAACCGGATGCATGTGGCACCCATTGGTCCTCATGTCGATCGATCGCTCGAATCCTGGTCGCTCAAACCCTTTCAAACCTCTACCACCTTTTCCAACCTGCACCGCACTTCTAGAGGTGTGTTTCACATCGTCGATGATGCTCTTCTTCTAGTCCAATCGATACTTGGAATCAGCAATCAAGTCGGTGCTGAACCTCAGGCAATTTACCACGAAGGCATCGGATGGGTTTTGAGCGGAGCCTGTAGGGCGTATCCTTTGCAGGTGACCGAGTGGGATGTTAGTCAACCTCGTGCAGTAGCACGTTGCCTGGCAGGCAAGCCCTTAGAGATTCGTCCTTTTTGGGGTTGGAATCGAGCGACCCACAGTCTGCTAGAATTGGCGGTTCTATGGAGCCGACGAAACCTGCTCGATGCCGTGATCCTTAAAGAGGAATTCCAACGGCATAGGATCATTATCGAGAAGACCGCAGGCGATCGAGAACTTACGGCGTTGTCTCTTCTCGATGAACAATTCAAGAACCGCTTCGAGCAGAATTAAAACTTTTAGCGGTTAACATCCCGCTTGAGCGGCCCGGTGTAGACTTGTCGAGGTCGTCCGATCCGAGTGTTGGGTGAGCGTTGCATTTCGACCCAGTGGGCGATCCAACCGGGCAAGCGTCCCATCGCGAATAGGACCGTGAACATTTGCACAGGGATCCCCATCGCCCTGTAAATCACACCCGAGTAAAAGTCGACGTTGGGATAGAGTTTTCGTTCGACGAAATAAGGATCCTTGAGGGCTACGGATTCGAGTTCTTGTGCGACCTCGAAGAGTGGGTCGCTCAGGTTGAGTTTCTTTAAAAGCACATCGCAAGCCGCTTTGATGATCTTGGCCCGAGGGTCATAATTCTTGTAGACGCGGTGCCCAAAACCCATCAGTCGGAAATTACCCGACTTGTCTTTGGCCATATCGACATACTTCTTTACGTTTCCACCATCGTCGGCGATCTGTTTGAGCATGTTCACGCAAGCTTCGTTCGCCCCACCGTGGAGAGGCCCCCAAAGAGCGCAAATGCCCGCAGAGATGCTTGCGAATAGATTCGCGTCGGAAGAACCGACCATGCGTACCGTCGAGGTACTGCAGTTTTGTTCATGATCTGCGTGGACGATCAGCAGCAAGTTCAGGGCTTTGACGAAATCGGGATCGGCGACATATTTTTCGCTCGGAACCGAGAACATCATGTGCAAGAAATTCTCGCAGTAATTCAGGGAGTTATCCGGGTAGATAAATGGCTGACCGAATGCCTTCTTGTAACTGTAAGCTGCAATCGTCGGCAATTTGGCGATGAGCCGATGGATTGAAACTTCAACTTCCTCAGGATCATGGGGATCGAGTGAGTCCTGGTAAAACGTCGATAGTGCACTAACGACGCTCGATAGGATCGCCATGGGGTGAGCATCGCGAGGGAACCCATTGTAGAAAGATCGCATGTCCTCATGGAGCATCGTGTGATGGGAGATGGCCGACTTGAATGAGGCGAGTTGTTCGGGAGTTGGTAGTTCCCCGTAGATCAGAAGGTAACTGGTTTCGAGGAAATCGCATTTCTCTGCGAGCTGTTCGATCGGGTAGCCCCGGTATCGGAGAATCCCCCGATCACCGTCGAGATACGTGATCGCACTGGTTGTCGCACCGGTATTCGCATAGCCTTCATCCAACGTGATGTGGCCGGTCTCCTTGAGCAATTTCGAGATGTCGATCGCCCGATCGTTTTCGGTGCCGACATGCACGGGCATGGAGAGAGATTTATCGCCGATTTTGAGGGTTGCAACTTCGTCGGACACGAGGATTCACTATTGTAAGGTGGGGATTAGGATAGGCTGGCTAGCGACTCGCCTTAGTCTGATAGCTTTCATCTGGTTTCTAAACCGCAACCAGTGTAGCTTGGTAGGAAGCTTGCGACAATCAGGGATGATGTATTCCTCGCATTCTCGCTGGGTTTTGCTGGATTCTTTTCCCTTAACATTTTCCAAAGTGATGAGCCAAGAACTGCGTGAAATCGCAATCCGTTTGAAAATAGGCGACTACCACCGGCACATTTTCCTGTGTGTAGGAACAACATGTTGTTCGGAAGACATCGGTGGTGCGGCTTGGAAGAAACTCAAAGACGAACTCAAAGCCAGAAATCTTTCGTTATCCGAAGGTCCAAGCGCATGCTACCGCACCAAAGTTCAGTGCCTGAGGGTTTGCTCAGGAGGGCCGATCCTAGTGGTCTACCCCGAAGGTTATTGGTACGGAGGGATGACCGAAGACAGGATCGACCGATTCATCGACGAACAAATCCTGGCTGGAAGGCCTATCGATGAATGGATCTTTGCTCGAAACCCCTTGAGCAATCAAGAGCACTAGCCAACCGAGCAGCAGCCACCCCCGGACACGATTAGGTACTGTCAATACCCCAGAAGAACCATTTTTCGCAGGAAACCCAACATCTCCTGGGGTGCTTGTGGTACTCTGATAACGTTGGCGGAACGAACGCCTCAGAGCGTTCTTCCCCTTATGTACCTTTTTTGTACCTCTTTCCTTGGAGAACATTGGTCATGGTTAAATGGATCCTGTCTTGTTTATTGATTGGTTTGCTGGGTGCTAATTCATTTGCCCAAGATACCGCAAAGAAGGGTGCAAAAGTTGATCAGGAAACCGCGATGGTTAACCAGTTTGTCAAACAACTCGAACCGGCTGGACTCAGTTCAGAGATAACCAACAAGATCAAAGAACTCTTCGGTAAGACAGCCAAAGAGGTCGTCGCCAAGCGCAAAGATGCCAAAATAACTCCCCAGATGCTGAAGGATCGAACCGATGCTGCCAAGAAAGCCCGCGACGAGGGGAAGAAGGCCACGGAAGCACGCGAACTGGGCCTTAGTGCCATGAATGCAACGGAAGATCAAAAAAAGATACTTCTGGAGACTGAAGAGATGCTCTCGAAAACCAAAGTCGAGATCGGCAAGCTCCTGACCGAGGAACAAAAGGACAAGCTGCCCAAGCCACTGCAAGCCAACCTCAAAGAACCCGCTTCGAAGAAAAAATAATCACCGAGTTGTCCACTGTTGATGGCAAAGAAGGTGTTTGACTATTAGGTCTTTGCCTAACGTCGCTTGGATTTCGGACTCGACCGCTTGCCGAAGGATTTCGTTGGATTGCGATTGGGCTTGGGTTTGACCTTCCGAACCTTGCCACTGATCGATCGGCGGCGTTTGGTTGGCTCGGCAGAAGCACTCTTGGCATTGGGCGATTTCTTGGATCGATGATGATCAACTATCTCGGTTATCTCTCCATCTTGAGCATCGACCGAGTGGAACGGATGCTCGCGATCGATCGGTATTCGCATGCCGATCGTTTTTTCAATCTGCTTGAGATATTTGTACTCGTCTGCGGAGCAAAACGTGATGCTTTCCCCGCTTGCACCTGCCCTGGCAGTCCTTCCGATGCGGTGTACATAAGCTTCGGCTTCGAGGGGCACATCAAAGTTAACCACATGACTGATCTCGTCGATATCGATCCCTCGGGCGGCGATATCCGTTGCGATCAGCACGCGGATTTTGCCTGACTTGAAATCGTTCAAGACTCGTTGTCGAGCGTTTTGAGAACGTCCACCATGGATGCCTTCTGCGGCAACCCCATCGTCGATCAGTGATTTGTAGAGCCGATCAGCACCGTGTTTGGTTCTCACGAAAACCAAAACCCGAGTTCTCTGGGGATCCGCAAGGACACGATCGAGCAATTTGCGTTTGTTGCCTCGGTCGACAAACATCACGCTCTGTTTGACCCGATCGGCAGTCCTCGATGGCGGAGTTACCATCACCGTTACATGCTGATGGAGAAGTGTTGACGCAAGCTTTTGAATCGGAGGTGGCATCGTTGCAGACAAGAACACCGATTGACGCTGCTTGGGCAGTAGCCGAACGATTTTTTGCACGTCGGGCATGAACCCCATATCGAGCATGCGATCGGCCTCGTCTAGAACGAAGTATTGAAGCTTAGAAAGCGAACAGTAGCCTTGATCGATCAGATCGAGCAATCGACCTGGGGTGGCGACCACCAAATGCACTCCCTTGGTCAGTGCGGCGACTTGAGGGCGTTGTCCTACACCCCCAAAGACAGTGGTGTGTCGGACTTTTGTGTGCCGCCCGATGTCCCGTAGATTCTCAGAAATCTGCACGACCAGCTCGCGCGTTGGAGCGATGATCAATCCGATAGGTTGGCACTTAAGAGCGAATTGTCCGCTCTGATGGATTTTTTGCAGGATAGGAATCGCGAAGGCTGCCGTTTTGCCGGTGCCGGTCTGGGCGCAACCGAGGAGATCTTTTCCCTCGATCAGCGGCGGAATCGCACCCGCTTGGATCGGTGTGGGGGTTTGGTATTCGAGCGATTTTAGGGCGGACTGGATTTCCGGAATGATCGGAAGGTCAGAAAAAACCATGGAAACGAATACCTTGATGAACCTCCAACAGCGCAGAGGGTGTACAGCCTTGAAAATCCCACAAAAGGTCAGTTTAAGGGAGCTTAGCCCAAAGCATAAGTCCAATTTCCAAGCGGGCTTGCAGATATTGGAAGGTTTGATGACTGCAATGACCCCAGACCGTTGTAATGCTCAAATTGCCAGATCAATCCGACCGGCCAGTAAACGACGCCTGAGGTAAAGAGAATCCTCGACGGTAGCAATTCAGCCTAGTCAAGCTTGCGATTGTTGCAAAATGCAACGGTACCTAGAGACTTATCCCTGACTTAGCTTCCAAAAACCCTAAGCAATAGAATCTACGATGCAAGATTCTCTTGGTTGCATCTATTCCAAGAACACTTTTGCAGATCTCCCGCACTCCAGATGGCACACCTTTTGCATCTACTTGACCAACTCTGCGATCCTTCTCCAAGCAATTGATCGCAGTGCATGAACACATAAGTTGATCGATCTCAAGCTGAATTCGAAAGGATATATCATGGTTGCCTCATCGCAGTCTTTGTACATCACCAAACAAGTTTTCAATGCTTTTGCCACGATTGCGTTTCTGGTTTGTTGCATCGGGAGCGCTCAAGATCAAGCACCCTCGGTTACGATCGCGGAGGAACCGAAGTACATCGACCCGATTGCTTGGGTTCCAGAAGCACTGCGAACGAAAGCAACGCACAGTTTTCAAGAAGTACCGTTGGGCGAAGTCGCCGAATGGATCCAATCCCAGACTGGTTTGAGTGTGGTTCTTGATGAACGGGCTTTGGAGGAAAAAGAAATATCGCCAAGCGAATTGCTGACGGAATCTTTGAAAGAGGTTCCGATCTATCAGTTCCTAGACCGATTAGAAAGAATCGGTGTGGATTGGACTTCGGATGGCAGAATGATCACATTGCTGCCGCTAAATTCAAGCATTCGTAACGTTCAGTACAACATAGGCGATTTACTCGATATGGAGTACAAGCCGGGGAATCTGATCTCTGTCTTGACATCGACAATCGACGAAGGCTCCTGGTTGGATTACGGCGGTACATCGACGGCTGTGTTGCTTGGCGATGTTCTTTTCATCCGTCAAACATCTCGAACCCATCGCAAAATTGCAGCGTTGTTAGAAGGACTCCGACATCCGGCGCGTAAAACTTGGGTAGATGAGTCGAAAGAGCATGAATCGATCCGCGCGACACTCGATGCCAAAACCTCGGTTCAGTTA
>JAJTFC010000165.1 GCA_021298315.1 Planctomycetaceae bacterium
CGAGCAGACCGTATTCGAGCATGGTTGCTCCACGCTCATCACGAACAAAACGGCCGACAACTTTGGAAATTACAACTTGAAACATAGCGATGACCCCTTCGCAGGAAACGTTTGTTTAGACCCGTGCGCTTCAACTGATCTGCTGTCCACTTGTCTTTACAAAAGGGATAGATTGCAAAGGGTATGCCAGAAGGGTTGTTGAGTGATTGGAAAAAGTTTGCAAATGGATTTTTGTGGCAAAAAGACAGGGAAAACAGGGAGAAAAACAATGTAGTTTTTTTTCGAGGTGCATTGGTTCTTTCACCGAGTCGACGACGAGAGGGGATTCTTTTCGCGATTTGGAGCGGATTCTCGTCGAAAGTTGAGAATGGTGAGACGAATAAAAACCTGGGCATGTCTTCCAAGACTTCAAAGAGCGCAAGATGCGTGAGGAAATCTCAATTAAGGCTTCAGGTTGCAGACCTCAAGGGAAACAGCCAATGAGCCCAACGCGCATCAGCGTTCATCAGTGTTCATCAGCGGTTAAAAAAACGCACACTATTGAAAGCCGGCTTTGCGCTTCGCGACGAATGCCTCTAGGCCTTCGATGGCCGATTCGGTACTACAGGCCGTAGCCAAGACCGCCGCTCCGCTCGATAGATTCATCAACAACGATTCTCCCACCATCTCGTTGAGCAACCGCTTACCAAGCTGCAGCGACTCAGGAGAACTCTCGGCAATCTTCATCGCCCACTCGTTGGCCGCTGCCCAAATCTGACCCGAATCCACCTCGCGATGCGAAAGCCCAATCGCTAAAGCGCTCTTTGCATCCATCGATTGACCACCTAATACCATCCGCGACGCAAAACTCGCTCCCAATCGGAAAGCCGCAAGCGGCACTGTCAGCCCCGATACCAATCCATGCCGCGACGAAGGGACCTCAAATGCCGCCTTGGGACTCGTTACCACCAAATCGCAAGCCAATACCATCGTCATACCAAAACCCAACACGGGCCCGTCGATGGCCGCTATGATCGGTTTGGGTAACCTGAGCATCGCTTCGATGAGCTCTTGTAGCTCTGAAGCGACCTGCTGCCATAGCTCGATCGCATCGCGTTCGACGCTAAGCGATTGCCACTCCTTGAGATTCACTCCAGAGCAGAACGTCGTACCTGATGCTGTGAGGATCACCCCGCGAACGGATTTGTCCTGGTGGAAGTCCGATAGAGCATCGATCATCTGATGGATCATCTCCCGCGACATCGCATTGCATGTCGCAGGAGCATCGATGAGTATGGTTCCACTCGGGGCGGACTTCTTTAGCCTGATCACTGCTTGGTCTGAAAACCTTGTTGCTTTTGAATCGTCGAAAACCAATCGCGGATCAGTGAAGAACTCTCGAGGTTCGAGACGTTCTGGACACCACCGGTATTAGGTGCTGCAGAGAAGCTCAGCATCAAGTCTTCATCGGAGGGCGAATACGAAAGCACTTTGACGACATAGTAGATCTCCTTGGCCGCATCGGGCGCGACAAAGGTCGTGCCTGGCTCGGCCGAGAAGACTTTCTGCATGAACGCATCATCCACAGGCTTGAGATTCTCGACGTTGCTCAGTTGGATATCGACATCGGCAACCACTGGATTGAGCCAGGTAAACGGCGTTGGTCGTACGATCTGATTTCGATCCGTTTCGCTTTCGAGGGCTTCTGCAAGGGAGTTTGCTGTCGCTTTTGCCGCAATGGACTTTGCCATCGCATCGGCCTTCTCAGCGGCCCGCTGCAACTTCCAAACGTTCATCACCGACTCCTTGGCCGTTTCGTAAGAGGGAGTCGAAGCGTCCTCGTGTTGCCTCTTCCAAAACAGAAAACGGGTCAGCAATGCGGTGCTTTGAAGGGGTACGTACAAATTCCCAAGGTTGTCTGATTGGCTCGGGGTTGGCCGCACACGGATAAGGCTTGGGAACTCAAAAGGTTGCATTCTTGGCCCTCGAGTCACTCTTGAACGTCCGATTGGCTTGGACAATGCGGTGCGAATGTCCATGAGCTCGGTTCGACCATACTCGAATCCAAACTTGTCTGCGATCTGTTGGAGATTCAAGGGCGCTGGCTCTTTCATGGAAGTGTCTTTTTCAGCGATGGCTCGTTGCCAAGCTTGCCATTCGGAGGCGTAGACTTCCATCGTTTCTCGAATCTCATTGCAGCGCTCATCGAGCACCTTGAATGCAGATCCTGCAGCCATCTGCCTTGCAAGCATGTCTTTAACTTCTTCGAAACTCTGCGTGCGCATCGGGACTTGCGGCGCAGCAGGTTCTTGCGGATTGCCTGGCGTGGTAGCGGGTGTTGTCGCCGGTAGATCCCCTGGGGTGACTTCGGCTTGCGGAGCCCCATCGGTCTTGGCTTCTTCCTTAGGCTGCTCTTCTTTAGGTGGCTCTTGTTTGGCTGGCTCAGCAGCAGGCTCGGTAGCAGGCGCTGGATCTTGGAAAGACACCAAGCGAGTCTTTTGAGTTGCACTCACAGAGGATTGTGGGTTTGCGGGTTCTTTAGGCTCATCGGTTCCGGGATTCTCAAGCGTCGGAGGGAGATTTGTAGCGGGTTGATCTGGATTGGCTTTTGGCTCCTGCTTTTCCTGCTGCATCTTTTCTTGAAGGGCTTTGGTCTCCTCTTCGGTGAGTGGAACATCGAAGGCTTTTTCTTTGGCGCGGCGATCGTATTCGGATCGCAGGAGCTCTTCGGGAATCTTGCCTTTCTCTTCCTCGATGATCTTTTCGATATCGCAGGCGATGAATTCAAAGTCGGCCATATCAGGTGTCATGAAAGCCGGTTCGGTGAGAATCGGTTGGCTGATTCGCGAGATGTCCTTGCCTTTATCAAAGAGGTCTCGAAGTTCTTTCTCGGTTGGCTTGCTGTCGACGCTATCCTCAAAGTTGTTGACAAACACTGGGTAAGCTTCGATCGAGGCGCGACGTTTGAAGCGGGTGAAGTACTGCCAGTTCTTGCTCGGTGGATTCAAGAGGGCAGTTGGCGCACCCATCGCATTGGCTCGTTCCTCGTAGCGTTGGCCACCGTTGGCGAGCCGCAAGACGGCGTTCTTTGCAAGCTCTTCTTTCATCAGGCGGTTAAAGTCTGACAACGACATGCGACCGCCGGAAACTTCCTTGAGTGTCTTTTGAATTTGTTCGCCACTGAGTTTGCCATCGACGAACTTTTGCAAGAACAGTCGGACGGATTGGTCGTCGAAGTGGATCCCCATGCGGTTGGCTTCTGCTGCCAAGATCTTGCGTTCGAGGATCGATGAAGGATCGCGGGTGTCGGGGGTGATACCTACGAGCGCGAAATCGGGACGCACCTCGGGCACTCTGGGGTATCCGCCTTTGTCACGCACATCGAAGGCCAGTCGCTTGAGAAACATATTTGCGACTGACAGTTGCCCCATTTCCACATCGAGTTGTTCGCGGCTAATCGAGCCGCCGGTCCAAGATGCTGCCGTGGAGTTTCCGCCCGGTCTGTTGCTGACTCCTTGGGAGTTGCCGGTGAACGACTGCAGCATCGGTGCGACGACGAAGGACAAGATTGCGATCAAAACCGCAGCGGCCATCCAAAACCGCTGGTTCTTACGAAAATACGAAAACGGACTAGCCATAAAAAATTTTTCCTTGAGCCGTACTTAGCCATCGGCGCCCCGGCTTTGAAAGCCGCATAGGGAACAGAGGATTTTAGGAAATCCCTGAGTCTACGCAATCGCAGAGAGACCAACGATTCACACCATTTGGGAGGGTTTTCCCCCCAACTTGCAAACCCAAGGGGGCTTGACAAAGTGCCAACCTGTGGAACACAACCCAAATCTTGCCTGTGCGCATCACCCCTTCGCTATCGAGCCGAAACTGTAGTCATCCATGAGTCAAAAGAAGTCCTTGGTCATCGTCGAATCGCCAGCAAAAGCCAAGACGATCTCGAAATTTCTCGGGAGTGGCTTCCAAGTCGAAGCCTCGATCGGGCACATCCGCGACTTGCCGGGTGGATCCAAGGAGATGCCTGCCGAACTTAAGTCCCAGCCCTGGGCCTACTTAGGTGTCAATGTCGACCAAGACTTTGAACCTGTTTACATCGTTCCGCCGGACAAAAAGAAGCATGTAAACTTCCTGAAATCTGCTCTCAAGGATGCCAGTGCCTTGTATCTGGCGACCGACGAAGACCGCGAGGGAGAGGCTATTTCTTGGCATTTGCAGGAGGTCCTCAAGCCCAAGGTACCTGTGCGTCGGATGGTTTTCCATGAGATCACCAAGGAGGCGATCGAGGGAGCCTTGCAAGCCACCCGCGAGATCGATCAGGGGATGGTCAAGGCCCAGGAAACCCGCCGGATTCTCGATCGTCTTTACGGTTACGATGTCTCGCCGTTGCTTTGGAAAAAAGTCCGACCTGGGCTCTCTGCCGGTCGGGTTCAAAGCGTGGCGGTACGACTGATTGTCCAGCGCGAACGCGAGCGGATGGCTTTCCGCAGCGCCACGTATTTCGACCTCGACGCTCACTTGAGCACCGCTCAGGGCGAAGCGTTCACGGCTGGACTCGTGAGTGTCGCAGGGCGGAGAGTCCCGACGGGCAAAGACTTCGACTCCTCGACCGGTAAGCTCAAAGATCCCCAGTTATTGCTGCTCGATCAAGAAGCGGCGGAGGCTCTGAAGAAACGCTTATCGAGCGAAAGTTTTACTGTAGCGAAAGTCGAGATCAAGCCATTCACCGAGCGGCCTAAGGCACCTTTTACCACCAGCACGCTCCAGCAAGAAGCCAACCGCAAGCTGGGGCTGACGGCCAAAGACACCATGCGGATCGCGCAGAGTCTCTACGAGAATGGCTACATCACTTACATGCGTACCGACTCGACCACCTTATCCAAGGAAGCCATCGCTGCGGCGCGAAGTTTGGTTCGTACCCAGTACGGACCTGAATTCCTCTACGACACCGAACGCTCCTATGCCACGAAAGTCAAAAATGCGCAGGAAGCTCACGAAGCGATTCGTCCGGCTGGAAATACCTTCCGATTGCCCGAAACCCTCAGGGACGAACTCAATTACGATCAGTTCCGACTCTTTGACCTTATTTGGAAACGAACCGTCGCATCCCAGATGGCCGATGCCCGTAAGCTGCGAGTGATCATGACGATCCACGCTGCCGACGCGGTCTTTCAAGCCACTGGCACGTCGATCGAATTTGAAGGTTTTCTCAGGGCATATGTCGAAGGTAGCGACGATCCAGCAGCAGAGTTGGCCGAGAAAGAAAAACTCTTGCCCAATGTTCAGTCCGATGAAAAGCTCAAGCTCAAGCAGCTCGATGCTCTGTCGCACACCACCCAACCGCCGGCCCGTTACACCGAAGCCTCGTTGACGCAGGCTCTCGAAGAACGTGGGATCGGTCGACCGAGCACCTATGCGTCGATCATCGATACGATTTTGCGAAGAGACTACGTGTTCAAAAAAGGCAATGCTCTGGTGCCAAGCTGGACGGCTTTCGCTGTGATTCAGTTGATGGAAGACCATTTTCCTTCGCTTGTCGATTATCAATTCACCGCCGACATGGAAGACTATTTGGATCAAATCAGCCGCAATGAAAAAGAGAACCTCACTTATCTCCAGGAGTTTTACTTTGGCGATGATGTCAATGAGCAAGACGCTGCCCCTGGAGGGATAGGGCTCAAGCCGTTGATTTCCCAAAAAGTTACCGAGATAGATCCCAGGAACGCTTGTTCGTACTCCCTGGAATCGTCCGATCAAGAGCGATTGGCAAGTGGCGGGCAAGACAAGGTCGTTGTCCGGATCGGTCGTTACGGGCCATACATTGAACAAGGGGAGCGCCGAGCAAGTATCCCCGAGGATATGCCTCCGGATGAACTCACCTTGTCGATGGCGGTCGAACTGCTCGACAAACATCAAAAGGCCGAAGAACCCTTGGGCCACCATCCCGTTTCGGGAAAACCGATTTTCATCAAGCAAGGGCGCTTTGGGCCATATGTCCAACTCGGTGCCAACGACGACGAGCAAAAGAAAAACGCTTCGTTGCCCAAGGGTGTTTCTCCCGAGAGCGTCAACCTCGATCTTGCAGTCAAACTGCTCTCGTTACCCAGAGAGTTGGGGGTTCATCCTGCCGATGGCCAAATGGTCATTGCAACCCAAGGCCGTTTTGGGCCGTTTCTCAAGCATGGTGATGAATCGCGATCGATTCCGGCGACGTATGCTTTGTTGGAGATTACACTCCAAGAGGCTTTGGAGGTTCTAGCGCAGCCCAAGGTGGTTCGGGGAGCAGGGCGGGGGGTAGCAGCACCACCGCTGAAGACATTCGATCCATCCCCAGCGACGGGCAAGCCGATCGAACTGCGAGACGGACGCTATGGCCTTTATGTGACCGATGGCCAGACGAACGCTTCGCTTCCCAAGGATACCTCCGGAGAGGATTTGACTTTTGAACAAGCCGTTGCGCTTCTAGAGGCACGAGCTGCGGCCGGTCCATCGAAGAAGAAGACCAAGTCGAAAGCTGCCAAGAAGGAACCCAAGGCTGCTAAGACTCCAAAGGCTGCGACGAAGACTCCCAAGACAGCCAAGAAGGCAACGAAGGCTGCAAAGAAGACCGCCAAGAAGGCGTCGAAAAAGAAGCAGTAGCATGGCACGCGTCATCGAACTACAGATCGGCGATCAACTGCATCCGGCTCGATTGCAACATGCAATCCAAGATGCACTTACCGATCCGAGAAAGTTAGATCGATTGACGATACAAACCACCGATGAGGAGCCTGAGGCCATCTACGCGATCCTTCAAGGAGGATGCGGAAAAGACTATCTCGGCGTGGGTCTGAGGAATCTGCTCAAGGTTGAGACCATGGGAAGCATCGGCGACTATGGGTTTGCAGCCACGAGCGATTGCGAATGCGCAGTGCAGGGGAACGTAGGAGATTATTTCGGGCATTCGCAAATCTCCGGAACGCTTTTGGTGATGGGATCAGCCGGTGAGGGTTTTGCGGCGATGGCCCAAGGAGGCTTGTCGGTCGTCTTGGGTGATTCGCTCGATCGGCCTGGGGCATCCTTGCGAGGAGCTTTCGAATGCGATCGGGCATTTTGGTCATCGGTGGCGATGCCGGACCTCGGCTCGGCCATCAACTCACCGGTGGACGGATCTATATTCGTGGCCAAGCCGAGAGCATGACACCGGACATCGAAGAGTGTCGACTTCGAGAACCCGATCGGCTCATATTGAGTTTGCTGCTGATGAAAGCTGGATTAAAGGCTTCAGCGATCAAAGAGTTTCGCGTCTATCGATCACCGGCTGAGCTATGACAAAAAAGAGCAAGCCACAAATCATTCATTTGAATCAAGCCAGGGCTCTTGCCGAGCGAATTGACCAGCAGCCCGAACTATGGGCCCAGCGCGAATTGGGGTGCAAGTTCCATTGCAGGTCCACTGGCCAAAAGCTCCATTGGCCTTCTGCGATCTTCTCGAGGCTTGCGATCGATCTGCCAAAGCCAGCCTCTGTGCTCGGGACGCTTGAGAACCTCAAGAAGAAATCCGGAATTTCGATCGTTGAACAAGAAGTGAATTTTTCTCAAAGGCTTTCGGATCGGATGGGTTCTGGAGCGGATCGTTCGATGGACGACGGCCTATCGATTCAACCGATCTTTATCGATGAACCGATTCGATTTGAAGGGCTCATGCATGCCGAGCAGATTGAACTGCAGTTTATTCCTGCAAGTTCAAAATCCAGTTTGGCAAACTATGCCAGTGGCTATCTAGCCCAGCGATGGATGCCGACCCTGCCATCGGATCTGACCGATGTGGACAAGATGAGCAAACGCATCGAGCTTCTTCGCAGCGCCAGCGATCAAGCCACGGTGATTGTCGGAGGAACACTTCCTGCAGGTGCAGTCTACGATGATGTGCGATTCCTCATCGACTCTGGGGTCGATTATGTCAATGTTCTGGCCCAAGTTGCAGCGGGACTCAAACCCCCAAAATCGTTCTCCTTTCAGCCGTTGGATTATGTGATTGAGCAAGCCCTTGGGGCGATCGATAAATCGGGGGTGTCTGATATTGCGTTGCTTGTGTCCAGCCGCATCGATCACGTGCAAGATGGACTGCGGTTGCTCAGCGCCGGGGTTGATGCTTTTTGCATCGATTCGTGGTTGATTGAACAACACACCGAAAACACCAGTACCGCTTCGAGCGCCGATGACCTGAGTTCTTTCATGGGCTCGTACGTGCGCCCCTCGGCCACTGCAAGTGTTGATGGCATGCTCAAGGCCGCATTGTCTTTCGTCGAGGAGTTCAACTCCCTTCGACGTGTCTTTGAGATTTGATCATCGTTGCTGTTTGAAAATATTTGCAAGCATGAGCCGACGCAAACCGAATTCCTCGCACTCAGCGAAGCGGTACTCGTACTCGATGGCTATTCGAACCCCAGCAATGCCGATTCTTGATCGGGCCGGTCGCTGTCGTTGCAGACCCCTGCGCTGACTTGCTATGCTGACCGACGTCGAGTACGAGTACCGTTCGTCCGCTTGTGCGGACTCACTGAGTACGAGTACGAGTACGAGTACGAGTACGAGAAGAGGCACGAACAAGGCATTGAACTTTT
>JAJTFC010000042.1:0-29306 GCA_021298315.1 Planctomycetaceae bacterium
TGGTAAGCCCCCCTGATTGGGTGGAATCATGCTTCGATTCCGCCGTCAGCCACGAAAAAAATGCTCGCATTACCCCCACTTTCAACTCAGGGTCTGTCCCCATTTCAAAACACCAAAACTCAGGGTCTGTCCCCAAATATTTGTCAAAACTCAGGGTCTGTCCCCAAATACTTTGATTGGCTTAAACTAAAATCTACTTGTCTGCCTTGGCATGGTTGATCACAAAATTGACGAGCTGGTTGCATCGGAAGAACCCTTCCCACATATTGTGCCCCTGGCCAGACGGAACTATCAACTCCATCTCGGGCCCGCTGGCCCTGTTATAAACCTCTTTGAGCAATCCTGAATTGACTTCCAGTGGCACCACTTTGTCAACATCCCCATGGATGGCAAACAACGGTACTCTTGCCGCCGCCAACTTGCTCATTCGATCAATCGGATTGAACTCTATTAAACGATCCTTGAGCTGCTGAGCTGTTAAGCCATAGGCCCCCGCTGCGCGATCCAAGCCTGGATAACTCTCTAAGTTGCAGACTGGATAAATCCCCGCCCACCCACCAACTTGATCGGGATGCTCAGCCGCCCAAGATAATGTTTGTAGGCCCCCTCGCGATCGCCCAAGCAAAATGGGCTTCTCGGCATACCCCCTGCGGATCATCTCGGCATACAACCGATCAAATACTCGATTGCCCCTAGGACTCCCATAAGACTCTCCTGCATCAATCCCAGCTATCGCTACACCTGCCTTGACGAACCGCTCAAACATCCACCGCTCCTCAGAACCAGGTAAGTTTGGTAACGTCGGTGCATACCACACCCAAGGCTTGACCATCCGTTGAGCTTGGCCAACCGCCGACTGCGGTTGTTCTTCAACTGGAATAATGAACGCAACACTCCCATCGAGCAAAATCGTTTCACCTTCAAGCGGCAGTTTCTTCCCAAGATCTTGCGCTTGGCTATCGGTAATCAACAACCCTGCTATACACAACGTTGCAAGAATTAAAACGCTAAACGTAAAACTATTTGCCAAACGCTTATTCATTACTGATTTCCCTGAGGAATACTCACAGGCGGTAAGTTACCGGGTGTGCCATTGGTAGGTGCTGGACTCCCCGGTGGGGCTCCAAAGGGATTGGCCCCAAATCCAGGTATCTGTAAACCCGGTATCCCAGGTAGATTGGGTAATGGCAACTGCGATCCACCTTGTTGTAACGGCCCAAGCAACTTGTTAAGCCCACGATCGATCTGCTTTTGGGCCGCACCCGCAAGCGCGCTGGTGGCTAATTGCTGACCAAGCTGTATCATGCCGCTACTATCCAATTGAGGGCGTGATACTGTCCCTCGAATGGGAATCTGAACCATCTGACCGGCCAGCGGTTGCATTGCTGGTGTCTTATCGACCCACTCTTTGAGGATCGGCACTCCGGCAACAAGCTCTAAACTTCCATCGAGCCCCACTGCTCCGGAAGTGGTTAACACGACATCCCCAGCTTGAATCTTCATATCCCGATGCATCACCCGTCCACGATCGACGGCAAATGCAATATCCTGCTCAGGTAACTGCAACCAACTCGTCGGCTGTCCACCACCATCGGTCGCTCCAGCTCCCCGCCGCAAATTGCGGATCTGTGTGACAAGCATCAATATTTGATCTGCAATCGGCCCTGGGCCCACATTTGCACCATGCACATGCAATCGTCCTTCAACGGTCTGTCGGAACGACTCGGTCGGATAAATCTCCGCACGATCAATGTCCAGCGTCAGATTTCCTTGAACGCTCGTGACGTCTGCAAGTAGTGGCGTGACATACTTAAGCCAACCTTGGCACATTTGACGTGTAATTGCCACATTCTCAATCACCCTCTGCTGGGTCTGGCGTATGACCATGGGCTCTGAGACCAAATCGCCATCGAGATTCCACCGCAACACACCCTGAGAAACCGGAAATTCTGCCTTGGACGCAAATCGACCATTCTCAACTACTAGTGGAATCTCCGCACCACCGATATCAATGCCCACAACGTTTGCACTATCCCAGCCAATACTCGACTTGGCCGAAAGCGCTTCGGTCCACTCATGCCCCGGTGCGCTTACCCAAGTGACCTCTAGCGGTTGCGTTTTCTGACCAGTGGCCGCAAACGTTCCACCGGTGTAAGGTCTCAGACGCTCTGCTGCCCTCGCTGCATCGTAAGTCAGACTCCCTTGCGACTGAACCATCGTTGTCTGGCCTTGATGTGTCACTTGCGTGGCCCCCCCATAAGCGAGCCACTCGGTCTGCATGAGGACTTGCGGCAATTGCAAATTGCCATCGGAGAATCGATAGGATCCATCGACGGTGACAACCGCCTGGGGCTCTTGCCACAGCACACTTTCACTGTTGGCCTGTGTCCCCGTGCTTACAAGCTGGTTGGGATTCCGAGGCGGAATCGTCGGTTGGATGGCTCGTAACTCTCGAGCTTGTGTCACTAAATGCCACTTGATGTCGGTCGGATCAATTGTCCAATCCATCTGCCCTGTGACATCGCCAGTTATCTTTAGCAGAGGACTTGAACTAGCCGTCGGTTCGCTTTGAATCGACGCAATCATGCGACTGGGATCTACTCGGAAGGCCGCTTGGCCCTTGCGAGCCCCCCCCACACCAGTTGCTTGATCCTGGGCTTGAACCGCAAAGGAGTCGGCCCGAACCAAAAGATTGTCGACCTGCAAATTAGCTAGGTTGCTGCTATCGAATCTCCCCTGGAACTTCCCAACCATCCGCGATTCTTGCAAGGTGGTCGTCCCACTTCGAAGCTCAAAGGGCTCCGCAGTCCAATCGACTAGCGAAACCTCGATATGCCGATTGTCGATCGCACCCTGAACATCCAGCGATATCTTTCCCGCTACCGAAACACCAGGATCGATTCCTGCGAACATTTGACCGCGTCGCTGCCAGCGTTCCATATCGCCTGAGAGCTTGAGCACCATCGGAGCTGCATTCTGCTGTAGGCGACCTGTTGATCCAGCGACCGATGAGCCTATGCCTGATGCACTAGAAATGGCTAATGGTTCCAAGACCTGCAACTCAAGCGACTCTTGCTCGGACTTTAAACTCGCTTGGATCCGATCCAATTGCAAAACAGTGAATCCATCGAGCTGGGCGACTGTTGTAAACTCACCATCCCAAGCTGGTTCTTCTAACCTGCCATTGGGATGTACAATCCGAAGAGCTGTAGTTCTAAGCGACCCACTGGCAGCCAACCGATTTCCTTCATTGAGCTTCCAAGCAACGGCCGCTTGAGCCGATCCGGTCAAACTCTCCAATGGCAAGACGAACCACTCGGATAATCTTTGCTCCATCTTGTCCAGATCCAATTGAGCCGTCAGCCGTCCATCGAGCAAATCCCCAGAGCCCTCGATCTGACAAAACTCGGAATTGCAAAACAACCGCAAACTTGGAATTCCTTGCGCATTTCCCGAAACATCCAAACCCGCCGACATGGCTTGATCCCAAACGATCTGCTTGCCTTGCATATTGGCCTGCAGATTTCCGAGTTTGATCTGATAGCTACTCGAAGGAATAGTTGCAGAAGCCATCGCCGTCGGTGCACTTGCCGGCCGGCTTTGCGAAAGACTCAAAGTCGCATTACCCTGCATTAACGTAACTTGATCCTGTGTCTTAATCAGATCCGGCGCGACAGCGATAAGTCTCGGTAAATCGATCACACCTTGAACGTCAAACTCAGAGTCCTCTAGCCATGGCGAACTCCACGCTGGCATCTTGGTTGGGATTGCAATGTTCGCCTTCGAAACCACCGTCCCAAAATCGCATTCGAGCTTGGAACTATTGGTGCTGATGCGATTCTGAAATAGACTCACATCACCACTGAGTCGAATCTGCTGGATGCCCGCTCCGCGTTGCCCTAGCAAACTCGGTGCGAGAATCCTGAGCCGATCGAGTTGGGCAGTTTTTACAAAAGCAGTTAAAGCTTGCGGCCCGGTGTATTCGACATCCGCCATGATGGTCGCCTCGCCATCGACCTGGTCGATCGGCAAATCAGGCAATCGACGCTTGACCAAACTCATCCACTCAAGGGGCAAGCCCTGTGTCGATACAGTCATGCGAAGCGAAGGCAAATTCGCTGCAGCCAAAGATGTCATCCCAGGTGCTATCGGCTCGGTTCGCAAAGTGAATTGTCCCGTTGCCGCTTGCTGACCCGGCAATGCAGAAGTCTGCCTTAATTCCCCAACAAGCGTCATCGGAGGGATCGGTTGCTCGGCTGTTGGAATCGGAATGTCCGCTTCGCTCACGCGTAGCGACCAAGCCGTCTGATCGACCGTATCGCGAGCCAATACCACCGCCTCTGCGACGCGTATTCGTCCAGTAAATCCAACGGAACCCGACCCGCTCGATTCAGGCTGCGCCTTGCTACTGGTTTGCAATAGTGGCTTGATCGCCTCTTCGAGACTTGTCGTCCCAGGATGCACTTCCAGTGCGACCGATACATCGCGCAGAGTTATCGTCCCGAGCCGTCGGTAATTGGTAATCAAGGAAAAGAGAGTCAGTTCAGTATCGATCGACCCAACCTTGACAAGCTCAGAACCCCGATCGTCAACTAAACGCAACCCTTGTACCCCAAACGATTGAATCCAGCCCCCTTTCAACGGACCGAAGTCAATTTGGATCGGTGCCAAACCCGATCGCTGATTGATTTGCGAGATGAGCCAAGCTCGCTGCTGCAATAGAATCGTCGGGCCCGCAGCCAGAAAACCCACAGCCACCAACGCCCCTATGGCAAACCAAAGCCTCCATTTCGATCGCTTTCTTATTTGGCGATCTTTTCTAAAACTTGAATCCGCATGCTGGCCGTTGTTATGATCGGATCGAACTCTTCGCATCGCTTTTCCAACCTTGATTGTGTTCCAATTGCTAGCATTAATGACCCACTTGGCGCAAGGGCCCTTGGATTAAGCTAGAGAAGGCAGATTACTCTTTTTCGGTTCGAAACTGCCAGATCGATCTTTGTGCGAACACTTACGATTTGCTACAAGCGACTCTCGGTTCAATCCGCTTGGCCGATCAAGTCCAATAAAGGTCACCCTCAGGATGGGAGTCTTTCGCATGAATATCCATTTTCATCATTACGTTTGCCGTAGCATCCTTGCCGGATTGATCGTACTTGCTGGCATGCAAATCCATTTGGACTCAAACTCGATCGCCCGGGCAAGCGATCATCCTGTACCTAGCGACACTTCGACCCGTAAAGGAGTTGTTGCTTCCGAAGAATCTCAGTGCCAAGACGAGTCGAAGCAAGCGCTTGAATCCGCAACGAGCAAACCCCAAAGCCAAAAAAATTCGCAATCTCAAGCGACCAAAGATTCAAACCTGCAAGCCAACGTAACGCTGGCTCAGTGGGTAAGCGACTGGATGAAAAATCCACGCAGGTTTACTGCTAGACTTGCGATCCATGGAGTGGTACCCGAGATCGAGCTACAAGCAGTGATTCCAGCCGCTCAGCAAAGGATCTGCGCCAACGGCAAGTGCTATGAAGTTGACGAAAAGGTTGTCGAAGGGAAACCTTGCGATGTGCCTACGCCATCCGACAAGGATTCTCGCGACGAACCGATCGTCGAAACTCCCGTAGCACCGCCGATTCCGCCAAGTTTCCCTTTTGCTTTCCTAGGCCAGCAAGAGGACACCTCGATCTTTGAATTTCAAATCGAAGGATCGCCCCGTGCCTTAGGGTACATGAATCAGGATACTACCGAAGCTGGTAACGAGATTCAGGACTTCTATGGATCGCTTTCCCAGGTTCAAGTAACGGTTCCTGCCAGCACCCTTGTGGCCTACTTGGTCGCGCACGCTGAGAATTCGGTACGACTCGAAATGACCGAGCAGCTTGCAGCCGAGCGAGCGATGTACGCACAGCGCTACGAATTGCTCCTGCAGCACAATCAGCAACTGCAAACCCAGTTGGCGGTACTGGAAGCTCGCCAGCTCACCGATGGGGCATTGGCCATGCGAGTTGATCCAACTCCGCAGGCCGAACAAGAAGATCGTTGCAAAAGTTTGACTGCCTCGAAAGAGGATTGGGATTCGATCCAAGAAGATCTTTCAAATATCCGACGTCAAATTGCAAACCTGAAAAATAGTAGCCCAATTCCATTTGCACAAAGCAGTATTGGAACTCAAGCGGAAAATCCCTCGCGGCAACCCCAAGCTTGGCGAACGGCCCGCTCGATCCCTTATGTTCCTGTTTTTCCCTCGGCAGGCAAGACGACCAATACAAACAGGAAATAGCTGACTACAATAATTGAGCAGTGTGAAGCTTCGCTTCATCTTTGGACTCTCTCAAGTAGGTAGGAAATATGTGCGGGATTGCGGGTGGGGTATGGTCGGCCCAATCATCGGGTTTGTCCATCGAACAACTCCGCGCGATGACCGATTCGATCCGCCATCGAGGCCCGGATGATGAGGGGCTATGGATCTCTCGACCAAGCCAGCAAGCCAACCATTTGGTTGATTCCACTTGGCACTCAGGAGTGGCACTAGGCTTTCGGCGACTGTCGATCATCGACCTGGATACCGGTCGCCAACCGATGGCCAACGAGGATGCCTCGATACGGTTGGTTTTCAATGGTGAGATCTATAACTATCGCGAATTGAGGCATCGTCTAGAGGGTGCTGGACACCGCTTCAGTTCTCAGAGCGATACTGAAACCATTGTTCATTTGTACGAAGATCTCGGTACCGATTGCTTCAAACACTTCAATGGCATGTTTGCTATCGCCTTGTGGGATGCCAAAAAGGATCGATTGATCCTTGCGCGAGATCGACTGGGCAAGAAACCTTTGTTCTATTGGCACCATGGCGATGAGATCTACTTTGCCAGCGAGCTAAAAGCCCTTCTCTGCGTGCCGGGTTTCCCTCAGACACTCGACTATGGTGCTATTGATGCTTATCTGACCTACGAATACATCCCACATCCACAGACGATTTATCAAGGAGTATGCAAGCTACCTCCTGGACACTACCTGGTTTTTGAAAATGGCCATGTTGAAATCAAAAACTACTGGGAGATCGACTGGTCACGCGAGTCTCCGATAAGCATTGAGCAAGCGAAAAGCGAGCTTAGGCAACGACTCACGGCCGCCGTCGAACGGCGATTGCGAAGCGATGTGCCTTTAGGCGCCTTTTTATCCGGAGGTATTGATTCCTCATTGGTTTGCTCGATCGCTCAAAAACTACTTGAAGCTCCCTTGCGCACGTTTGCTATTGGTTTTTCGGAATCGGAATTCGATGAAACTCAGTACGCAGCCTCGGTGGCCAAGCATCTTGGGACCAAGCACGAGCGGTTCGAGGTTCAGTCCGATGCGGTTGGTATTCTCGATGCAATAGTCGATCACTACGACGAACCCTTTGCCGACTCAAGCGCACTGCCGACATGGTACCTATGTGAGCTGACACGACAAAACGTCACTGTAGCTCTCAGCGGAGATGGAGGCGACGAACTTTTTGGAGGATACGAACGCTACCGCGCACTACAACTGAGCGAACAATATCAAAAATGGCTGCCCGCTGGATGGTTGTCTCGATCGCGACTGATTCGAAGTCTTCCAGACTCGACCGCTCGTCGATCCTTGGGACGCAGAATCCGTAGATTCTGCGAAGCTCTAGGGCAAACTGCTCCGAGGCGCTACATGAATTGGATTCAGATCTTTGGCGAGGCGGCTCGTATTGCGCTCTACCAAGACGCATTCATCGAAACGCTACCGGATCAAGATCCTTTTATGTTTCTCAATACCGCATGGGAAAAAGCCAACCCTAAGAAGCGCGACCCGATGAGCTGTGCAATGGCAGCCGATCTGCAAAGCTACGTCCCTTGCGACTTGATGACCAAGGTTGATATGGCTTCGATGAGACATTCGCTTGAAGCCAGGCAGCCGTTTCTCGATTACACGCTCGTCGAATGGGCGATGAGCCTCCCATTGGAACTAAAAATGCGCAGAGGGCGTGGTAAGTGGCTCTTGCGAGAGACCTTCAAAAATGATTTGCCAGCAGAGATCTGGACAAGGCCCAAGATGGGTTTTGGAATTCCGATTGCTAAGTGGTTTCGAACATCGCTCAAGGAACGGACGATCGATGCGCTTCTTGGATCAGATGCTCGTTGCCATCGAATTTTTCGACCCGAGGCTCTCAAGGCCCTTGTCGATGAGCACATGCAAGGTCGGGTCAATCAAGGGTACCGACTCTGGAATCTGCTGGTTCTTGAACTTTGGCTCCGCAAGTGGAACCCGAGTTAAGCAAGAAACGCTTAGATCGACCAATCCCAAAACAGCTTCTGATCGGATTGCTTGCGAGCTTGATTGTAAGCCCATAGATAGAGGTCCTTGCGATCGGCAATCGCGCAACGACGGTCAACCGAGAGGGTAGGAACTCCTTTCCCACCAATGATTAGTCTAAGGTATATTATCTATTGCCGTCAACATGGACTAGCGGCAGGTTGTAAGCGTCTGGGTGGTTTGAAAGACGGTTGCCGACGTGATATTGGGCATGCGGGGTCGAGGAGTCCCACTTTTGCTGCCAATGGGACAGTTGCTTTTCGATGTCTTGGAGGGTCTGAATGCTTTCAAGGCTCAATTTACTCCACAATTCGATCGACTGTTGCTCCTTGACTGCGATCAAGGTGCTCGAGAGCTGATCCCACTGAATTTGGGTTTCTCGCAACCAACGCTGTTTTCTTTGTTCGAAAGCCGACTCGATTTCAAAGAGAGTCCGTGGCTCGACCACTACTGACTCCCATGCTACCGGGATGCTTCGCCCTTTAGAAACCTTGCCAGGACTTGCATTCTGGCGGAAGCTCATTGTCAATGGGCTCAGACGTGAAGCGAGTTCCTCAGAGGACTCGATGGTATTGGCCCAAGGAGCTGTGATGCTCACGCATCGATCCTCTTGAGTTTGCTGAACTTCAACACGAATTCGACTGGGATTGGCTTTGAAAGCTGGATGGTCTTTGGACGTGTACCAAAAGCAATTCATGTAAAGGAAGCTATCCTCGGAGCTTGAGCTTCGTTGACCGAAGCGATCTTCAGCTTGGATCTCCAGGACTCCTTGTCCATTAGGTAGTTCAAAGTTCCAAATGGAGGTCGTCGGTAGACTAGAAGGTGCATCCCAGGTCCATTGGCAACTTTGGCACTCGAATGGGACCTGAATGCCACCTGCTTTCGGGTCATATAGCACTCCGCTTAAGGAAGCTTTACGGATTAGCGTGGTGCTATTGGGATTGGTTTTAGAGTTGGTATTTCGTCGCGGGCTCATGGCACGAGCCACAACATCGCAATAGGCCAAGACCGTCGGTGTGACACGCTGGGAGTACGTGGTAGCGAGCTCATGGATTTGGCGATTCGCATCGGGAATGATCGCAAGAGCTCTGGAACGAAACTTCTCTGAGATCGTTTCTGGGACTTGGGCCCACCGTTTGGTCAAATCCTTGGTAATTGATCGAGTTTGGATTCGTAGTTCGGCAACTCGTTGTTTGATCGCATGGTATTCCTGTGCCATCAATGCGGCTTGCCGTCGATCTTGAAGATTCGCAGGATTGGATTCAAGCGTTCGATCTAAATTCGCTTCGAGCAGTTCGGCTCTGGTTTTCAATTCCTGCGCAGACCATAAGATCCTTGGTGCATCGCGGTCGATCAATCCGGATGCATCGCTGAGCCACGTTTCGATCCAGGATTGCAGGTCGGCAGTTGCGGAGAACTCATCGGGAACAGAGGGCAAAATCAGTCGCGTTGAACTCGGAATCTTCAGTGGAATACGAACGTTTTGAAGGTCGAGTTGATCGACAACCAAATCACCGCTCCAGAGGGATCGCAAGTCTATCTGAGCGTTTGCTTTCTGAGCCGTGATCGATTGACCGTCGCTGAGCTTGACGGTCGCTTCATGAATCTCGATCGAGCTAGTTTGATAAGAAGTTTCGAGCGACTTGGATTCAATCCGCGTCGAGAACTTCGAGGAAAGCACCGAAGAGATGATCAAACGTCGCGCGGAGTAAATCCCCGGAAGGACCAGGAGGCCAAGGGTAACAAAAGCCCAGCGACGCCATTTCATGTTCAAGTTTCCTGCTGATCCTCAGAGCTTACTAAGGTATGATCCAGCGCTCGTGGGACTTCGGATCGGAGGGCAGACAGGTGCCTGATCAAGTACCTCAAGGATTCGCAGTTGCGATTCACAGGAACGGTTTTTCGCTCAGCGTTGGTGTTTGACCCGCTTTCCAAATCGAGCTTCGTCGGCGTATGAGGCCTGCTAGAAGGATTGGTCGTCGTCGACG
The DNA here is from genome assembly GCA_021298315.1 of Planctomycetaceae bacterium. GTDB lineage: Bacteria > Planctomycetota > Planctomycetia > Pirellulales > Pirellulaceae > JBKCUI01. The sequence continues at coordinate 10,308 of JAJTFC010000042.1, forward strand.
GGCTTGCGGGATTTTGCATCTCGGTCAGCATAGAATTCCATGCGTGGTTGGATCGGGACGGAGAAACGCTCCAATAGCATCGGACAGGCGTTGGCATGAATTGAGAGCAAATAGCAATGCTTTAGAAATTTGCCCAATCCCTCAAGACTACTTGCTTTTGCTATCATTGTGATCTGGATCCATGAAGGTTTTTTGCAAGTCAGAGAAGCAGCGATGAATAAATTCGGCGTTTTGATGGTGTGTGTGGTTATGGTTTCACTCTTAGGGGCTTCGATTGGACAGGCCCAGGATCAGGATCGTCCTCCGAACGTGGTATTGATCTTAGCCGACGACATGGGTGTATTTGATTTGGGGTGTTACTCTCGGACGGATCATAGGACTCCGAATTTGGATCGGTTGGCAAGTCAGGGGATTCGCCATACGAGTGCTTATTGTGGTTTGCCGATCTGTTCGGCGAGTCGAGCGTCATTGCTGACGAGCAAGTATCCTGCGAGATTGCATTTGACGACTTATTTACCGGGCCGGGCTGATGCGGCTAGCCAAAGGCTGCTTCAGCCTGAAATCGAACCGGCCTTAGTACCCAGTGCAGAGACGCTGGCCGAGGCGCTCAAGCGTGCGGGCTACAGCACTGGTGTCTTTGGCAAATGGCATTTAGGAGGAGGGAATTCATCGGCCTTGAAACAAGGCTTTGATGTTAGTTTCGAGCCAAGCGGTAATGGGGATCCGCAGACGGCAGGGGGCAAGAACGAGAATCTAATCGCCCAGAAGGCGATCGAGTTTATCAAGTCTCAAGGGGACAAGCCTTACTTTTGTTATGTGCCGCATCATTCGCCCCATATCATGCTCACGGAGCAGCAGAGCAAGATCGATCGGAATTCGAAGGCTTGGAATCCGCTTTATGCGGCGGTGATTGAATCGCTCGATGAGTCGATCGGTAGTTTGCTATCGGCGATTGAGGAGTCGGGTCAAGCTGCCAACACGATTGTGATTTTTTCGAGCGACAACGGTGGTCTGCATGTACCCGAGGGGCACGCAACACCTGCGACTTACAATGGTCCGTTTCGGGCAGGCAAGGGATACTTGTACGAAGGGGGCTTGCGCGTCCCACTGATTGTTCGTTGGCCGAGCAAGATCGCAGAGGGTCGAACGATCGATGCACCGGTTTCATTAATGGACATCATGCCGACGATTTTGGAAGCGGCTCGAGTCGAAGTTGGCAGAAGCGTTGGGCCCGTGGATGGCTTGTCCCAATTTGGCGTTTGGACACAGGGCAAGGATCCCTCGGAGGATCGCGGTTTCTACTGGCACTTGCCGCATTATACCAACCAAGGGAGCAAGCCCTCGGGAGCGGTTCGCAAGGGGAACTGGAAGTGGGTGGAGGATTACGAGATGCAAGTAGGAGAGCTTTTCGATTTGAGCAAGGACGTTTCGGAACGAAACAACATTGCCAAGGCAAACCCACAGATCGCAAGCCAGATGCATCAGCTCTTGGTGGGCTGGAAGTCGTCGATTGCTGCTCAGGAATGCACGTCCAATCCCAAGATCAATCCAGAGCTCCATGCGGATATCTACATTGAACAGAACGCATCGCTGATCGACGGTCAAACCCAGACAGCCCAGCAGATTGCTGACAACTGGGCTGCTTGGCGATCGAGCATGAACCGCGCGATCGAAAAGTCTCAACCCAAACTAAAAAATCTATCCTCTGGAATCACGCTTCTTGCGAGCGACGCGAAACCCCATGGCAAGCGGATCCGTTATGAGCCTGAGACGTTCAAGAACGTCGTCGGTTATTGGACAGAGCAAGACGATTGGGTTGAGTGGCCGATAACGATCCCCAAGGCAGGGAGCTACCGTGTCGAGTTTCACTGCGGCTGTGGTGCTGGAAATGGAGGCTCCCTGGTCGAAGTTCAAATCGAACCGCTATCCGCAGAATCGCTCGAATGGAAAGTTCGCGAGACAGGACACTTCCAAAATATCGTCATCGAATCGTTAGGGGTCGTCAAACTGCAAGCTGGCTCAGGGTTCTTGAAGGTTCGTCCCAAGACCAAGGCAGCAGCAGCGATCGCCGACATACGCCAGATCCAGCTCATACCGATCGAGCCCTAGTCGGATGCTTGCGGATTGCTCTTGGCTTGTCTGGGGCCGTTTAGCAATCGACCTATCCAGGTGTTACGCACCAACAGCTGGTAACTCACCAGCAGCAGCAGGATGCTCAGGATGCTAATTGCTGAAAGCTTTCCGAAGCTGTTCCATGGTAAATCCACAACTCTCGATTGTAGGATGACCACCAAGGGCAAGTGGGCAACGTAGAGCCAATACGAAGAATCCGAAAGGTAGCGGATCCAAGCCCTTTGTTGGCTGAGGCAACTGCGAAATAGTCCGATGCAGGACAAGGACATCCACCAGGCAAACAGAGACTGACTCAGTACAGAAAGTGGCCGTATAGAATCGCTTGGAAGCTTCCAAGTATCGCGTAGTCCGAAGGTGCCCAGGTTGATCTCCAAGGCCAGCGGAAAGACCACGAACATGGTCAACGGCAAGAGCCAGGGCCAACTGCTCCCCAATCGGGCTTGGGTATCCTCGGACAAGTAATAGGTGGCTCCAAAAAGAAAGAAGACCGCGTAGAAGGCAACGATGCGGGGTGCTGGAAAAAAGCTTACCGAGGTGTCTGGGCCAAAGATGTAGCCTAGTGCTTCCATCCATAGGATCGGAACGGTTGTAATTGCAATCCAAACGAGCAGTGCCAATGGTGAATGAACCTTGAGCGAGTTCCAAGGTTTAGCGTATTTCAGCCAATACGTTTTGGTAGCGCTTAAAAACCATGCGAAGATGGCAAAGCAAACTGCATACCACCACAGGAACCACAAGAACCACAGATATGAAAAAACTGGGTAGGTGCTAAGGAGGCTCCAGAGTCCTTGTAGCCTTGCGCCTGGCGGTTTTGAGGTGTCTGCAGAAGGGTTGGTCGACGCGATCATATCGGAAGTCTCGTTCGCGTCACCGAGTTTTAGTTCAGTAAGTTTGTTTTCGATCAGTTCCCGTCCATGCTTGATACTTGCTGGATCGATCTTCATTCGCAGCATTCCTGCTATGATCGGTACGACTGCGGCATCGATGCGAAGGCTCTTGACAGGGGTTTCTTGATTATTGTTTTTCTTGGTGATATCAGCACCTTGTTCAAGCAGATACTCGGCGACAGGATAGTGGCCGAAGAACATCGCAGCGTGAAGCGGAGTGTTGCCGTCTGGATTTGCGATGCTCGGATCGCAACCCTGCTGGATCAGTAGCCTAGTGCATTCGAGATCACCGTGGATGGCTGCCCAACTCAGGGCGGTGGTCTGAAACTCGGGATGGAGTTCGGACCATTGAAATCCGTTTTCGAGATGTGTTTTAGCGGCTTGGGGTTGATGTTGGACGATGGCCGCCCAAATGTTTCTCTCTGGGGGTTCGTTCTGGGCGATCTGTGTGCGTCTTTCCATTCCATCGACAACGGCTCGAAACATCACCCAGTTGCAAACGGGAACAAGTGTGATCGCGCCGATGATGCATGGCAGCAGGATTCTGCGGAAGCGGTGAGAGACCAGCGCTTTGGAGCCTCGTTTTTTCCATAGCATCGCGGTAAAAAACCCGCTGATGATGAAAAACAAATGCATACGAAATCCATGCACCCAAGATTGAAAAACGTAGAGCGATTGACTTGCCGAAGGGTCTTGGACGACCCATGGAAATCCCAGCGCCAGCGATAGGGCTCCATGGTAAATGATCCCAAGGATCATCGCGCTTGCCCGCAGGGCGTCCAGATCGTGTCGACGATCGGGATTTCGTAGACTTGAGTTCAAAGACTAACACTCCATGCGCACACGATCAGAAGCAATTCGACGACAAAACAACGATAGTATAAACGGCACAGCCTAGTGAAAACGGACCGCTTCAAACAAGATTCAAAAGGAATTCAGTTCGAGAGCGACTAGAGTCGCCATTTTTTTATAGTAACATGCACAATAGTCCCTGAGGTATCGATTCGAAAACCGAGCGGATTGTATCGTTTTGTATAGAACCCATAGCGACCACGGTACTTGTATAAATATGCCACCTTCGGTTTTGTTGGTTGAGGACGATCGTGAGTTAGCCGAGATCGTTCGTGATTATCTTATTGAAAACGGATTTAGCGTTTCGATCGAGATGCAAGGCGACCTTGCTGTTGGACGGATTCTTCAAGAGAGACCTGACTTGGTCGTATTGGATGTGAATTTGCCCGGTATGGATGGGTTTACCGTCTGCAAGTCGGTGCGAGATCAGTATCAAGGTGCGATTGTTATGCTTACTGCCAGGATCGAGGAGATCGACGAGGTTTTGGGGTTGGAGTTTGGTGCTGACGACTACCTGACCAAACCGGTTCGCCCTCGAGTGTTGCTGGCTCGACTCCGCACGCACCTAAGAAAGTCTCCTGCTGTCAATTCGGAGTTAGAGGATTGCCTTTCGGTAGGAGGTTTGTCGGTTTATCCGAGCCGACGGCACGTCGAGCTTCGCGCGGTGCCCGTCGAGCTTACCAGCGCCGAGTTCGACCTCCTTCACTTCCTTGCTCAAAGAGCGGGAAAGGTCGTCAGTCGCGCCGAACTCTATGAATCTCTCGCGGGCGAGACGTACGATCCACAGGATCGCTCGATCGATTTGCGTATCTCCAGGCTTCGCCGGAAACTAGGGGACAATCAAAGCAATCCAACGCGAATCAAGTCGGTGCGGGGCACGGGATATCTATTGTCGATTGAGCCATGATCCGTTTATTTATCAAATTTTTCCTGCTGACGGTATTGGTTCTGTTGGTATCCAAGTGGGCATTCGAGGAACTGCTTGCTAGGCGTGTTTATGCGGACCGCGAGCGAGTGATCACCGGCGTTCACCTAGGGGGATTGCGGCTGGTAGCAAGGCAATTGATGATCACCCCAGAGGATCGACACGAAGCGATACTCGACAAGATTCGACTGCAGTTTCGAGCTCCGCTGGAACTCCGTCGCCTTGATGAATTGGAACCCAAGGAACGATTAAAGCTTCGCGAGCCTTACGGATACTCCTACCGGTTGGAGGGCAATTACACAGAGCATTTATCGATACGTTTTGACTCAACGCAATATTTGCGATTAGGGCCATTTAACGACTATACGATCGTAGCCGTCGAGGACGCTATTTGGGGTTGGTTGCGATTGCTGATTTATCGATATGAGAATTCTGACATGACGCAGCCGGAACTCGATCAACTCTCTAAAGACTACGGACTACCGATCCAGTTGCTCGAACCTGAGGAGCTTCCGGATTCAGCGATGGATCGTTTTGCAAGTGGCCGGGATGTTGCTTTGTATTTTGATCAGGGCAATTACTATGCGGCGACGAAATTGCAAAGCTCGGATAGCTACATGCGGGTTGGCCCGCTACCTGAATTCAAAGATGTCACCAAACCGACAGCACATCTTACGCTGGGTTTGGCATTTCTGGGCTCGGCGATTCTTATCGGGCTACTTGTTCATTCGATCGGGAGAAAGTTCAATAAACTTGCTCGCGTTGCAAGAGCGATCGCTCAAGGGAACTTAGGCGCTCGGGTTGAGGAGCGCAAGGCGGGAGAAGCCCGCGAACTGGCTAGAGCCCTGAACCTAATGGCCAACAAGACCGAAACTCTTATTCGTTCCAAACGCGAACTGCTTCAGATGGTCTCCCATGAGCTTCGAACACCACTTGCTCGACTCCGATTTGCGGTGGATCTGCTCGAAGCTAAATCGGATGATGCAAAACGGACACGGCGTATTGAGATCATCAATCAATCGATCAATGATCTGGACACGCTCGTCGGTGAAATCCTCGAATATGTCCGAAACAAAGAGGAGCTTCCCTCGCGTTCGCAAGAATGGATTGATGTGCGCAAAGCCATCGAACCACTATCGAAAGCCCTCGCAGAGGAATCGCCTCATTTGAATCTCGAATTCGAGTCGAACATCCCTGGACAAATACCCTTGATCTATGCCGATCGCATCGCATTTGTGCGTGTCGCAAAAAATATCATCGGCAATGCTCAGCGGTATGCAAATTCCCGGCTGATTGTTCGAGCGTATCAAGTCCCAATGGAAGCAACTAATCGCCACCAAGCCAGCCTGAGTACTCCCCAGTCGCAAACTTGCGTCGAATTCGAGGACGATGGGCTAGGGATTCCGGAAGACAAGTGGCGAGATGTCATCGAGCCCTTTGTGCGAATCTCCGACCCAAATTCCGGTGTACCCGGCATACCGAGCCAAGGTCATTCCCGGAATCATTCAGGTCACAAGAATCATACCGGGATCGGACTGGGGCTAGCGATCGTCAATCGGATTCTCCAGCAACATGGTGGCTCGATCCAGATTGGTCGGGGAACATCCGGTGGCTGCATTGTGCGTACGTATTGGCTGAATCCTGCAAGTCAGCCGCCGATGGTTTAGCGATCCGCGGCTTGCGTAGCGAGTTTTAGGACTCGCAGCGCATTGCCGTAGAGCACTTTGTGGATCGCTTCTTCTTCGTATCCGCGCCTGAGCATCAGTTCGGTGATGACCGGATACTTTGCTACGTCCTCGATGCCTGCTGGCAGTTTGGATATGCCGTCGAAATCGGATCCAAGCCCCACGTGATCGATCCCAGCGACTTTGATTACATGCTCGATATGATCGACAATGATCTCAGCTTGCCCTGCAGGATAAGGATTCTTCAATTGCCATTGTTTGATCTGGCGCTCTTGGTCCTCTTTGCTGTTGGGATACTTGGCCTTGAGCTCTTTTCTCAGAGCCGATTGTTGCAAAAGGATTTTTGCGGATTCCGGGACCACGAATCCTGAAAAGAAATTGATCATCACGACTCCACCATTTTTTGGCAATTCGGCCAGCACATCGTCGGGGACGTTCCTGGGATGATCGGCGATCGATCGAGCTGAAGAGTGGGAGAATATTACCGGAGCTTTCGATACTCTCAGCGCATCGTGCATCGTAGCTGGTGAAACGTGGGAAATATCGACGAGCATTCCGAGGCGATTCATCTCCAAAACAACTTCTTCTCCGAAAGGGCTTAGCCCCTCGTTTCGTGGTACATCGGTGGCCGAGTCGGCCCACTCTAGGGTTTCGCTATGGGTAAGTGTCATGTAGCGAGCTCCCATCGAGTGCAACTGTCGGAGTTTTCCTATCGAGCCTTCAATGCTATGACCTCCCTCCATCCCGATAAGCGATGCGATCTTGCCTGTGGCTTCGATGCGTTCGACATCCTGAGCATTCAGAGCCAGTTCGAAGGTTTCTGGATACAGGGCGATCATCTTGTGAACCAGATCGATCTGCTCCTTGGTCGTCTGGAAAGCGTTTCCTGCTGCGATGGTTTCGACCGGAACGTAGACCGACCAAAACTGGGCTCCGACATTGCCAGCACGAAGTCGAGCGATGTCTGTGTGGAGTTTGGGCTGAGGTTTGGAAATATCCAACTCGTCAAAGAGCTTGGTAGTCTTGGTACGAACCTCCCAAGGCAGATCGTTATGGCCGTCAAAGACGTACCCTCGTTGATGGATTGCAGCAGCTCGCTCGGAGATCTGATACCGATTGGGGGTGTCCTGCTGGGCCTTTAAAATGCCACACACTAAAATGCCACACACAAAGGCTATGTAGATTGCTAAAGCCATCTGCAGCGAGCTAAAGAAGGATCGATTATTGAAAACCATTAGAGATGATCCGAGTTGATTGCCGTAGGAATCCAAAACGCAATGAAGTTTACCACGAAACGGACTGCCTTAGGATAAGCGATCCGATTAAACTGAAGGTCTATGGACTATAACACTCGGTTGGTGATTCTCGGTTGCGCGATGCTCGGAGCCGTCTGCGGCTTAGTGGGTGTTTTTTTGCTTTTGCGCAAACGATCATTGATCGCTGATGCGATCTGCCATGCTTCTTTGCCAGGAATCGCGATCGGCTTTTTCGCGAGTTTAGCACTAGGGGGCCAAGGCCGAGAGCCCTTGGTACTCTTGGCTGGAGCGGCCATAAGCGGGATTCTTGGTGGCTTGGCCGTCATAGGACTTCGACGCTACACGCGACTCAAAGAAGACGCTGCGCTTGGAATCGTTCTTAGCGTCTTTTTCTCTCTTGGAATGGCTCTGCTTAGTTTGGTACAGCAGACCGAATCGGGCAATGCGGCGGGACTCGAAGGTTTCATCTATGGCAATACCGCCGGAATCGTCGCCCAGGATGCAAAGCTCATCGCGATTGTATGTATCGGCGTAACGGCGGGGGTGTTGCTTTTGCGAAAGGAATTGCAACTGCTTTGTTTCGATCCGGCTTATGCGTCAGCCCAGGGATGGCCGGTGTTGCTCTTGGATCTGATCCTCATGAGTTTTGTTCTTCTGATCGTGATCGTGGGGACTTCGATCGTGGGGGTTTTGTTGGTTGTGGCCATGGTGGTCATTCCGCCTGCAGCCGCTCGGTTTTGGTCGGACCGTCTTGATTGGAACCTATTGGCTAGCAGCTTGATCGGATTGACTGCAGGGATCCTCGGAGCGCTGAGCAGTTGGCGTATTGAGCATGTCCCTTCGGGCGCATCGATGGTTCTCTTTGCAGCGGCACTTTTTGCAGCAAGCCTATTTATTGGAACGCGTCACGGCATTCTTTGGCGATTGCGTCAAAAGTATGTTCTGAGATGGCAAGCCGACCAAGAGCACCTCTTGCGAGGCGTCTACGAGTTGCTTGAGGGTGAGCAAAAAGCCCCTGCGATGCATGGAGATTTAAGATCCGACGAAGTGGAAAAAAAGCGTATTGCGAACAAGCTCGGTTGGACGGATCGACATTTTCGCCGGGTAGCAAATCAATTGGTTCGAAAAGGGTGGCTGATCGATCGCGGCTCAAGCTCGCTGGTACTCAGTTCGACAGGGATCCAACAGTCCCACCGCGCGGTTCGACGTCACCGGCTCTTGGAGTTGTATTTCTCCCGCTGGGCAGATCTTAGTCCCGATGCGATCGATCGGTGTGCGGACTACACCGAGCATGCACTCGATGACGAATTGCTGGCTAGACTCGAACGCGATGCGATGGATGTCGGAAGCCGCATCGACCCTCCCCCGAGTATCCATCCTGTGGGATAATACTCTGAGAGCTTAAGACTCTTTACAAGCGAACGAATCCTTGAGGATCTCAGGGGACAACTTTCCGTATCTCAGAGAATTTCCTGTTTTTAGGTTCACGAAGGTGATCAAAGCTGGGGCAAAAAGACCAGGATCGACTTTGTAGAAGTCGTATTGGTATTCGCGGAAAGTCTGTGCAAAGGGTTTGCCGAAATCCTTCGAGGCGATGCTCGGAACCTTGGCCCCGATCGACTCGATGTCCGAGTCGCTACCATCGACCCACAAGGTGACTTGCCCCCCATAGAGAATTGCATCGTTGGTTCGACCAATGCCTTCCGCAAAGTCCTTGGCAACTGGAGGAATCGGAGCGGTGCCATGCGCAGAAACGACCTTATGAAGATCGAAACCAAGTTCGTGCAATTTGTGCATCGCCGTCTCGATCGACCTAGCGACGACCTGAAGGACACCTGCGATACTTCGTGTCGGAGCGACACAGAGAGTGGTTTGGTCGATGCCAACCCCGCACTGGTTTGCTACCAACTCGATAATATCGCTCGAAGGGATCTCGTCGCATTCGAGTACGCCGACGGCGCAAGGCGACGGATCATCGATACCCAGTTGATCGAGTACTTCTTCGCGCTTTCGCTTTGCTCGCATCGGGCCTGAGCCCATGGCAAAGAACTTGCCTTGAGCGACCTTCCAACCGGCATACTGAGCAGCCATGCAAGCCGACACAGGGTCGTCGGTGGTAACCTGCAGCGTTGGACCTTGCCAAACTTCTGGATCTGCCGGGGCGATTTGGACGTTTGCCAAATCCGCCATACAGATTCTCGCCAGGAGCAGACCTGCTTCCAATCCGCCAGGGACTTGGCAGCCAAAATCTAAAATGCGGCCATGATTTTTGGACGATTGCTCCTGGATTCTCAGTCGAGACAGGTTGGGTAAGACCTGCCTATCGATCAATTCCCTGGCTGATGTATTGAGCGATGTGGGCAAGTTACTTGTCCTTTTTGTCGCCAGGTGAACCGGCTGCTGCGGCGGCACCTTCGAGAATCATTGCACGTTTAAGAGTGATCGGTTCGAGGGGAACGTCGCCACTGCCTTTGACCCGTCCAGTCTTGACCTTGGCGATCTGATCGACGACCTCTTCACCTTTGACCACTTTGCCAAAAACGCAGTAGCCGTAGTTGTCTTGGGAGTATTTACGATCCAAGGGGCGATTGTATTTGAGGTTGATATAGAACTGGGAAGTGGCGCTGTGGGGGGCCGGTGTACGGGCCATCGAGAGAGTCATCCGTTCGTTTTTCAGACCGTTTCCGCCTTCGTTTTCGATCGGATCTGCGGTCGGCTTTTCTTTCATGTCTTCGGTTAAGCCACCGCCTTGTACGACAAAATCGGCGATCACTCGGTGGAAAATAGTCCCGTCGTAATGTCCCTTTTTGACATAGCTCAAGAAATTCGCCACCGTTACGGGAGCTTCTTTCTCAAAGAGTTCGACCTCGATATCCCCTTTGCTCGTTTCAAGTAGCACTCGCGGGTTTTGTGCGAAGGCACAGGAACCTAAGTTACAGGCCAGGAGCATCGCCCCAGCAAAGGCGCCCTTGATGAACGATCCGGCCGAGAATTGAACAGTCCAGTTCGGCATGAGATTTCTCCATAAGTGATGTTAGGGAAGTGTTTTCGTCGCTGTATGGTTCGTTATGATAGCCCCTGCGGTTCACAGGATCGACAGCTAATGGCCAGAAAGTTGTCCTCGAAAAGGGATTCCAGATGCTTTTTCAACGTTTTGCTTTCCAATCCGTATCGATCCGAGTGGTCGCGGTCCTTTGCTTGATCCTCGGGCACTTGAGTGTGGCGCAAAAGTGCCTCTGGGGTGCCCCTCAGGAGCCCTCGGTTAGTGCGGTAATTCGATCTCCGATGACGATCGCCGAGCGGTCAAATTATCTTGCTACATCGCGAGAGCCAGACGTTTTGGAGTTCCTTGAAAAATTATCCGCCGCTCATTCGGTGGCCAAGCTTGTTGATGTCGGCCAAACCCACGAGCACAGGCCGCTGTGGACGTTGGTCGTTTCGAAAGAAAAGTTCAACCCTTTGCCGCTGGCCAAAGACGATCCGAGGATTGTGATCGTCATGATCGGAGGAATCCACAGTGGGGAATGCGATGGCAAGGAGGCTCTTATGGCACTTGCTCGCGACGTGCTCCAGGGTAGCAAACCCGACTGGCTTGAGCGTTGCGTGCTGGTCTTTTTGCCGAATTTCAATGCCGACGGCAACCAACGCGTCGGGCCGATGCACCGGCCTGGTCAGGAGGGGCCGGCGCTTGGAATGGGAACGCGAGAAAACGCTTTGGGCCAAGACCTCAACCGAGACTTTATCAAACTCGATACGCCTGAAGTCCGTTCGTTGGTTCGAATGCTCGACGTTTGGCAAGCCGATGTGCTGATCGATGCGCACACGACCAACGGATCGCTCCATCGTTACGACATGACCTATGGATTGCCTCACAATCCTGCGATCGATTCGGATTTGGCTCAGTGGTTGCGCCATGACTTCATGCCCGGTGTCGAAGCCAGAATGCTTAAGCGAGATTGCCCGGTGTTTCCTTATGGGAACTTCAATCGGGATCACACGGTCTGGGAAAGCTATGGTTTTGAGCCCCGCTACAGCACCGAATACATGGCCTTGCGAGGCAAGATTGGAATCCTCGTCGAATCTTACTCCTATGCGAGTTATCAGCGTCGAATCGAAGCCTCGTATGCCTTTATCGAAGAATGCGTCGAGGGGCTTTGCGCTCAGGGTGCCAAGGTTCGTCAGCTTGTAAGCAAAGACGTTTATGAGCCACCCAAGGGGGTTTTTATTCAAGGCAAGATCGAGCCTTCGGAGGATCAGGCGAAAGTCGCGGGTTACAGGTGGTCTGAGGGGCAAGTCGGTTTTCCTTCTCCGAAAGACCGACGGCGTATCAAGGAAATGGAGCCGACGGAGTACACCGTTCATTTGGCAGTCGATGCGGTAGGAACTTTGCAAGTCGACGCACCGCTTGCTTACTACATTCCTAAAGAATATTCCTGGCTTGCCAGCCGCGTTCGGTTGCATGGAATCCCGATGATCGAGGTCTCCGGACAAGCCACGGCACAGACGCAACGCTACCGAATTGCGGAGCGCAAGGATCTTTCGGAATTCCAATTCCGCAAGATGGCTAAGTACGAAGTTTCGCTAGAGGAGATTTCGGAGCAACTGGGTTCGGGTTGGATTGTTCCGACAAGCAACGCCTTGGGAAAATTGACGACTTATATCTTGGAGCCCCATTCCGAGGAGTCCCTAGCCATGTGGGGGTTTCTCGACCCGGAGCTTCGCAAGGACTCGATCTATCCGATTCGGCGTTTGTCTTCGATGCCGAGCTTTAGCACCAACAGAGAGCTCAACGCTTTGACGCTCAAGGAACTCAAAGCAAGTAGCATTCGAGGAGAACGATTGACTATGGAAAAGCTCTTTGCGGCCGATCGTAAGGTTCCTTATTTTGGAGTACCCAGTCCGCTACCCAGATGGATGCCCCATGGGGAAAGCTACTTGGTTCGAAGAGAGAATCGCTGGATGCATATCGATGCATCTAGCGGAGCGATGCATCCGTGGGAGTCCCCATTGAAGATGGTCGAAGCGTTAGGAAAGCTTCCCGAGTTTGGCGATGGGGCAGCCACACCCTATGGCAGGCAGATCGAACTATTTAACGACACGCTTGAACAAGCCTTGATCGAGCACAAACAGGATCTTTATTTCTACGATTTGCCTAGCGATCAAGCGATCCGCTTGACCGAAACACCGGATGAGAAAGAGGAGCTTTTTGAGCTGAGCCCTAGCAAACGGCATGTTGCCTTTGTCCAAGGTCAAAATCTGTGGGTGGTCGATTGCAAATCCAGGCAGATCAAACAACTCACCGAAGATGGCGGTGGAGAAATCCTGTGTGGGAAACTGGATTGGGTCTATCAAGAAGAAGTCTATGGACGAGGGCAGTTCAAGGCCTATTGGTGGAATCCTGATGGAACCAAGATCGCTTATTTACGATTGGATGAAACGCCCGTACCGAATTTTGTCATCGATGATGCGATTCCTTTTGCTCAGAGAATCGAAAACATGCGGTATCCTAAGGCTGGGCAGCCCAATCCTAGGGTCGAGCTCAAAGTGGTTGATATCGCAACAGGTCAGATTCAAGACATACCACTGACCATCAGCGACCCCGAAGATCGGCTGGTCGTACGTGTTGGCTGGAAACCAGGTAGCGCGGATCAACTGGTTTATCAGATCCAAAATCGGATTCAGAACACGCTCGATTTGGTTTTGTACGACTTGAAAGCTGCGAGTTCTCAGACCCTAGTTCACGAGGAGTCGGAGGCTTGGGTCGATGTGATCGATGTACCGCGATGGTTACCCGATGGGAGCTTTGTGTGGATTAGCGATAGCCAAGCTGGACGTAGGCATATGTTCCATATAGGCATGGATGGAACCAAGCGAGCCCTCAGCAATGGGCAATGGGATGTCAAAGAGATTCTCTCGGTGAGCGACTCGGGCAAGGTGATTTGGTTCACTGGCCATCGGAGTGCTCCGACCCATACCGACGTGCTGCGGCTCTCATTGGAAAGCGGAGTGATCGAGGACATGTCAGGGCAGGTCGGTTCGCATCGCGTTTCGGTTCATCCGACTGGGAGTTATTATCTGGACTCTTGGAGCGACCTATCGAACCCGGCTCAGATCTGGCTCAAAGATCGCGAGGGCAAACCGCTGAGGTTGGTCAGCGAGTACAGATCAGATCGCTTTGATTATGTGGCCACTGCAGGTCCCGAACTGATTCAAATCCCGGCTAGGGATGGTCAAAAACTCCAAGGTCTTTTGTATAAGCCGACTGAGGGATTCGATAGCTCCAAGGGTTCCATGCCTGTGGTGATCTATGTCTATGCTGGACCATCGGCTCCGACAGTCGAAAATTCCTGGACCCATCGTAGTGATCTGTGGCATCGGTATCTTACCGACCAAGGGATCGCGGTAATTTTGTGCGACAATCGATCCGCACTAGGAAGAGGCAATGCAGACACTTGGAAGATCTACAAAGATCTAGGGGCGTTGGAGTTAAGTGATCTTGAGGACACCGTAGCATGGCTCGGGACTCAAAAGTGGGCCGATACCAAACGGCTGGGGATATGGGGCTGGAGCTATGGCGGTTATTTCACGGCTTATGCGATGACCCATAGCAAACTCTTCCGTGCGGGAATCGCCGGAGCCCCTGTAACTGACTGGAGAAACTACGATTCGATCTACACCGAGCGGTACATGAGCACTCCGCAATTGAATCCTGAGGGCTACAGAAGTTCCTCCGTTGTCGAAGCTGCCGGGAATCTTCATGGTCAACTCATGCTCATCCACGGCGAGATCGACGACAATGTCCACATGACCAATACGTTGCAGTTGGCTTATGCCTTGCAGAAGGCCGGCAAGCAATTCGAACTGATGGTGTATCCCAAGAGTCGCCATGGGATTACAGATCCACAGCAAGTCCATCATCAATTCCAAATGATGACAGACTTTTGGATCCGAAACCTACTGGGTGCGGAGGCTAAAGAGCAATCGAAATAAGTCTTTAGCTGGGGGGTGGTAAAAGGAACCTAAGCAGACCTATTTCGATAGCGGCTTGAGCCCAAGGACCGGACTCGGCGCGAGGCCTGGGTTACAGCCCGCTCGACAGCCTTGATCTTCGAGTAGACACGGTAACGGTTTTGAAAGCGGCTTAGCGACCGACGATACTTGAGAAAGAACATAAACGTTTCGGCGAAGTCCTCACTGGCGTTGGTCGTAGCATAGTCGGTGATGAATTCGTCCAAGAGATATCCGTAGAAGAAATTCAGTTGGCCTTTGGCGCTTCGGCAACGCTTCTTGCCCGCTAGATACTCAGGATTCCGCTTGAGGGCCTTTCGCCAATGGGTGTAGGGAGTTGGGTTGCAATTGGTGTAGGCAGCACCGAAGGCCCTAGGAAACCACTCGCCTCGAAAAAACGCTGGGTCGTGGAAATACCAAGCGTGGGCGTATTCGTGACGGATCGTATCGCAGAGGGTCAAACCGGGTTTGCGCGGTTGGTGAGGCAGATCCCTGGGCAAATAGATCACTCCGGGGCGATATCCCCACTTGGCGTAGTGCCCGACTTGTTCGAACACATAGCCGCGCTCGCCAACGCTCTTGTCCCCAGAGATGATCAATTCGACCACATCTAGGTACAAGCCATCGGCGAGCAACCCGACTTGTGCGAGTTCGTGGCGGACTTGGTTGTAAGCTCGATCGACATTAGCCATGGGATGCAAAAACAAATACGGGTCAGAACGCGCATCCCTGCTTGAAATGTCTGCTTGCTAGTCTGCTTGGAGACTCCCTCCCGATCAACTGCCAATCCATGAAAATCCGTTAACCCCCACTTAAGGGGTAGTTGCATCGGGTAGCATTAGCCCGGTTGCTAGAAGCATCCGGTAGGGGGATTATTCGAAAGGAGGCTCAAAATCGGCCAGGGATGTACAGTCTTAGAAGCAACGTAACCTAATATTCGATAATACTTTGCGAAAAATAAATCGCCGGCACCTACAGGGGACAGACCCCGATTTACAGATTTGGGACGACAGGGGACAGACCCCGATTTGGGACGCCGGGCCGCGAGGATGCTTGCATTAGTTTTTTTGTTTTCTATTGCATTGCCAGTGGCCAAACCAATACAATAATCGCGTCGACTTTGGCGGCCTATGGATCGACCTGTATACTGGCCAGAGGTGTTGTCTGGGCAATTTTTCCCTCAAGCCAGAAAGTGCCGACTGTGAAAATGAAACCTTCTGCTTACTTGATCCCCAAAGCCTTTGTGGTTCTTTCTCTGTTGGCTTGGGCGAGCCCCTTAAAATTGTTTGCTGACAACTCGGACTCCAAGGAGCTGTCCAAAGCCGCCAGTTGGAAGTGGTCTAGCGGCCAAGTTTGGCTGGAACGCTTTTTGGGTTGGATCGAATCGACTGGAACGGGTGATTCGAAGGTTCCAGCCAGGGAATCGGCAAATCGACTCGCCGATTTTCGTGGAATTGAACTCCACGAGGCCGTCTTACAATTGGCCGGGCAGATTGATCCTGCAGTGGCCGAATTTCTTCGATCCCTCGAAGAGCCTTGGTCTGCCGACACCTATCAAAAACTCGATGCTCAGCTAAGTTCTTTGATCGCAAACGGGGCGTTGCCTGGCTGGATTAAACCTGAATTGCAATTGGCCTTCTGCCGACGTTTGATCCAAAATAACTGGATCGATGAGGCTTGGTCGAGGCTGCAGACGTTGGAACTCGATAGCCTTAGCGATCCTTCGAGTTGGCTTTTTTCAGCAGCGGTTTGCCAGCACTTCTTGCTTCAGAAACAGCCATGCGTCGAGTCACTTAAGAAGCTTCTAGAACGGGAAACTGAGATTCCAACGCGGTATGCGATCACTGCCAAACTGATGCTAACGGACATCGAGCCGCTCAAAGAAAACTCGCTTGACGAGGTGGCTCGGATGATGAACGACGTAGAACGCCGTCTAGCTTTAGGCAGGACTGGCAAACAGGTGCGAGATCAAGAACAGGCGATTGTCGAAAAACTTGATAAGTTGATCGATCAGCTCGAACAGCAGCAACAACAGCAGCAGAAGCAGCGGCAGCAACAACAACAGCGGCAGCAACAGAAACAACAGCAACAACAACAGCAACAGCAGCAAGCCGCTGACGATTCGATGCCCGGGGGGGGGATGGCCAAGGTGCTGTTGACGACAAGGACATTGGGGACAAGTCCGGTTGGGGGAACTTGCCCCCTGCGGCACGACAAGAGGCTTTGCAAAGCATGACCAAGGACTTACCGAGCCACTATCGTGAGGTGATCGAAGCTTACTTCAAGCGGCTCTCGAAAACCCCAGATAAATAGCCTCTAAAGGGCGGTTATCTCGGGCTTTCTCGTTCGTGACAAGATGCTGCGTTGCTGATACGATGAACGGATGGCGAGGCCCAGAGTTGTCTGGCTATCGCGAGCACTATGTTTATTCCTTGTCCTGCTGTCATCCGTTAGGCAAATTATGTCTGAAGTCAATGAAGTCTCCGAGCGCAAAGCCGAGATTCGCAAGCAAGCCCACGAGAACCGCCGCACCCAGGCCGATAAAGATGGCGTTTCTGTCTTGATCGTCGATCGCTTTATGAAACTCCCCGAGTATGCATCGGCCAAGACCGTGATGTTCTATGTCGATGTTCGGGACGAGGTTCGAACACGGCACGCGCTGCCAGAGGCTCTAAAGACCGGCAAGCGGATCGTCGTTCCCTATTGCGTCGATGGTGAGCTGGAGCTTTTTTGGCTCGAGTCGATGGACGAACTGGAGTTAGGGATGTATCGGATCCTTGAACCCAAGGCTGAGCTTCGGACAGTCGCATCCAAGAAACTCCAGCCCGAGGATCTCGACTTGATCATGGTCCCTGGGGTTGCATTCGACCGAAGTGGAGGCCGCACCGGCCATGGCAAAGGTTACTACGATAAACTTCTAGAGCATGCCAAACCGCAAACACCTTTGGTCGCTTTGGCCTTCGATTGCCAATTGTTTGACGAGATACCGATGGACTCGCACGATATCTACATGGATAAAGTGGTCACTGAATCGGCGGTCTACAACGGTCGTGGCAGGAACTGATCATGGACTCACCAAGTCAGCAATCGATGAATGAACCTTGGAAAAATCCACGTTGGCAAGAAATCGTCGATGACACTTATGCCGAGGCCTTTCGAAGCCTCTATGCAAGGGTCTTGGTCACCGCACGAGATCGCAAATGGCTCTTGGCAGCTTGCCAAAAGGCCACTGGACATGCCAGCAGTACAATCTTGTGCGATTGCGAAGCGGGGATCGAAGGAATCCTCGATGGGAAATCTGCTGGCCAGGAAACGCCCGATGGACGCATCGGGGCGTATCTTCAGTTCCATGTTCCGCGCTTTCGCAAGGATCGCGTCGAGCATCTCGAGCGCGTTCTCTTGGCCCGTTTATCCCAAAATATCTTGACCTGCCCAACGACCCGTTTGTTCAACGCTCTGGATACGGATCCTTATTACAAGCTCGGTCGCAAAATCGCTTTCTTTGGCGATGGCCATGAGTTTCGGAGCGAGATGTTCGGACAAAAAGGTTGGACGATTCCAACTCTCGGAGGTGAGTTCTTCCTGTCTCGCCGATTCGGGTATGCTGATGGAATCATGGGAGGAAACCTATGGTTCCTAGGACGCTCCGAGGATGCCGCGATCGAAGCGGCCGATCGTGCAGCTCGCGCTGCCGATGCCGCTGCCGACGTGATTACCACCTTCCCAGGTGGTGTTGCCGCTAGCGCAAGCAAAGCCGGCAGCAAATACAAATTCCTCATCGCAAGCACTTACGCTGAATATTGCCCCACGCTGAAACAAAAGCTAGGCTCCCAATCTCGTGTCCCCGACCAAGTCGAGTCCATCATGGAAATCATCGTCAATGGTTCCACGCTCGAAGCTGTCTCCAAAGCGACCTATGCGGCCATCGATGCAGCACTGGAGGTAGAAGACCTAGTACGAATCTCCGCTGGTAACTACGGAGGAAGATTAGGAAAATCGTTCGTCTATCTGCACCCGGACAAACATCCGACTTAACAAGTGCGAGTAGGTTCAAGACGAGTTATTTCTTGGAACTACTTGAACTTTCCGGTCGCTTGCGTTGCAAATGCTTTTCTTTGATTTCACCCGCCTTTCGTGCCTCTGACATCCAGTGGGTCGATTGCGATACTGCGGTGACTCGCACTGCCTGAGTATCGATCGTGCCACTTGCTAAGCGAACGTTTGAATCCGCCGTCGCGATACTTTCAAGTGCT
>JAJTFC010000042.1:29313-41401 GCA_021298315.1 Planctomycetaceae bacterium
TGCAGATTTAAAAACTTCTGGCTCTTTAGGCAGTGACATCGATTGATCATCAAGCGCATAGCTCGGTGGCTGAGTCCACGTATCGCACTCTGTTGCCGATCTTTGTATTGCCGCACTTTGTATTGCTGAGCTTTTGGCTTCGAATCGGTCACCGGCTTTGCTCAGTGGCATCATCACGAGGGTTTGAAGCGATGGGATGTGAAATCCTTGACAACAAGCCTGCCCCAAAGCCGAAGACGATTCTTGGAAGGAAAATGCTCCCAACAGCAGTCCCAACTTGATGATTGAAATCCAATATCTGACCATTGCTTTGTTTCCGGGTGTAATGAATCGGCCCTCTGAAGATCGAACAGGAAAAGACACCCTGTCCAGTACGACTCCAACAGCCGTCAAACTCAACCCAAACCCCCAGCCGATTGCGAAAACCCGATTTGCAAAGGTTTTCACGGCAAAAAACCATCCTGTTGTTCTAACTGAAACCTCTTAGGCTCATGGAATCGAGGTTCCCACGACGATCACGTTTAACAGCATTACCGGAAATAACGATCGCAACGCGTTTAACGATCGGCATTGAATGCATGAATATTCCGTAAGCACTCTCGTGGCGAAATGATGGCGATGAAACCCAGGGCGAAAAGAAATTCTGCACAGAAACGCTTGCAGGTGAATCTTCGTCTCAGTTTCCTAGCGGCGTTGGTTTCAGCGCCAATTGTCGGCTGCCAAACTCCCGCTTGGTGGGCTTATCGTAGCCTGGACTGCGTTCCTCGGACGGCTGACAAAGTCGCTACGGAGTACCTGCAAACGTGTGGTGAAGTTCCATCTGTGAGCACACAGCCAGTAGCTTCGAGCGATCCGCTGAAACTTCCGCCACAGTTGCCTGGAACTCAAACGCCAGACCTTATTGCACCGCTTCGCGATAAACTCGACCCGCAGGCCTATCGAGAAGAGCTCAAGAAGCTTTATCCGGAGCCTTCAGCGATACCAACCAACACGATGGCGATGCCTGAGGCCACAGCGGGCGTATCGGCGCTGGAGTCACTCCATGAACTAGCAAGGCAGAATCATCCGGGCCTCAAAGCTGCTGCCGCCGATGTCGAGGCGGCCCGCGGCTTGATGATCCAAGCGGGATTGCCACCGAACCCTAGTGTTGGTTACCAGGCCGATACGGTTCGTACACTCAACACACCGGGTTACCATGGTGCTTACCTCCAGCAAACGATTATCACCGCCCAGAAGCTTGGTCTAGCAGCCGAGGCTGCTGCGGTCGACTATGCCAACGCGACGGTCCAGCAGCGTAGGACTTGGGTTACGGTGATGACGGAGATTCGCAGGGCATACTTCGATGTTCTTGCTGCAAGACAACGGATGGTTCTTGCCAGTGCTTTCTTCGAATTAACGCATCGGGCCTACGAGGCTCAAATTCAACTTGTAACTGCTGGTGAAGCAGCTCCTTATGAGCCACTTCAACTACGAGTTATCCTGACCCAAGCTCGAGCATCGGTCATCAAATCCCAACAGGAATCGATTGCGGCTTGGAGGCGACTGGCTTCCGCAGTGGGTTGTCCGGATCTTCAGGCCACGCCGATCGATGGGCGGATCGATTGCAGTGTTCCTGCGATCCAGTACGAAGAAGCGTTAGCCCGCATGAATGCCGTACACACCGACCTTGAAATCGCAGAGAATGCAGTCCGCAAACAACAAACGCTCGTGACACTGGCCGATCGTCAAGTGATCCCGGATGTCAATGTCGGATTTGTACTACAGCGCGATTACACCTTTGAGCCTGGCGCGACGACTTACAATCTCATGCTCGGAGGTGATCTACCGGTACTCAATCGCAATCAGGGTAATCGTATTGCTCGAAGGGCTGAAGCAGTCAGGGCCAGCCAACAGGTTCAACAGACGCGAAACACCCTGACGGCAGCACTCGCGAGTGCTTTTGGAAAATACGAGGCCAATCGGCAATTGGCCGAGTCATTCCAAGCCGAGGCGCTTCGTGATCAAGTGCGCGCCTACCGAGGGGTCTATCAACGCTATCTGGCCGATCCTTCGAGCGTCAGCTTCAACGATGTGATTGTCGCTCAGCAAACGGTTTCTCTAGTGATCAATCAATACCTTGATATCCTTGAGTCCCAGTGGCAGAGTTTGGTCGATATCGGAGAGTTGCTCCAAGTAGATGATCTGATGGAACTAGGACCGTTGTCTCAAGTTGCAAGCGTCCCTGATATCACGCAGGAGCTAGAAACGAAAGCCTCAGGGTCACCAAGTCCATAAAGAATCCATTTCAAAAAATGGGTTCTTTAGGTAAAAGGTTCTTTAAACCTTGTAGTACTCTCGGTACCAAGCGACAAACTGAGCGATCCCGTCCTCAATCTTGGTCTTGGGTTTAAACCCAACGGCCTGAGCAAGCGAATCCACGTCGGCATAGGTCGAAAGAACATCGCCCGGTTGCATGGGTAAGTATTGCAGATTGGCTTTTTTACCGATAGCCTTCTCGAGCACTTCGATAAAGTAAGACAATTCGGTGGGCTGATTGTTACCGATGTTGTAGATGCGATAAGGGGCTGAGCTTGTCGATGGATCAGGATTTGCGTTATCCCAAGCTGGGTCTGTTTGAGGAATTTTATCCATCAAAGGAATCATCGCGTCGACGATATCGTCGACATAGGTGAAGTCCCTTTTCATTTTGCCGTGGTTGTAGACCTCCAATGTCTTGCCTTCGAAAATGGCTTTAGTGAATTTGAACAGCGCCATATCGGGTCGGCCCCATGGTCCATAAACCGTGAAGAAACGCAAACCCGTGCAAGGAATCTTGTAGAGATGCGCGTAGCAATGAGCAAACATCTCGTTGGATTTTTTCGTCGCCGCATAAAGACTCACTGGATGATTTGTGGAATGCGAGGTCGAGAAAGGTTGCTGAGAGTTAAGCCCGTAAACACTAGAACTACTTGCAAAGATAAGATGCTCGATGCTGTGGTGACGACACCCTTCGAGGATCGTCAAAGTACCGTCGATGTTCGATTTGGTGTAGGCATAGGGATTTTCAAGCGAGTACCTAACGCCAGCTTGCGCCGCTAGATGGACGACCCGATCGAATCGATAGGATTGGAACAACTTCGATATGCCTTGGCGATCATCGAGCTCCATCTGTTGGAATTCGAAATTCGCATGGGACTTTAGAAGCTTCAGTCGATTAAGCTTGAGCTCCACATCGTAGTAGTCATTGATGCTATCGACGCTGATGACTCGATGGCCCAAGTTCAAGCAACGCTTGGAAAAGTGATAGCCAATAAAACCCGCTGTGCCGGTAACAAGGATCGTTTTCATGAAAACCTTACAAAATTAGATCAACTGAGGGTAAGTCCGCAGGTTTCGAAATCTGCCACTTACCCGAGTTGATACACCGGCTGATCCAGGACGTTAGCGTCGCCAAATTGTAAACAACCCCAGTGAACGTCCAAGGTTTTACTTTGAGGAATTCGCGCCAGTTCGGCTGGTTCCAGCACCATAGGATTTGCATGCTGGTTTCGCCACTATTACCAAACCGATGGATTTTGCTAAGGCAATGATCCTCAGAATCCAAGCTTTTTACAAAGAGATCTCCATCGATCCAACGGACATCGGAAGACTCGGAATTCCAAACGATTTTATGGTCATTACCATGATGCTTTTTTGTCTGCGCGAGCGCCAACCGATGGATAAGAGCACGATGCATTGGGGAAACCCCTACGCACTCCCAATGCTGCTCGAATCGACCTGAACCTGCGATCGACTTGCACACAATCTCATCAATGTGACTCATGGTGTGCCACCGCAAAACGAGTCAGAAGCGAATACTGGCTGAGCGGCAAGCACCGTCGTATCACAACCTACAGTCAACTTGGCTTGGCCACATGCATGTGGAACTAGAGCCGATTGCCCGGTACGAAGTTCGATTTGCCCATGATCCGTTTCGAGCGTCGCTGTACCCTGGGGCACCGCAACGATTTGGCAGGTTGACAAATCAAGTTCGTAGCTCGCCGATTGACTTAGTCGCGTCAATCGGAACTTATCGCAATCGACCAACTTCTCTCCCAAACCAACACCTCTGGAAACAGGCAAGATCGGATCTACGGGGCCTCGGTCAAAGTCAATCACCTCCAAAGCTTGCTCGATATGTAGCGGTCTTGGACTTCCAGATGCATCGACCCTGTCCCAATCGTAAAGCCGAAAGGTGCAGTCGCTTGCTTGTTGTATCTCCGCGACCACAAGCCCTGCACCCAGCGCGTGGACCGTGCCGGCGGGAATAAAAATGCAATCCCCTGGTGATGGCATCAGAGCATGCAAACAATCCTCGGTCTTTCCGGCACGAATGGCTTGCGCTAAATCCGCTTGAGAAACACCGTCTTTGAGCCCAGCATAGAGCAGTGAACCGGGCTGAGCATCGATGATGTACCAGGCTTCCGTCTTACCTAGATCCGGAGTTTTCATCTGCGAACCATAAGCATCATCGGGATGAACTTGGACACTCAGTACGTTCTGGCAGTCGAGATACTTGAGCAATAGTGGAAACCTAGAAATCGCCTCAACTGGCCTAGCGCTGCCAATCGAGCCGTAAGATCGACTACCGAGGATCGCCACAGGATGCTCTTGGACCAGTTGCCCAAGCGACCAGCCTTGCCAAGGCCCAGCCTGGACGATCGACTGACCTTGGGGATGGTCGACGATTTCCCAGCTCTCTGCCCAAATCCCTTCGGCAGGCAGGTTTTTACCGAGTTTTGTGGCAAGTCGCCGTCCTCCCCAAAGGTACGACCGGAAAAGTGGCTCGAAGACTAAGGGAGGAAATGCCTGAAACATGGATTGCCAAATTGAGTGATTCTATCAAAGCTGGTTAGAATTCTAGACCGCATCGGAGAGCTTTCGATGCAGTTAAAAGCATTGTAGTCGCGTTTTTCCAGAAGAGAGGGGATCCGCACCCGATGAAAGGTGACGATCTTTTTGAAAAAAGTTCGATGACGTTCGGCGAGCATCTCGAAGAACTCCGCATCGCACTCGTGAAATCCTCGATATGGCTAGCCCTGGGATTGCTCATCGGCCTGCTCCTAGCCACTCGCGTCGTTTCCTACATGCAAGGCCCTTTGGAAAAGTCCCTCGAGAACTTTTACAAGAAACAATCCATCCAGGAGATGTCCAAGTCCTCTGGAGGCGAAGTCCCGGCGGATTTGCAAGCTTGGATGAAAGCCAACAAGGTCGTCAGTCAGTACGTTTGGATCGATCCCAGAAGGCTGCTTTTGAAGAATCCCGAGCCTTCTTCGAGCCAGGACACACAAGACACACTCGGCACACTCGACACACAAAAGCCGATGGCCGAGTATCTGGCAAACGCAGACTCGGAAGGATTACCAGATCCGTCAAAGATGATGAAGGTTCGAATGTTCGTCGGAGTCAAAGCCAGCACGGAAGCACTTGGTTTGCAAGAGCCTTTCATGATTTGGCTTAAAGCTGCCTTTGTCGTGGCCGTAGTCGTTGCAAGCCCGGGGATCTTCTATCATCTTTGGCAATTCGTCGCTGCAGGTCTGTATCCCCACGAGCGCAAGTACGTTTACTTTTTCTTGCCAACTAGTTTGATTCTGTTTTGGTCGGGAGCTTTTCTCGCGTTCTTTGTTATCTTCCAACTGGTCATCGACTTCCTTTTGGATTTCAACGCGAGTATGGGGATCGGCGCATCGCCCAGGCTTACCGACTACATGTCGTTTGCTCTGTTTTTGCCTCTTGGGTTTGGCATCGCATTCCAATTGCCTCTTGCGATGCTCGTCCTGGAACGCTTGGGGGTCTTATCCGTAGAAACGTATTTGAGCCAATGGCGAATCGCCGTTCTTGCCATCGCATTTATCTCGATGATTTTGACTCCCGCTGATATGGCCAGCATGATCGGGATGGGCGTGCCACTTGTTGCCCTCTATTTCTTAGGAATAGCCATGTGCAGGTACTTGCCCCGCGCTGCGATGCAGACCTCGACTGTGGGGGAGCCGCGCTAGTGCTTCTGGGCGATGAGTGACCTAGTAGAACGAACCAAGCTGTTCCGAGAATTCCCCCTCTCGGTTCGTATTGCCCAGCGATCTTGGATCACGGCACTTGCAATCCCCGTTCTATCGATCAGGGTTCTGGCAAAAATCAAGGTTCCCTGGGTGGTTCAAACGATTCTAGGGATCTCTGGGTTCCTAGCCTTTGTGGGTTTTTTAGCCACCTGCTGGGTGATCATTCGCTACCCTTTTATCGGGATGGTCGACGCGGCCGACGGAGATCTATACGCCAAGTATATCGAGAAGACTTCGTTGCTAATCAAAAAGTTCGTCGGCCTATGCCTGGCGATCGGATTAGGAATCAGCCTATACATTCCGATAGCCGACGGAAGAATCACCGGCGCCGAACTCCTATGGATGACATACGCTGGCATTGACCTAATTTTCGTCCTTTTTTTATTGATGAAATACCATCGGTTCGATCACCCAACGACCGCGACGTTGCTGCGATGTAGCATGGGCCTGGGCGTTTTGTTTTTCCCGCTGTTTCTACCGGTGTTCATCGTAGGATCGGGCCGTGCCAAGCGGCTTTTGGGCGAAGCTCAAGAACAACTTACCAATTGAAGTCAAATCGCATCGCCAGCAGATCCGAGACCGTAGCCCCATAGAGCGTCTGATCCGTCGTGATCGGATGAATCCAATCAAACATCCATCGCGTCCGATCACTCCAATACCAGTTGAATCCGACTGTAAGATCGTTGTAACGACCCGCATTGAGCTGATTCATGTCCAAAAACGACCAACGTGACTTGAGCTCCAAGGCACCTGGACGGAACTCCCCACGCTTAAACCGAAAATTCTCAAAAGGAGCGTTGCGGCCAAATTGAGCTCCATGCTGTCCGAATCGCTCGAAGATGCGACTCTCCCCCGTGACGAACCAACTGGTATGCACATAAGCCCCATTGAGGGTGGGGTTATCTCCATTGAGCATCTGTACGGTACCCAAGAAAGCTTCGGATTGCACCGCAAAACGCCCCAGAACAATCGCCGTCTCGACGTTGCCAGAGGTGTAAGTGTCGGCTTTGAGTAGCCCGGAATCGATCAATCGCGGACCTTCGGATACCTGCGGACGAGTCCGGATCCGTATCCGATCATCATTGTCGTCGGAAAATAGAACACCCAAGCCTGTGTGCACCAGCCGCCGCGACTTGGGCTGGTCGTTATCATAAGGCAACCAAGTCAGCCGCCCGCTGACACGGTAGCCTTGATTATCGTCGAGCCGCTTTTTGAACCCTTCGCTGATGCTGTCAAAGAAGCATCCGGTTGTCCAAGTCAATCGCTCGTCCTGCGAACAATTGTAAAAAGCGAATCCAACCTCGCGATCCGCAGCAAACACCGTCTGCGTTGGAATCGATCGCTCGAGAAAAATATTGTTCGTGTCGTTGGTGACCTGCTCTAGGCTGTAAGGGACAAAGAAGTTACCGATACGAAACCGTCCCAAATAAGGGATCTGGTTCATCGAAAAATAAGCATCTTTGACTTGGGGTGTCAGATTGGTCTCCTCAGGAACATCACCAAAAGGTTCAGGTTCAAGGGTCATCTGCAATCGAAAGTCGCAAACGTCATAGCCCGTTCCGTCGGCCACTAAACGCAGCCGGCGGAAATTGAAGTAATTGTTGGTGTTTGGAATCGACTCAGGGGCGTTTGCCCATAGAACATAGTCCATCTGAACATGTCCACCGAGTTTGACGTTCCATTTCTCTGGATCGCTCTTTTGCTCACTTTGCGTCTTTGGGCTTGCTCCTGATGGGGTTGCGATATCCTTTGAGGCCGAATCGATCGGTTTTGGCTCAGCAACTCCCATGGCTTGCTGCTGCGCATGGACCAACGCCTCTGGCCCATAAGCTGTCCAGGTCAGCAAAGCCAACCCAAGGAGCGATTGCCCAAAAACCTTTGGAAGTTTCGTGAGCCGATCGCGTGGAGACTTAGCTAGCATTCCACCTAGGTTTGTTCGATGACGCACGAGAAAAGGGACGCACAAACTGCCCCTATGTCTTCGTCAGGCGGCAGGGTTTAACCAAACCCTAAAGCCGACACGTTCGAAGAAAACCTGAAAAACATTGGTATTTCGCTGAAAATGGCTTTATTACGGGACCAATTCACTTTTCGATACCTTTTGATACAATATGTGACAAGTTTTTGACCCGTGGTTCTCTCCCGGTTTGCACTCGGTCAATTACGCCACATCCCCCTCCTCCCACCGTCAACTTCGTACTGACTTCAAATCATGGTTGGTGATTTGTAAGAGCGTTGCTGAGATCCCATTGGTCTCTTTAGATGCGCGCATCGCGATTGACTTTTCAAATCTCGATTCAGGCCGGAGTAGCAACTAGCGCCTCGAATGAACGCGATTCGCACCCTCCTCGAATTCAACATCAACCTGTTTGAAACAGACCGACCTAAAGTGCTTGTGGTTAGCCACGAGCGATCAGGAACGCATTTCATGATGAACAGTCTTGCGGCCAATTTCGGATATGTTGCAAACCCTTTTATGAACCTTGATAGCTCTCTAGGGGTGAATTTTTATTCCTCGGTAGCGTTCAGGGATATACTGGCGAATTTCCAGAATCATGCCGTAGCAAACATCTTCAAGTCCCACCATGACTTGGAATTCTATCGGGAGTTTTTCGCACAAAACCCCATGGGATTCAAAATCATCTATATCCTTCGCGATGTGTACGAGGTCATGGTCAGTTACCATCGCCATCTGCTAACCCTTCCATGGAACGAAGGTGCTCAATCTCCAAATGTCAGTGAGTTTCTACGAACCGCTCCCTCCGGTGCGATGACGCGTTATCAATATCGTCACTGTAGTTCGATGGTCGATCGTTGGGTAATGCATGTTCAAAGCGCACTGGCTATGCAATCGGTTTTTTCTGCAGATAACTTTTTTATCGTCGATTATTCTCAGTTGAATTGTGAGTTTGAAGCCACACTCAAGAGGATTTCAGCCTATCTGAAGGTGCCTTGCCGTGACCCAAGCGTCAGGCCAACTAGGCACGAAAACGTCGTGCCACCGATCCTCGGACTAGCCGATCAAGAAATCCTAGACTACTACACCGCCGAGGATATCGATTTCGTCGAAAAAGTCGCTCGTCCGACACTTGAAGCACTAAGAACTATCCGTACCAGCGATATTTCGGCTACTTAGAGTTCCAGCTTCACATCGACCTAGACGAGTCGCAGTTCAGATTCCTCTTCCAAGATTCGAAACTAACAACCCGTTTGCAAAGCATGGATCTGATGCAAACGGCCTCTACCGCTACATTTCCCGAAGAAGACAGACTAGAGTCCGAAGACAGAACGGAGCCAGTTCAGACCGTACTTGTCCCAACTGTTCGATTCTTTTGGTTCCTGGGAAGCTTCGCCTCGCACGGTTCGGACGATCTCGCGGCGTTCCTCTAACCAAGACCTAGAATCGCTTTTGGAGTCGACGGTCAAAGCTTGGCCCGCCGACTCCTCAAGTGCTCGATCGATCAAAGGTTCAAGCATAGGCTCGGTACCGGTGGCTTCGGATGTGTGATCCATGGATCGAATCAAACTTCCAGGCTCAGGCAGTTGGTACTGGCGATCTTCGCGATCCAACGGACGGGTCAGTTGAATCCGTTCCCATTGGGTTTGTCGCCGGCGAGGATCTAGGAGCCTATAGGTTGCCAAGGCAATCTCCTGACGCGAGCGATCGATTGTCTCGGCAGGATTGAACGGTTCACGCTCTTGAACCAATGCCGCCATCTTCTTGGAAGCTTCGAGGATCGCTTCTTCACTGGTTTCGGCGGTTTGAAGTCCAAGGAACTTGAAATAGACGCGGTTGGCCTTGCTCAACGGAGATTTCGCAGCAAGCCGGCGTCGGGCGTCGGGATTCGGCTCGTTGTGAAAATAGGTAGACATGATCGGTTAATTGGGCGGTTGAATTGGACAGAATCTGTAACTGGTAGGTTTCCCGCAACGGCGCTGCTGGCTTAACTCCAAACTCGGTTAACGTGGAGCTTGGCGAATCGTGCGGGCTTATCGGCAGGATCTTAGTCGCCCCGCTACAGGTGACTAGGTCATTCTTGGAAAGAACCAGACAGGGCCAACCCCCCTTGGGTTCGGCTCAAAGCTTCTGCGAGAAAACCTACCCCAGTGGGACGAGCGCTGGGTGGTTAAAGTTCCCCCAAGAGATTTCCGGGCCATCGAAAGATTTTTTTCTCCCAAGCGGATTTGGCTCAGACATGAAAAATTGCTAGCAATTCACGAAAAAGCTGGAATTAAGGGAGGTTTTCGAATTAGACATTTAGTCGCAGCTGGTGACTGGATTTGGAGTTTTTGGGACCGAGGGACAAGACATTTAGACCGCAAGGAGTTAGCAATCGATTCAACTACTTGAGGCTTCGGCTGACTTTTTGCGAGACAGAATCTGATGAATTCGGGGATTTCAACAGCTCGCGTTGCGGCTTGCCGTCAACGACGACAAAAAACCTCTTGTTCTCGATGAGGAACTCGTATTCCTTCCTACGATCAAAGGTGGAATTGCCGGTGTCCGACGCAATCAAGTGGGTAACCCCGCTTGCGTTTGCGGTCAATCGAGTCGGGTCATCTTTTGATTTCCAGGTTCCTTTGAGATGAGATCGAAAACACTTTG
Source organism: Planctomycetaceae bacterium (assembly GCA_021298315.1). Taxonomy (GTDB): domain Bacteria; phylum Planctomycetota; class Planctomycetia; order Pirellulales; family Pirellulaceae; genus JBKCUI01. Next base: position 39,997 of record JAJTFC010000042.1, read on the forward strand.
TTTCTCCAAACACCTTGATCTGTGTGACTTCATAAACATAAAAGGTTCCGTCTTTTTTGAAGATGAATTCGGTGGAGCTTTCAGAACTCTTTTTGCGCCATTGATCGATAAATACGATTCCTTCATCTGCAGTCGCATGGGAAAACTGCGAGGCAACGACAATCACCAACAAAGTTATTAGGTTTTTCATGGTTTGAACTCGTAATCGAAAGAGCACCGGTGTGAGTTTTTCGCATTGATTCGTTAGGTTGCCTTCTTGATAGCCTGAGGGTTTCCTAATCTCGGATAACTTGTCAGTCAGACCCAACAACACTTGGGTACTCGCACCACGAAGAATTTGCCCGCCATGTAAAAAGGGCTATTCGGGGATTTTAGTGGCTCATGATAAAAGCTATTGGTCTTGATACCCATCAAAGTCTCTCAAGATCCCTTTTTTGAAACACAGAGTCACAGAGAGCACAGAGTTCAAAAAACGGTTCTTCAGGTATTTTTGTCGGTAAAAGCCATTTATTTTGGGCCTGGCCGCTGCGTGCTCGTGCTCGAAAGGAGTTTAGCAGGCGCAATCATTCAAGTGCTTGGGAACTTCAAATTCATTCCGAAGATCAATTCCCATCATCCGAGCACGATTACGAGCACGAGCACAAGCACGAATTCAATTAGTTTTGGCCAAGATCATTCCTGAAGAGTTCGAAAAATACGCAAGTGGATGCTACGTCAGGCGATCCAACGGTGGATCGAGGTCGATCTTTGAAAATCTCCCGCAACTAGCGGAAGTCCCGAGATGGGACATGCACTGGTCCGATCGAGTCGGTCAGGCTGGTCCGATCGAGTCGGTCAGGTCTTCGATCGAGTTGGCAACCACATGGACAACGCCTTCGCGGTTTTCGAGGGTGCCAAGGACGAGCCATGCATTGGATTGTTTGCAGATCAGATAGTGGGACTCCCAGACCTTGGGCCGCACGACGATGTTGATGCTTCCGGTCTCGTCTTCCATGGTGGCAAACGTGATCCCTTTGGCAGTACCAGGGCGTTGCCTGAGGACGATCAGACCGGCGACTCGCACGAGCCGACCGTGGCTGAGCGAACCGAGCTCGCTCGCGGTTCGGACTCCGAGCTCTTTGAGTCGCTTGCGATGGAACTCGACAGGATGACCGCGCAGCGACAAGCCTGTGGTGGCATAGTCGGCGGCGACCTCTTCGGACTGTTCCATCGGGACAAGTGTCTCTGGGATGGGGTCATCGACATCGACACCTGCGGCTTCGAGCAGCGGGAGCGACGTGTAGTTTTTGTCTTGTCCGAGGGCTTGCCAGTAGGCGGCTCGTCGATTGCCAGAGAGCGAGGACATCGCACCGCTGTCGGCTAGGATAGCAAGGACGGATTGTCCGAGCTTGCATCGCCGCACGAG
>JAJTFC010000166.1 GCA_021298315.1 Planctomycetaceae bacterium
TTTGCGCCGCGATGTATTTGCTCAAAACCCGTTCTCGCGTGATCGATGACCTTGTGGTCAACATGATCGACGTCGGTGAAGAGACCGGTGAACTCGATACGATGCTTTACAAGATCGCTGACAACTACGACGAAGAGGTGCGCGTGATGACCGAAGGCTTGACCAAATTGATCGAGCCATTGCTGATCGTGTTCCTTGGGGTCGCTGTCGGATTTATCGTGGTGTCTCTGTTTATGCCGCTGATTTCGCTCATCACGAACCTGAGCGGTAACAAATAGCGTCGTAAGGAAGTCCATCGTCATACTCATCGCAGCACTCATGGCTGCGGTGAGAGCAACAAGGCCGCTTGGGATAATCATTTTAGTCGAGGTACTGCTCATGAGAGACGAAACGATGCACAAGGTTTTGGTAGGCCGGCGCACATCACGCGAGGGTTTCACGCTCGTCGAGTTGCTCGTGGTCATTGCGATCCTTGGGATCCTCGCGGGCCTTTTGGCCTGGGGGGTCAACGCAGCGAGGATCTCGATACTCAAGCAAGCTCAAGCGTTCGAAATTCAGTCGATCGCTTCGGCCGTTGAGGCTTATCGCAACAAGTACGGAGATTATCCACCCGATGGCAGTTCTTGGCCGGTGATGGAAGCCCACTTGCGCAAAGCGTTCCCAAACATCTTGGTCACCGAGCTGGCGCTACTCAATCCTGCCAATAGTGCCGTCAACGGTTATGTCCGAAACGACAACGACTTGACCGGTTCGCATCCGCTGGGTGGGCGTGTCTTTGACCCCGCAGAGGCTCTGGTTTTCTTTCTCGGCGGCTTTAGCAACGATCCTCAGCGCCCGATCAGTGGCCCAGGCGGCCCGTTACGGCAATCCGGATCGGTTTACATTTACAACACCCAACGAGAAAACGCGTTTTTCGAGTTCAAGTTGTCTAGGCTCACTTTAGGTGCCAACGGCATTTCGACCGACGAGACTTCCTTTGGCGAAGGCGTAAACAATGACTTGATGCCCGTGTACATCGGCACAGGTCCTGCGGTCTCGGTAGGCCGTCCGATCGTGTACTTCGATAGCCGAACTTATCAGTTCTCGACGACGGCAGGTACTTATTTCAATTTTTATGTCCCTGGAGCCGTATCTAGTTCTCCGAATTGCGCAAGGCCGTTTCTTTCGACAGATATCAATCCCAATAGGCCGGGGACGTTGTTGTACGCCAATAACAAAACCTATCAGCTCATGAATGCGGGATACGATAACTTTTACGGTTGCCGCGCTCCGAAAGACCTAGGTGCTGGATTGGTGCTTTTTCAGGTACCTGGAGGCAACGGTTGTGCCTTCGACCGTAACGCTGGTGGCTTCGTCCCGCCGAGCGTTCAGAGCGCAATCCGCTTTTATCTTCCCGAGTTCGGTCGGGAACGCCCGGTAGACGACAACACGTCCAACTTCATTGACGGTCCAACTTTCGGGCAGTCGAGTTGATCATTCGCCTTATTGTGGCCTAAGGTTTACGCATCATGAACAAGCCAACTCGAACCAACCGAAAGCCCCACCGAGGTCTGACCTTGGTCGAACTCCTTGTTTCGATCAGTTTGATCACGGTTGTATCTAGCATGTTCTTGGTGGCTTATCGCCAAGCGGCCGCCGAAGCTTCGAACATTCGCACCCAGAGCACGATTCGCAAGATCAGCGAAGTGCTAGTCTCTCGCATGCAAGAGTACGAGAACTACCCGATCAACTTCGCCAGAGGGACCAACAATTTCTTTGCAAACCCAGTTCCTGGAAATGCGACTGAAGCGATGCCGGCGAACAACGACGAGTTTGAGCCGAAAGGAATTCTCTTAGAACGCTTGCGAGTGATGCTTCTTCGCGAGATCATCGCGCAAGAGATGCCTGATCATTATCAGGATATCAAAACCAGTGGACCTGTCGTAAGAAATTACTGGACGGGACTTGTAGCCCCAGGACCAAATACAAACGCAGGGCCACAGCCAGTTGTCGTAACGGCTTCGGAATCGCCTCGGGCTGCGCGACTTAAGGCAAGACTAGCTCAAGTCAACCCGAATTGGCAATTGCAACTTGATCAGTTGTATCAAAACAACTCTCCTGATTTTGTCCGAGCTATGCAAACAGCGAACGCGGAATACCTATACTTGATCGTTGAAGATTCGAACCTCAATGGAAGTCCAGCCATCGAAATTTTTGGTAAGACTGAGATTGCGGATACGGACAACGACGGACTCCTGGAATTTATCGATGCGAATCGGCAACCGATCTGCTGGGTACGCTGGCCGACGGGTTTCCCGGATACGATACGCTTCCACCCTGATCTTTTGGATCCAAGTTTCAATCGAGACGGATTTGCCAACTACGCGTTTAGCGATCCTTTAGATCCACGCAAAGCGGATCCGGGGTATCGAATTAAGCAACCGCAAACCATAGCCTACAAACCCAGTGCGATGGCGTTCCCATTGGTAATTTCCTCGGGAGTTGATCGGGATGGATCCGGCGGTTTTGGTTTCGGTGTCAAACTTTGGCACCAAAAGGGTGCTTTTGGAGACCCAAACAATCCTAAATACAGGATGCTACCCACCAGTGCTTCGGTGACAGATGTCCTTATGCCCGTTCCCTACGATCTTGGCGGGCAGTCACCTGTGGTCATGTGCGATCCATGGTTCCCGCGATTTCCACCTAACGATCCAACTGCAAGGCTCGGGGCGATCATTGACGCGAAGCTCTTCGAGGACGATATCACCAACTACAGCATCAACGGAGCTTACCAATGATTCGTCGAAAACGAAACAAATATGGTTTAACGCTCGTCGAACTACTGGTCGTTGTAGGTGTGGTCTCTGCAATCGCCGCAGTCATGCTACCGGGGATCAAAAATATTCTGACCGATCGCAAGTCCAGCCAAGCGGCGATCATGGTCAAGAACTATCTTGAAGCCGCTCGTTCGAGAGCTATTGGCCGCAATCGGTCAGTGGCAGTCGTCTTTGAAAGACTTTCTTCGCAAGCGATTCAAGATCCGACAACGGGCAGATATATCTCCGGTACGGCTTTGCCTGGGCCTTATCCTACCCCAGACACGAACTTCATTCCCTACAACGCATGCATCCGCATGAGCCTTGCCGAAGAGCCATTGCCGGTGACCGAAGCGATGCTGCCAGTCGCAGTCTCCTTTCGAGTTCGCGTTCCAGGGGATGGACTGACTCCCGCGATACCCACGAACGCTCCTTACATCGGTGAAGATGCATTAGCGGATTTCCATCAAGGCATGGTGCCAGAAGCTCGTATCTTCGAAGTCACCGCATCGGCCAATATCAATCTTGCATGGCTTGTCGGAGAGTATTTGACCAACGGATCGCAAATCAGCTTTGGGGATTCATCGCGAAGATTTAGCATCGTTTCGCCCAGGTCGCCAACGGTGCATGGAAATGCTGGTGGCGGGACGATTTGGTTCTCTGTCATGAACGAGAAACTCTTCGATGGTCATACCGAACGGGCCAAAGAACCCTACGTCGATCTTAATCCTGGCATGATCTTTAAACAGTTTAAGATCTACCAAAAGCCCAAGCCTATCTTTTCCCAAACGGTTCAATTGCCGCGTGGAATGTGTGTCGATCTATCGCTCAGCGGTTTCGGTAAAAAGATGCCTGGACATGGCAATCTGTCACCTGAGAAGCAACCGGTTTTCGACCCCACGGGTGCTGCGATGCCTGGCTTCGATTATCGATTGCGTTTCGCATCGGATTGGATTTCGAATCGTCCAGTTCCCCCCGTTCCTGAGGAACTGCGTCCTGTGTACGTCGTCTTTTCTTCAGAAGGTCGACTCAGTCACGTTTGGGCAAATGAGCGACGAGGCACAGGATCCGATCCGAACTACCAAGGTAGCCTTACTCGCATCGACGCGACGCAGGATGTCTTCTTGCACGTCGGTAAGATCGAGCGTGTGACGATGCCCGTGGATGCCGATCCGCAGATTCTTGGACGAAATGCTCTGGCTTATAAAACCGCAGCATCCCTAGGAGTCCAAAACAACTTGACCGACCTGAGCGCCTATGTCGTTCGACTCAGTCCCAACTCCGGTGCCATCACCGCTTCGCCAGTGGTCAATCTCGAAACGCAAATTTCGATCTTGGGATTGAATTACAACGACCTCAATCTTGGCGACATGATCGAGCTATCGCGCCGAGGAACCTACAACTCCAATGTCACCGCTCAGTAAGGCTTCGGATGCAGGGGCAACCAAGATGATCAACAGACGTAGCGGATTGACGATGCTCGAGGTTATTTTCTCGATGGTCGTTATTTTGGTCGGATTGGTTTCGATCGCCTTTTTGATCCCGCTTGCAGGACGCCAAGCCGAAGACAGCCAGCAGATCACCCAAGGGCTCGCGGCGGGCGAAAGTGCCATCGCTCTTTTTAACACAGCCAACATCGCCCAGCCGACCCTCGAAAGCCCTTGGTGCTTGATCGATGATGTGGGCGTCTCGGAGTATTCCGTCAACGGGATGAAGGACGCTTACAACGCCGTCGGTTCATCGTTTCCAGTTCCTCAAAATGCAACCCAAGCCGCCGTTGCACAGAACGAAGCGATCGGAATCGGTTTTTGCATCGATCCACTCTTTTGGGGTTTTGCCAATCGCAGTGGAAACAACGTTCCTCAACCGTTTTTTAGAACGCGGTTTCCGTTCTTGTTCGATACCAGTGATCCGGTTCTATTGGTTTCCGATCCGCAGTTCAGACGAGCACCACGACTCCTAAGAGGTTCTCTGAGCGACCCGCAGTTGTCGATGCCAGGAAGCTGGTTGCGTCAACCGGCAGCCGTACGCTTGGCGACGATGTACGGTGGGGACTTGGTGCAGCCATCGTCAACGGTCAACAAAGCGATTGGTCCTTTGAGGTCTGTGTATGTGGGAACCGACGGTGCGATCATCTCGACTCCGACTGCTGCGGCCCAAGCTTCATGGATGGCAACGATCACTCCCTCGGAAAACACACCGGTGATCTCTCTGGATCGAGTTACGAATATCTTCCAAATGAGTCCACTAGCGAATCAACCTTTGGACATCCCACGGCTCTATGACGTGGCCTTGGTCGTCTTCTCGAAACGCGATGTTCGGGAGCTTTCCTCCGTCGCAGTGCTCATTCCTGGCAGTGCTCAGCAAGGGACGCCATCTGATGTGATGAATGTTCCCACCAACGAAAGAGCTGTCAGGGTTACGGGGATCTCGGACGATGCGATCACTTCGGGAACCTTCAACATTATCGTCAATGGCTATGCATCGATGGACTCGAAAGTCAAAGCAGGGGATTGGATCATGATGTCCCGCTTTGCGATGCGTGATTTAACACCTCGGCCTGCAAACAATGCAAACGTCACGCAGGTCGCGCGGCAAGTCCATCGTTGGTATCGAATCATTGCCGTCACAGGGGACAGCTACCCGTTGACCTTGCGAGTCGCTGGGAAACCTTGGGGATGGACCGAAGGTGAAATCAGTGACATGCAAGAAAAAGGAATGAGTCTACCGACAGTTCCTCCTGTTCCTGGTACCACCGCAGGAACTTATGAAACCCAAGCGGTGATTTTGAAAGATGTCGTGCAAGTTTACGAGCGTCAGATGGAATTGCGTTAGTCGCTGCGTACGATTCACTCAGGCCTGGTTACTTATCACTACCGATCCGAAACAGACGCCACTCTCCAACTCCAAACTCGCGAGAGAGGAAAACTCATCATGGACCACTCGACACGAAACCGCCATCGAAGACCTAGCCAAAATCGCCAAGGCTTGATCCTGCTTTTGGCCCTCGGGATGCTCGCGCTGTTTTCGCTCCTGGCCGTTACATGGGTTGTCTCTGCAAGTTCGTCTCGCACTGGTGCACAGGCCTTGCGGGTTCGAGCCAACCACTCGAACGCCTCGGTCAAAGGGATGACCAGCGAAGTCATGAAGCTGGCCGTCCGAGGAACCAAAGACCAAAAGAGCGCCTTTTACAAGCACGCTCTGTTGGAAGATGTCTACGATGCCAACGCCATCAAAGTCCAGTTTGGTCATCGGTTCTACGGGGCCGGTATCACGACGTTCCAAGACAAATGGTGCCGCAAGCTTACACCCGTGGATCGCGCCGGTGTAGAGCTACTTAAAATCTCGTTGGATCCTCGCAATCCAAGCAACCTTGCAGGCGGATACTCTTCCTATCAACTCAGCCCCATCGAGGGGGCTTACAACGGGCGCGTGTTAACGGTACTTGAAGGCCCCTTGGCAGGCTATTCGTTCCGTATCTACAAGTACGTCGGATATGTCCGATCTGCTAATGATTCGGTCGCTGATCCGAATCTCGATGGGAACATGCCAAGTGCTCCTCAAGGCAACTATCCGCAAAACACCTCGGTCGATTACGACTACTCGGTGATGATCGACGTGTCGAGCATCAAAGGCAAACTCGAGGGCAAGTGGCGAAACCCCAGCACCTCTCGGGTAGAAACCTTCTCGGGTGAACTGGGCGATTGGATTGCGCTACCCAACAGCCAAGGGCTTCGCAATCTATTCTTCTTTTACGAGCCTGCCGCCCAAACCTATCAAGGTTACAAGTGCATGATCAATGGCAATGCATTCAACAATGCTGCGATCGGTCTTGAAACCGATCCGGTCCAACCGAGTTTCGGTAACATCGACGCGCGGCACTTGATGCGAATCCCGACGAGCAAGCCAAAGATCCCGCCGGCGTTGCTTCCCAACTACGACTATCTCCAAAACCCCGATCTAATGGCCAACAATGGCGGGATCATCGGTGTCTCAGGCATCGGCGATCAAAGCCTGCTCAAGGGGCAGAGCAATGAAGGCTATGATGTGGCCGATTGGCGAGACTATTGGCTCTCGTTTACTGACGGATCACGTGTTTTGCCATCGTTCTATCGACCGGAATTGATCCATTACATCTCCCACGTCTTTGGTACTCCTGCAAACGCGCAAGAAGCCTCTGAGTTGCTGCGGCTTGTCGATGCTTCCTCAGCACGCGTGATGAACTACAGTTACCAAGCCGGCTTGCTCAAGGCTCTGACGGCAGTGATGATTCAGGATCTCGATGGTCGATTGAATATCAATTTGCATGGCGATCGGGTCCAAGGATCAGCGGTTGCGAATTTCGGGGGAAGCGGTGTTGGCTTTAATGCCTTTGGTTACTCCCAAGGCCTCCACCGATTCGGATATTCAATTCCCCAAGGGTTCGGTTACGGTCCAGCAGACATTTCGCTAAACCCGCTCTTCGAGAACAATGCTTCCTTGCTGACTTCAAGCAGTAGCTATTCGATCTTCGATTTGCGCTATGGGGCTCGGCCTTATGCTTCGTTGGCGTTCAATAACGCGATCGATCGTACACCGGGTCGACCCTTGAACGATCCGCAAAGCGCCTTGATGGAGCGGGAGCTTCCACTCAACGGCGTCTACGGACACGGTACCATGCCGGGCGCACCGATGGGTCGACGATCGAGTGTGGCTCCTACGTTCGATAAACACGGCAACTTGGTCTACTTGTATCCCCAGGTTCCCGATGCAACTCCCGAAGCCGGGGTGCAGCAAGGCTTTCCATCGGAGACCATCGGCGATGCGTATGAGTCGGGGTCGGGTAAGCGGGATTACGGGGACACTCCCTTTACCCTCAGCGATCTTGAGTCGGTCCTCCGTCGTTATGACGAAGACGTTTCGTCGTTGCCTACCGAGCTTCGCGCTCGGCTCGCAGCATCCGGGTTTGGAAGCGGATCGGATGTGAACCGATTGATCACGACCCACAGCGCAGAACTGAGGTATCCGAAGCTTACAGCAGTTGCACCGATACTCAACGGCACGACGTTTGCCAACAGCAACGGCTATAACCTTCAAAGCGATCCAGGCAACTTGCTTGGGCTCATTCGCATGCTTCACGAACAGCGGTACCGAAGGCGAACATTGCCCGCGCCAGATCTTGCAAACGACGAATATTCGCTAACGGTCGAGAGCCTCAATGAGCTTTTTCCGCCCGAGTTTAGCATGAACCTGAGGCTCAACCTCAATCGTCCTTTCGGCAACGGTGTGGATCGCAACAACGACGGTCAAATCGACGAGCCTGCCGAGATCTACAACTTCAATGATGAAGTCGAGGGCAAGTGGGATTACGCTCAGAACATGAAAGTATCGAGCGGAGTTGCTGGGCTCTATACCAGAGGCTTGAACCTGAGAAACTCCAGTTCAAGGCCTTATTTGGGGTCTCGGCAACTGCTGGCACGCTATCTGTACTGCTTGGCCCAATTGATCGTGCCCAGGGATTACGAATTCCCGAGCATGGAGACAGTGACGAACCAATTGCAACGCGATAAATTCCGAGCGCGGGCATTGGCCCAATGGGCTGTCAATGTGGTGGACTTTAGGGATACCGATGCGGCCATGACTCGCTTTGAGTACGACATCTATCCCTTTGGAGTGCGGAACGGGAGCTTGGACCGTACCGCTTACTGGGCCCCAGACCGGTTGATCAACTCTGGCAACAATCCAATCAATTCCACCATGCGCCAATTCATCGGGGTCGTTTGGGGAATGGAACAGCCCGAATTGCTTCTGACCGAATCGTTGGCATTCCACGACAAAAAGGTGCGTGATACCAACATCGATGATGGCTCTGGCAAAGAAGTTGGACAAGGCGACAACGACTTCGATCAGTACCGATTCCCCCAAGGCTCTTTGTTCTTGGAGGTTTACGCACCTCGGTCGACGTACGTCAACACCGATCCAGTGCTCCCTGGTGCTCCTTCGTCGCTCTATGCAGTCGATTCCAATAACGGAAATCGAATCAAGCTGTTGGTCAATAAGATGGCTCCGTCGAGCCAAGCCTGGGGGTCTCAACCCGTCTGGCGGATCGGTATTTCCGATAGCACTCCTCCGGGATCCAACACTCGAAACAAGAATCCCAATGTGCTCTATCAGGCCAACGACAACAACACCGATCGGCTTGCATGGCTCGATCCTCAGTTTTCCCAAGACAGCGATATTTCCGGCGATCAGAACAGCCAGTCTCCTGAGTACAACGTCGGTTCGGGCCTAAATCAACTCTTGACCGACACTTCGCCAAACACCGAAGTCTTTGAACGGATGATTTGGTTTACGCAGCAGTCGGCCAGAAACGTGCCCCGCGTTCCGAACTTGCGTGGCAACGACAATCCGCAGCAGAACGCCAACCGCGAGTTCATGGTCTACTACAATCGCTCCACCCAACAAGGATCCCCTTTGTTTCTCGAAGGTGGTAACTACATGGTCGTTGGCCCAAGGCCTGAGACGAACGTAGGGTCATTGACCACGAATCCAGAGACTGGGATTCCTTGGCCTGCGACGCTGCTCAAGAATTCAGTCGCGACGAATCCACCCATCAACTCGCCTAGTCACCAAGCGATCGTGCTTGGAAGCAACAGCGTTTCGACGACGCTGCTCAATGGCGAGTCGATCAACCGCTACCGTCCCGATTGGGTCAATCGGATCAAAGCCCCTGTGGGTGTAGTGTGTGCTGCAGAACCTCCGACCAATACCCCGGGCAACGGCAATGGCAACAACGGGAACAATGGCAATAACGGAAACAACCCGACTTGGCGAAACTGCTTCCCCGAAGGCATAGGAATCAATGTGTCGATGCCTAATCCCATCGAGAACCAAGGCTACTGGAAGCAAAACTTGATGCCTACAACGGTTCTGAATTCTCAAGATCGCCGCCCACAAAGATCGGATAACCGATGGGGTTACAACGATCTGCCACCGGACTCCTGGGTCGATGCTTCCAACGTCGGAACCGACCGGTTCCCCGATGAACCCTTTGACTATCGATCTAGTGTCAATCCTGTATTGAATCCCAACGGTGTGGCTCCGATGACTCGGACCGGCACGTACGACAATGTTCGTACCGCCTGCTTGCAACGGCTTGCCGACCCTGAGTTCCCTTACGATCCGATCAACAACCCGTACATCACCGTCGATTGGATTTCGGTCGATTTGACCGTCTTCAATGGCGAGGCCCCCAAGGGTGCCGACCCGAATGATCCAGGTGCGGATGTGGCTTTTCAATCTCGGTACAAAGATGGCGGTACTCGACGAAATGCCAACACCAAGGTATCGGTAGCCAACGGCCAACCGACTGCCAATGCAGGAAGCCAGAAGGACTGGGGATTCTCCTACCACTCCGCATCGACGGCTCAGTTGCGCAAAACTCCCTATCAAACCCTTGTCGACCCGGACCCACCCGCTGGAAACGGACCGCAATTTGATCGTTATGCGTCTTATTTCAACGTCCAGTTAGGTTATGCGTCCCAGCAACCGGGCGACAACAACGCGACCCAATCGGTTCACAACAGTGCAACGACGCTAGGGTATGTCAATGCTGGCTACCATCGCGGAACAATTGCGATTAACCCACAGGATATCGCTAACAATGCGGACACGGCCGATAACTACGACGGTTTCGGTCCACCGCAATTCGTACAGAATCAACCTGAGTACAACGGTTCGCCACGAGACCTGACCTCTCCGGTTTGGATGAATCGAACCTTTGCAAACGCGCATGAACTGATGATGGTTCCACAAACATCGGCAGGCCAGTTCGGTTACTACTTTGATATCGCTGATGATCGCACTGCACGCACACCGTTTGGGTTCTTGCCATCGTTCCAAGTGTCGAACGCTTTGGTGACGAATCTGGAAAACGCAGGTGCAAACGATTTCATGGATTATGCTCCGACCGACGCCAATGCAGCGACTGTCGCCAAACGGGGTGGATACTGGATGCGTCGCTCAGGGGACTGGTCAACGACGTCGGGCAAACCGCGCGCCCAAGCCGATTGGGGGCTGATTCTTGAACTCGTTGAAACGCAAACGGCTTATGTCGATACGGTCAAGCAGCTTGATATCGAGCGTTTGCAAGCAGCAGTTTTTCCCAATGGAAATATTGATCCTTGGGCCGCCCGATTCCTCGGTTCGTTCATTCAAGAGAATTTTACAAACAATGGGGAACGCGAAAGCTTCCGCGGTGCCTCGGTGCTTGCACCTTACCATCAGCTCCCGACTTATGTCAGTCCAGGTAAGATCAACCTCAATACGATCAGTTCCGACAAGGTGTTCCAAGGTTTAGAGTATCTCTTTACTGACACCAACGAGCGGAGCAATCTGCAAAACGGTCTAGCCGCTCAATTCTTTTTGAATCGCAAGGGATATGCTGGGGGCGGTTCGTCTTCGATCGGTATTAGCATTCCAGGCATGGATCCGAATTATCCGACATTGTTCGCTGGAGCTTATCGATACGGTTTAGCGACCAATCTCTATCCGTTTGCACCGAGTCAAGACGCGACGAATCGGGCACAAACGACCCAGCGGGGACGTTATGCTAGCGAGTCGACGGTATTGCGTTCGCTTGATCGCAACCCGACAGGAAGAGAGCAACCCAACGGTCAGAACCAAGGCAATTTGCTGTTTTCACCGTATTCTGTTGCCAATGCGGAAGCGGGGAATATCGGAGGGATCAATCCGCTTGAGTTAGCCGAAGCGCGTCAGAACGCATTTACTCGGTACCAGAGAGCCATGCGATTGTCGAATTTGACGACCGATCAGTCGAACGTTTTTGCCATGTGGGTAACGGTTGCACTCTTTGAGTACGATCCAGTGACAGGGTTTGGAAAAGAGTACACCAACTCTGCGGGCGAGCCTGAGCGAGAACGGGCGTTTTACATCATCGACCGGACTGTGCCTGTGGGCTTTTTGCCCGGCGAAGATCTCAATACCGATCAGACCGTATTGCTAAAACGGACGATCAATAACAAACGCAGGTAGTTGCTGCGGCGCGATTAGCCCACTGCCTTGGCCGAGTTAGCCGACGAGCGCGAGCGTCGGGCAGTGCTCGTACACGGTCTGTCGTAATGGTTCACCGCGACTGGAACCAAACCACCATTTCGATTGGCTATTTGTTTGCCGCACGGCGTAGCCGTTGTTAGCCGACGAGCGCGAGCGTCGGGCAGTGCTCGTACACGGCCTGTCCTAATGGTGCACCGCGACTGGAACCAAACCACCATTTCGATTGGCTATTTGTTTGCCGCACGGCGTAGCCGTTGTTAGC
>JAJTFC010000043.1 GCA_021298315.1 Planctomycetaceae bacterium
GCCAAACCGACTTGCCAGTCTTGGCCTCGATGCAGGAAAAGTGACTCACTGGACCAGCCGCACCGACATTGTCAAATCCGTACAGATAATCGCCGACAAGAATCGAAGTCTGCCATTCATTTCGCATCACACTCTTTGCATCCAGCGATTTCCAACGCTCTTTGACGCGATAGCCTTCTTTGTCCTTTTGCACATCGAACAAGACTGAGCCGTGGTTCTCACCTGCCGATACAAACACACCTCCATCGATCGCAACAGGACTGGCCGTGTTGCAACCATAGTCGGTTTCAAACGGATAGCTCCAAAGTGTTTTGCCATTGGCAGGATCGATACCCATGACGGCCGTACCTGTAATGGATACGACTTGCGAGGTTCCTGCGATGTCCATGACTACCGGTGAGGAATAACCTGCATGTCCGGTGCCGGCTTTCCATAGCAGCTTGCCATCGGCGAGAGCAAACGCTGCCAGCGCTGCGTCGGTTGCCCCGGTTTGCACGATGAGACGATCTCCAACGATCAACGGCGAACAAGACATCCCGTACTCGGAAGCCTTGGCCGATAGCTCGTCCATGACGTCTTTGCGCCATCGCGTTTGACCACTTAAGAGATCCACCGCCAGGAGGATGCCTTCGCCGGAATAAGCATAGATGCTCTGCTGGTCGATCGTGGGTGTGGCTCGAGGCCCATCTCCCATGGGGTTTTTGTAAGCTGGTCCCATTTCGGCTTTCCAAACCAACTTGCCCGTTGCTGCATCCAGAGCAACCAACCACTGTTCTCCATCGGAATTCCAACTTGTCACGGCTCGGTCGCCTTGAACAACCACGGCCGACATGCCGACTCCCCCCGGGACTTTCCAACGGATCTTAGGCCCCGCAGCAGGAAAGGAATCCACAAGGTTTTTTTCCTGAGAAACCCCATTCCTGGTTTTGCCCAAGAACTGAGGCCAGTCTTCAGCTCGAGTGGTTTCGCAACAAATTAGGATTGGCAGCAGGCCGATGGCCAGTTGCAAAAATAAGTCACGGTTCATCGGGTGCTCTCTTATGGGTTAGGATCCAGGACATGCAGTCATCAGGCCGTCATGGGGTTTCGATCGCAGTGATTCGATCGAGCTCTCCACATAGCTTAAGTGCTTTCATCGCCTCGACCGTAGCGATGTAGGTCGTGTAATGATAATTACCACGGTAAAGCGAATGCATCCACCATCGACCGCTTTGACGCTGCTCTCGTTTTAACCACGAGAGTCCTCGCTCGATGCGCGGATCGGATACCGGCACGTTGCTTTGCCGCATCAATACGATCGCTAATGCGGTCATGTAGGGATCGCTTTGCGGATTCCCGGCGTCAGGGAGACTCTGGATCAGCGAGAGCACTTTAGGGCTCATCTCAAAGTGCCAATCCTCCAGCGGTGACATGTCCCGGATACTCCATCCGCCGTCAGAGTGCTGCCGACGGTTCAGCAGCTCCATTGCCGCCTCTTGCTCAGAAGCGCTGACGCATTCGGGAAGATAGTAACCCAGTTGCAGTTTCAAAACGCGATCGAAGTTGTTCTTTGGAACGGCGGAGGCCAGCCATCGTTTGAGTCTCTCCACGCGAGCAAGCAGGTTTGGATCCTCGAGTTCTGAGAGCCAACTCGGAGCGACTACAATCGCTCGTGCAGCATGGAGCGACAATTCGAAGTCGGTGGTAATATGAGGTATCTCGACTTCGCCATGACTGACGAATGCCCCACTTGCTGATTGCCGAGTCAGCATTTCGCGTAAAGAGCGATCGGTTGTCTCTGATAATTTGCCTGTGACGTTTCGATCCCACTCGGCGAGTCCCAAGCTGCGCCAGACGCTTGAGAAGGCACCCGGATAGTATTTGTGGCCGTTGTGCTCTGCCTGGCGAATCTCCTGGATGTCGTTGGGCACTTCTTTGGCAAAGCTTTCGAAAACCTCTTGGTTGGGTTTACCGAAATGCGAGTGCCAAGCGGTTGCATCGGCAAGGTAGGGACCGGTCGTATGGCAATTCACACAACCTCGACCGCTTGCCCAGCTTGCTGCACCAAGCTCTAGATACTCGGCGGCAACCTTAAGTGATTCGGTCCCGAACGCTTCGACTCGCGGCTCATCGGCTGTCGGAATGCTGACGCGTTTGTCTCCCAACTCGTATTGATAAGCGAGCTGCGAGGCGCTTTGTCCTAGCCCCAGGTTGGGTATAGAGCAAGCGAACCAGAAGATGAAAACAAAAGCCAATAACTTGATTTTCATTGCGATACGATTTTGAGTTATGACTTTGTAACGGTAGCGTTTAATCCCCGAAGCACATCAACTGGGATTCACCACGGATGAGCACACCGTTGCCAAACGGAATGGGAGAGCCGATAACCGGTTGTTCCAGATTGGTTTCCGAGAGGATTTTGAAACCGTCGGAGTTGATTTGGCCAACGAACACGACACCATCCTCTCGGGGTGCATAGAGTTTATCACCAGCGACCAAGGGGGACGAGTAAAAGTTTGCGCGACCTTTAGGAAACTCACCTTTCCAAAGCGTCTTGCCACTTGCCGCGTCTAAGCCTTCGACTTGACCTTGATCCCTTACCAAAACCACGTTGCCTCGATGCACAGCAGGGGTTGGTACGAAGGTTCCTACATCGTCTCGTTTCCAAGCGTGACTTGTAGCGGTCGTGTCTCCGGTTCCTGCAAGGCGAATCCCATAGAGCCTTGGGATTCCTCGGTCGTTGCGTCCATAAGCGATCACGGCAGTTGATTGGACGACGACGGGTGTAGCGATCGCTGGCCACAACTGAGCTCCATCGGGATTGAAATTCCCGCACGACCAGACCAGCTTGCCATCGGCTGCATCATGGATCGTCACATGCTCGGCTCCCCAGACGAGGATCGATTCTTTGCCTTGATACTCCATGATTAGTGGAGTGGTATAACCATGATCGCACTCGGTTGGGACTTGGTAGTTCCTAGCTACCTTCCAAGCCACCTGACCGGTTTGTTTGTCAAAGGCAGCCAGCCACGACTCGCCCTGATGCATTCTGGCCATGATCACGTGCTTATTGGTAAGCACCGGCGAGGTGCCGTGGTCCCAAAAGAGGGTGTCTTTGCCGTAGGTTTTGACGAGGTTGGTTTGCCAAAGGACTTTGCCTTGAAGATCCAGTGCTGCGAATGTTCCACTTTTGAAGTAGACGTAGATCGCTTTGCCGTCGGTCACTGGAGATGCATTGCAACCAGATCCATTGCGATGCTTACCGGCGTCTTCTGCCTCGAATGCAGTCGACCAAAGTTGCTTGCCTTTGGCATCGATGCAAAGAAGTGCGTCCTTGCCGTCTTGGGGGGCCGTGACGTAGATCTTGCCATCGAGATGGATGGGGGTCGAGCAGCCTTTGCCTGGCAAGGGAGCCGACCATCGCAGCTTGTCTTTCGTGAGGGTCGACGGGAAGTTACCGGTCTCGACTGCCCCGGAATCCTTTGGCCCACGCCATGAGGTCCAGGAACTGATATCTTCGGCTTGGGCGATGTTGCTGAGGAAAATGCTTGAGCCCGCCAGCAGTCGTGCCGCGTGTAGGAATGTTTGTTTCATGGTGGTGTGGTTGGATTGGAGATAGGTGGGTCTTTGAAGAAAGGATTTTAATCGAGCGATTGGTAATATTCCAGCAGAGGGGTTTAAGTGATGCAACGTTAGAACACGGCTAATTCGAGAGTAGATCTCTTGATGTTCTGTTCATGATGGAGACGCTTACTCCACTGCTCCCTCGTTTACACTTCGGGTTACTGGTACGAGGGCAAACTGAGGACTTCCTGCGGAAAGTTTGATTAAGGGCACAGCCCCTGGTAACCCGAACCGTAAGGGAGGCAGCGTTAGTACACGGCTGATTCGAGCGTAGATCTCTTGATGTTCCGTTCATGATGGAGACGCTTACTCCACTGCTCCCTCGTTTACACTTCGGGTTACTGGTATGAGGGCAAAATGGTCACCTAACCTTTTCTACCCCAAGAAAGCCCGGTGACAACTCGGAGCCGAGCGTATTTCTAAGCGTATCCATCAGCGTTGATGCGTGTTTATCAGTTCCGAGAAGAAATCCAAGTCATCAACATCGGTAGGATGTTGAACCAAAAGACCATGGCGGCTAATCCCAGATAAAATACCCCGCACAATGCGATTCCCAGCGATTGATACCATCGGGGTCTGATCGGCTCGGGCAATAACCGATGGTTGATCCACAGGATCTGAAACGAAGTCACTCCGATAGCCAAGTTATTGAAGTTCGCGATGAAGTCGGTCATGAGCTTGGGCGCATTGCTGAACAAAAATGTGCATAGAAATGACCATAGAACGTAACTGGCCAAGATACTGTAATAGATCCATTTGACTTGATCACTTCGCCAATGGCCCGTTACCCGAGAACTGGCACTCCATATCGCATCGGTCCAACGTCTGCTGAAATCGTCCAAGACGGACATCTGACTCGGTAACATCACCATCAAACCAGTGAATAGAGCGGCTATCCACAGGAGCTTGCCAAGCAAAGGCCCAAACCCACTGTTGCGGATTCCATCCGACGTAACGATCGCTTGGGCGACTTTCATCTGCTCTTCGGTGATGGTCGACTGCCCCCCAAACTGCATCGATAGAAGTGCGGGCAAGGCCATTCCTACAAAACAACCCGGTGCCCATACAAAAACTTGGTCCGTCAATATGTACTTCCACCATCCCCTCCAGCGGTGCAGATTCTCCTGGCTTATCGAAAACACCTTACCCACATGGCTGAGCGTCACGCTCCGACCACCGACCACACTGGGTATAGCCCCGACTTGCGATCCCATCCCCCATCCTTTGTCCCGGACAAAATTGGAATAAGTCGAGTTTGCTAATCCCCCACCGCCGGCATACCCAGCAAACGCTCCAATCGCAATGATGCTCGCGGTTGATACCAGGGGAAACTCTCCCGTTTGCCACCAATGCGTAAACAGATTCTCTGTGCGCTCGGTTCCATCGGCATTGGCAACCGGTACATTCCCAAATTTGACAAATCCACTAAAAACATTCCACCAATTCGAAGTGCTAACGCACGTGACTCCCAACCCAAAACAAAAGCCTAATACGATCGCAATCTTGGCCGTCATGACCCACTGCAAAATATTGTAGATCTTACCCCCCATGATGATTGGAAATGCGACGGCAAACAGGCATGCATAAGCCAATGGAACGACCAACCACTTATCCTCGGCAGTCGGTGGACGATCGAGGATTAGCGACGCGATCATCGCAGCCCCGTGCGTCGAAAGTCCTGGCACTAAAGCCGAGATGTTCAGCACCAACATCAGCCCGATCCAAAACAGCGGACTCGGTTTGCAACGCATAAAGCCTGTGAAAACTGGCTCGCCACAATAAAGCGCGTAACGACCGCACTCCATGTTGTAGAAAACCTGCAGCAGGATCGCCACCGTTGCGATCCACATGAGTCCACCACCATACTTGGCCGTCATCGCAGGGCCAAGCAACCACTCGCCTCCTCCGATCTGAATCCCCATCATGACAATCCCAGGCCCGATGAAACTAGTCCAATTTCGCCAGCGAAGCGGCTTGGGTTCGGGCAACTCGCCTTGTGTCCAGGGAGGTATCATCGATTCGATTCCTAGTTCAAAATCCAGAGCATTGCGGCTCAATAGCCCAGAAAATCAATACAGCAAATTCATAGAGCAAATTAGTACAGCAAAATCGCCCGACCGGGACCACCGTGGCAATCCTTGATCTTCAGTGCTGCAAACAAAAAGTACCCGCCTTGCTTGGGGATCGATCCGACATTGCTCAAAAACTCGACACCCACCATCTGCCGACTACCAAGTGCCCAATAGGTCATGAGCGCTCGTTTGGGATCAACGCCTCCTAAGTCCGGAGCATCGGTTGCCACGCACCGGATCCCTTTTTTACTCAAGTAATCGATCGCATCAGGGCCTGGAGCAGGCCATCCTTCGGTCTTGCGAGAATACGCGTCAGTCCAAAGACCGCTGCCGAAGTTTCCTTGCGCATCGGCAGGCATCTTCAAATACCGATCGATCACCCCGGTATGAAAAACAACGACTTGGCCAGCTTGCAAGGGGCCGGTTTCTTTTTCATAACGCTCGATCGCTGCCGAAGTGATCTCAGGTGAAGCGGGCCATGAGGCTCGGTCGGTGCTTCCCACAAGTGAGCGCACATCGATCACACGCACGTCGCCACAGGTCCATTCGATCGGCACTCGCTCGGTTGTCAAATCGCTCTGAGCCCGCTTGCCATACTTCTTTTCGTACTCATCGAGCCACAGTCGAACCTCGGGGGAATCCTCCCAAGGCGAATCGCTTGGAGCCAATGCATACGATGGTGGCACCAAATGCGTTCCGGCCATCGAATCCATCATGTGTCCATGATGGTGCATATCGAGATAATCGCTGTAGAGAAAATCGATCTTGAGATACACCTGTCGATGCTCACCGGTGTTTCGACCTGGATTGGTCATCGGGAACTTGGGCGTGAGCGTTGGTGAAAGATCGATGGCACGCTTGGACTTGCACGATTCGATGAGTTTTTTGGGCAACTCACCTCCAACAATTGAAAACGCTCGGCCTTCGCCATAAGGCCCACCTTCGTGCTTGGGCCCTAGGAAACAATAGAACGCTCCGGTCGAAGGCAGTTGGCCGAAGTTGGTAGCACCTTCGGTCCATATCATGCCATGCCGCAGGCCCGCATAATGGGTCGGTTCGGCTAGATCCGGCATCGGTCCCATGCTCGCGCTGTCGGTTCCAAGCGCCATAATACCGCGAGCGGCCAGCGACTCCATCGTCTCAGGATTCGGGTCCGGATAACCGGGTGCCTTTTTATCGACGACATCGTTGATAAAGCGTGAGCCTTCTGGAAACGGTCGATAGTATCGATCGGAATAATCGCTACGAAATAAGACGACATCTCCAAAGCGCAGTTTTCGGTGGGCGGCCTCGAAACGATCGATGTAATCGGGGGTGACCAAGGGGCTTACTCCCTTGGGTGCTTTGTCCAACAGATCGCGGGTATCGACGATGCAGGCTTCCCCTCCGAATTGCCAAGCCTCTGTTTTCTCGGTGGTCGCCAGTCCCAGTGGTCCAGACTTTTCGCGATTCAACTCCGGACGCGCGACACTGTGCGGAGGGACATCGAGTTGGGTGCCCGTATTTCCATCGACATACAAAGAATCGATGTTGTAAGGGCTTGCTGGCCCGACGCTCGACTGATGGACGATCTGAAATTTGGGGAACGGATGGGTCGGCCAGTTGCAAGGATACTCCTTGGCGACCAGCAGCGAATGATCGATGAATTTGGAGGGGTCTTGGGATAAGCCGTTTTGGCAAGGCAACGATGCGCAAGCGAGCAAGATTGCAGAAAGAGTCTTTTTCATATCGACGGGGCTCCCTGAGAAGAGGATGGATTCTCGTAGTGTACTACGATCCTGGGCGCTGGTGTTGCTGGGCCAATCGCAATAGCCCAAGGAGGGTTTCTTCGCCGGATCGTTGCACGGTTGGCAACGCAAAGCCGTCTTGGATCAATCGAGCCAAACGGGGTAGACGACAAGGCAATCCTCCGGAGATCAACAGGGATTTCCATTGATTTTTGTCCCCAAACCGCTGGGAGGCTTGTACATAGTTCTTGGCCATCGCATTGCAGGCGGCCAGCAGCACATGCCCTACAGAGAGATTTTCGGTAGTGATATTGCTAAGTGACCCCGAATGACCAAGCGGACTTGCGAAAAAGGAGATATCGGCGACCAAATCGGTCGACGCAACTTGGTCCATCCTCTGCGACGCGATTTGCCAAGCCCGATCGATTTGCTTACTCGGATCCTCGTCGAGCTGAGTAAAGAGTTCCATCAAGGCGTTGAGCGATCTTCCGGCCGGCAGATGGGTAATAGTCTTTAGAAAATATTCGCCAAAGTAAGCTCTGGTTTGATAGGGACCCTGATCGAGTCCTTTTGAGAGCAAGCTGACCTGGGATCCTGTTGAGATATTGATCGATAGCTGACCCTCCTGGAGTCCTGCTCCAAAGAGCGCGCACTGCTGATCACCGTAGGAGCCATGGACTTGGAAAACCCGAGAGCCGATCTTCCACTTGGCAACCGCACGGGTATCGCCGATGAGTTCTGGCCACCAAAGATCACCGAGTCCGATTCGCTCCATGGCTCCGTAATGCCAATCCAACTTGCTTAAGTCCAGCAGTCCGATCGCATGCGTGGTGTGCATCGTCCCGGGTTGCTTAGCAAGATGGCTGATGCAGTAGTCGGCGATCGACAGCGGTAGCAGGCCATCGCTGAGTTTGCGATGCTCCGAGAGCCAATGCAGCAGGGTCGATGTCGATCCGGGTTGGAGTTCGCGACCTAGACTCGCAAAGAGAGCATCCGGCCAATCCAATCGGATCGTTTCCATCGAGGAGCGTAAACCACCGGTTGACTTGAGCGTTCGTTGATCGCGCCACGAGAGGTAGTTCGATTTGGCTCTGCCCCGTTCGTCCGATAGGATCAGTCCGCCCATCTGGCCACAAATCCATACCGAACAACTGTGCGTCAGAGGCTCAGCCAATTCGGTAATGACCTCCAAGACCGCATTGACGATCGCTTTGGGATCGATCTCGATGTGACCTGCTGGCAAGTGGTCGATAGGATCTGGAAAGTTACGTGAGCAAACCGAAACCAGCTCGCCGGACTCTAGATCCAAGACAGCACCTTTGATCGATGAGCTACCGATGTCCAAGGCGATGGTATTTAGGCTGGGTCGAATCATCGTATCAACCGATCGATTCGTCGACGACAGGATTCGTCAGCGACCCGATCTTTTCGATTTCGATCGTCACAGTATCGCCATCTTTGAGATAGACCGGTGGCTTGCGTGCCCCGCCTACGCCATGAGGCGTACCGGTAAGGATCACGGTGCCGGGCGCCAGTCGCGTCGAACCACTTAAGAATTCGATCAACGTCGGCACATCAAAGATCATGTCGTTGGTGTTCCAGTCCTGCATGACCTGACCATTAAGAATGGTTTTGATCGACAATGCGTTCGGATTGGGAATTTCGTCGGGAGTCACTAAAACCGGCCCGAGGGGGCAGAAGGTGCTGAAGGTCTTTCCACGGCACCATTGGCTACCACCGTATTTCATTTGCCAATCGCGAGCGCTGACATCGTTGGCGCAGGTGTAACCCAGGACGTAATCCAACGCGTTGGCTTTCGATACGTTGTAGCAGGGTTTGCCGATCACCACAGCAAGTTCGCATTCGTAGTCGACCGACTGGCTAGCGAGTTTACGCGGCAAAACAATCGGGTCGCCGGGGTTGCTCAGCGCACCGCTGTTTTTCATAAACAGCACGGGGAACTCCGGGATCGCTTGACCTCCTTCGGCCGCATGCTTGCGATAGTTCAGTCCGATGCACAGGATATCGCGAGGCTCGATCGGAGAGAGCAACTTGGTAACTTGGGCCGGCTCTTGCGTCTGAGTCCATTTCCCAAGCGGGTTGCCATCGATACGGAGTTGGCTGCCATCGGCTTGAACGCTGGCGAAGTGGATTTCAGAACGGGAGTCTTGGTAGCGAATGATTTTCATTTGAACAAACGACACTCCATGGGAGGAATATTAAAAAAGCCAATTTGCCTGAACTTCGGTAGCTTGGGCGACGAGTTTGAGTTTTTCAAGCACATCGATCGGAAGGGGAATCCCAGAGGATTTTGCTTGATGATATCGAGACCATTCTCGCTCGCCAGGTAGCAACACTCCCGAGGAGCCTTCGGCTTTGGGCGCATGATGGATCTGGTCGATCAGGTCTTGGAGCTGGGTATCAAAACGCTTGGGATCGGTGATGACTGAAACATCGATCGCAGTGAACGACGCGGTGTGATTCGATGGCTTGGAGGGGTCGTCAAAGAGCCAACTGCCAACGTTCCAGGTGTGATTGCCGCCTGGTAAGATCGCCGAGAGGATCTCGCACCATAGTCCGATGCCATACCCTTTGTGACCGGCCATGGGTGCCAAGGAGGCTTGGGCAGGATAGAGCGATCCATCGGTGGTCGGTTTACCGTCAGGGCCGATGAGCCAAGTCTCTGGGATCGGCTCACCACGTTGGCAAGCCGCGTAGACTTTGCCACCGGCAGTGGCTGCAGTGGCCATGTCCAAGAAGATCGGATCGGCACCAAGGCGAGGGATCCCATAAGCGATCGGGTTGCTACCCAGGACAGCTTTGCAGGAACCCGGTGCGGCTACCGATGGTATGTCGTTGCCGGTAACCATCGTGATACAGCCTTGGCGAGCTCCCATCGATGCATAGTACCCGATGGCTCCGACATGGGCTGTGTGCTTGAGTCCAACATACGCGATCCCGGTTTGCTTGGCTTTTTCAACCGCAAGCTTCATCGCTCCGTGGCAACCGATCATCCCGAGGGCCGATTGGCCATCGATGATTCCCCAAGCTGGACCTTGTCGCTCGACGGTCGGTACAGCGCGAGGATCGTATCCGCCCGCTTGAAGTTTTTTGATGTATCCGATCAGGAGTTTCGTACCGTGGGTATAGACTCCCATCGCATCGGTTGTCACGAGTGTATCGGCGACGATGCCCGCTTGCTCGTTGGGCATGCCAGTGCTTTGGAGTGCTTGGGTGACAAAGTCTTCGAGAGCATCTAGCGGTACGTTCTGAGAATGCGTCATGACTTGACCGTATACCCCAGGTCTCGCAGAAGTTTCGCGAGGGTTCCTCGAAGCGACTCAGGGAGCGGTGCGATCGGTGGTTCGGGATCGCCGACGGGAGGGCCGATCATGTTCAAAGCGGCTTTCATGGTCGAGAACCAGTGGGCACCTTCGCCGCGTGAATGGTAGGCTTGGAACTGCAATCGCATCAGGGGAGCGAGTTTGGTCCAGAGCAAGCGGGCTCGGTCGAGGTTCTTTTCCACGGCGATAGCGACATAGAGTTCTTTGGCGGCGCGGGGCACGGTGCTTGGGATCCCAGAGATCCAGCCATGAGCGCCATGGCAGAGGCCTTCGAAGGCCACTGTGTCGATGCCTGCGTAGATATGCAACTGTGAGTCGGTGGCTTGGAGTATCTCGCAGATACGATCTGGCTCAGGGTTGGACATTTTGATTCCGCCGATGGCCTTCTCTTCATAGAGTTTGAGCAAATGATCGGTCTTCAGATCCACAGCCGTCAGCGGGATATTGTGATACAGAACGATCGGGATCGAGACCGACTCGGCGATTCGTCGGTAATGATCCATGACTTGCGACGGAGTGGGAGCCATGTAGTAGGGTGGGACGATCAGGAGCGAATCGGCACCATGCGACTGGGCGAATTGGGAAAGTTCGATCGTGCGGCGAGTCGAATAATCGTGGGTTCCGGCGACGACATGGACCCGTCCTGCGATTTTTTCCAGGGCGGTTGCGAGTACCTTTTTGCGATCTTCGCATTCCATCGCGACAAATTCGCCTGAGCTACCTAGAGGTGAGATCGCATCGACCCCTTCGGCGATCAACCAATCCAGGTGCGGCCCTAGACGCGTCAGTTCGAGGGCACCTTGCGAACCAAACGGGGTGATCGACGAAGCGCACACACCATGAAAAAGAGGCTTAGGCATAGAGTTCTCTCTTAGCGAACATTTGCTAATTCGATGACTTTTTTCTCTGACACTGCGTCAGTAGCGTAAAGGTCTTCTTAACTTATTCTAGCAGTTTAGCTCAGTCCGACAGGGAGCAAATAGCCCACAGGGGCCTTGGTGTTATTTGGATGTTTCTCAAAAGAACACCGAAAGCCACCGACTAAGTCGGGCTAGGCAAGCCATTGACGATGTGAACCAGTGGCAGATTGCGGATGGCATTGGCCGCGTGCAGAGCAGCCGACTGGCGAAGCTTTCGAACGGCTTTGGGGCTAGCCGATGCGATGTGCGAAGCTGCGATGACGTTGGGCATCGATCGCAAGGGGCTATCGATGGGGATCGGCTCAGGGTCGCAAACATCGATCGCAGCACCGCTGAAGTGGCCGCTTTGAAGTGCCTCGATCATCGCAACGGTGTCGATCAAATCCCCTCTTGCAAGATTGACGACGAGCGATCCGGGTTTCATCGTCGCGATCGATTCGCGATTCAGGAGTTTTTTGGTTTGCGGGGTCGATGGGCAATGGAGTGTAACGATATCGCAAGATGCGAGAAGCTCTGCAAGGGAAACTCCGCGAGCCCCATAAGTCTCGAGTTGTGCTGGATCAACCAGTGGATCATAAACGAGGATTTGGGGTTTGAAGGCTTTGAGTCGCAATGCGACTTCGCGACCGATACGTCCGAATCCCACGACACCGACAGTTTGGTCTTTGAGTGTCCGCATGTGGGACAGATCGGTTGCCAAACCCCATTTGCCTTGACCGATTGCGATGGTGTTTGGAACAACTTGGCGGGTCATGCCAAGGATAAATGCGAGGGTATGATCGGCGACTTCATCGATGCAATAATCGGGCACATTGCATACGGGAATGCCTTTTCGCTTGGCTGCTTGGAGATCGACGTTATCGACGCCGATCCCGTAGCGAACGATGACTTTGGCGCGTTGCATCGAGTCGATCACCTCAGCATTCACCGGCGCGAATTGCGTGATGACGGCGTCGGCGTTTTGAACCAACTCGATGAGTGCTTCGGGAGTTTTGCACTGCCCATCAATGACCTGTGCGATCGGATCGAGAATGGACTTCTCGATCTCTAGGTTTGCAAAGGTGTAGTCAGTGATCGCTACGGTTGGCATGGCATCGTCTCAATCAATCGACTTCGGCAGCTTCGGCGAGATCGGCATCCGCATCGGCCATTTCGACGGCTGCAGCGGCTTTGGATCGGGACTCACGAAGACCTCGGCTGAGAATATCCCGCAGAAGTGGCGAATAGTCCTCGAAGCGAGCTTCGCTGGCAGGACCGTCGGAGTATTGGAAAATCGCGTCGCGGGGTTTAGGCCCAAGTGCGATTAGGGTACTCGAGACGGTTCCGTAGTCACCACCTTGGATCACCATACTGGCGCGAGCCAGTGGATTGGGGGTCCTGGCGAAAACCTTGCTTGCCACAGCTAAGAACTTCACAGGGGAGTCGAGATTTTGTAGCGTCAGCAAACGGCCAGCGAGTTGGACTCGCTCGTCGCGAGGATCGTTGAGATTTCGCCCTCCGATGATGCTCAGACCGGGTTGCAAATCGACAACTTCATAACGGCTAGGCGACTGGTAGGAGCCTTCAACACTTCTTTGACGAGCAATCCTCGGGAGCGATTCGAACCGAGGGGTTCGAAAACCCTGCGGTTGCAGATCCCGACGAAAACTCCATGTTGATTGACTCCCAACCAAGTTCCGCCACTTCGTTGATCGAGGGGGCACAGAACGCGCGGTTTGCCAGATTGGATGCTCGGCGAATGACTTCGCCGATCGTAAAACTCCTCGCGGTTGGTGGCCACAAGGATCGGAGTCTCTGGAACCACGCGATATTGAATGGCGATCAAGCACATCGCAACATCAGCACTTTCTATGGCTGGAGTGTGGGGAACGAGCCACGGCGCAATGGCCAGGATTCACGCGTACAAAGCGTGGTAGCAGGCCCGCAGTAGCCGTAGAATCTAACTTCCCCACCCAGGCGTAGTCACCCCCCAAAACGGAGGAATCGTCAAAATTGTTGAAATCTTGTCAAAATCCTTCCCACTCCCCGCAACCTACGCAGCTTATAGAATCTCCACTAAAACCGATACCCAGTCGGATGTTGGTTGTTATACTCTGGCCTCTGAAAGCCCGTTTCCCCCACGACTCGCGTTTCCTGTTGGTATGATCAATACTTCGTTAGTCCCGAGTGGACGCAGTCGGCTCGGCAAATCGATTCCTGTCGTGATTGCATCGACCGGGATGTACGTGCCAGAGCGTGTCGTGAGCAATGAAGAGCTCTCTTCATTGGGTTGCGATAGCCAGTGGATCATTCAACGCACAGGCATTCGCGAGCGACGTTTTGCAAGGGACGATCAAGCCTCAAGCGACCTTGGATATCTTGCCGCTTTGGATTGCTTGAGCCGCGCTAAGGTCGATCCATCGCAGGTCGATTTGGTTTTGGTTGCAACGATCACACAAGACCACATGACGCCATCGACAGCGTGTATTTTGCAGCGCAAACTCGGATGCATCGCTCCGGCCTTTGACCTCAATGCAGCTTGCTCTGGATTCATGTATGGGCTTATCGTCGGTTCTCAGTTTGTGGCTAACGGATTAGCCCGAAACGCTCTGATTGTCGGTTGCGAAGTCATGAGTCGGACGGTCGATCCGAAAGACAAAAAGACCTATCCGCTCTTTGGCGATGGTGCTGGCGCTGCGTTGCTCCAACCTCTCGAGGCCAGGCAAAGCGACAATCCGATAAGTGCATCTGGGATTCTTGCCTTTACTCTGGGAGCCGAAGGGTCACCCGAAGCTTTGTGCACCCCCGGGGGAGGGTCTCGTGAGCCACTGACTCCTGAGGGGTTGGCTCAAGGCCGTCAGTACATGCAAATGGACGGCAAAAGTGTCTTTAAGTGGGCGGTTCGGTGCGTGGTCGACAGCACCAAAGATGTACTTGCAAACTCTGGATACACTTTGGACGACATCGATCTGATGGTCATGCACCAAGCCAACACCCGGATCATCGACGCAGTGCTCGATGATCTGCAGATCCCCGCCGAAAAGGTTCTGGTCAATTTGGATCGTTACGGAAATACTTCGGCAGCCAGTATCCCACTTGCTCTTCATGAGGCGAACCTGCAAGGACGATTGCAAAGGGGTAAATTGATTTTGCTATGCGGGTTCGGTGCCGGTTTGACTTGGGGCACCGCACTGATTCGCTACTAAAGATCCACTGACGAAGATCCTTTTAGAAATCGGAGGGTTCGGCCCGATGTCGATTCGAAACGTTGATCCTGCGGACCTTGTTTGCCGCATAAGCTTGTTCGCATGGGCCTTTGTGTCATGGCCTGTATTGTTTTCCAGTGCCGACTGGCCTGGCTTGCTAGGTCCTAAGCGGGATGGTTTTGCATCGAGCAGCCCTGTGCTCTCGGACCATTCGAAGAGTTCACCGAAGTTACTCTGGGAGATCGATGCTGGGCAAGGTTATGCGGGAGCAGCGATTCAGCAAGACCGCGTCGTGATGTTCTTTCGCGAAGGTGCAAACGATGTGATCCAAGCCGTTTCGCTCGGGCAAGGTGAGCCGATTTGGAAGACGACCTTTCCGGCGACGTATCGACAAGGAATCGATTCGGACACCGGTCCTCGTTGCGTACCTCAGATTGCTGACGGAAAAGTCTTTGCGCACTGTGCATCCGGCACACTTCACTGTGTTGAGTTGGCCAGTGGCAAGAAACTCTGGTCTCGCGAACTCCGCAAGGAATATGGAGCTGAGGATGGTTACTTTGGAGCAGGAAGCACCCCTCTGGTTTTTGATAACTCGGTGATCGTCAATGTGGGTGGTCGCAAGAAAGGGGGTGTGGTTGCCGTGTCGCTTGCCGATGGCAAGACTCTATGGCAAGCCACCGATGCTGACTCGAGTTACGCTTCGCCAATCCTCTGGAACCAGCAGATTGTTGTTCCGACCCGTTTGGAAACCTATGGTCTTAAGCCCACCGATGGATCTGTCTTGTGGAAGTTCCCGTTTGGCCAACGTGGACCGACGGTCAATGCGGCCACGCCGGTTGTAACCCAAGAGAACAATTTGTTTTTGACTTCGAGCTATGGCATAGGCTTTGTGATCGCAAAGCAAGATGGCCAGAAGGTCGAGATCCTTCAAAAGGGGGACGCCATTTCCAGTCAATACGCCACGCCGATCGCTGTTGGCGAGAGCATCTATGGATCCGATGGGCGCGAAGATGGTGGATACACGAGCTTCCAGTGCATCGACAGCAAGACAGGCAAGTCGGTTTGGAGCGAGCCGGGCTTACCGATTTGCCATGTGATAGGACTCCCAGGGCAAGCAGGTGCGAATTTGCTTTTGGTCGGGATCAACGGGAAGTTGGTGTTGATCCCCGCCTCGCGTGAGGGTTTCAAGCCCATTTGGACGACCCAATTGCCTTTGTTAGAAGGAAAATACAGGGCTTTGCCCGCATTGAGCAAAAATTTGCTTGTGGTTCGAACCTCCGGCGGTTCCAATGCTAAATGGCGTTGTTTTGAACTGTAATCTTGTCAGGCAAGCGTTGTGTCGACGGCGATGAGCGAAACGAATCCCAACGAACCGAGCAACCATCCGTCGATGCCGCACATGGTTGGCTCGTCGCTGCTGAGCCTACTGATCGTGCTGGTGCTTTTGACGGTTCTCAGATACCTATTGCCACCGATGCTCGAGTCATCCAGATACTCATGGCACCGTGGTCAACTGAGGGCCGAATACGAACAGTCTGGCCAAAATCTCCAACAGATTTCCTGGGAAGGGCTTTCCCAAATCTCTCGCTTGGTCACCAAGCGGGTTCAGCCGAGCGTTGTACACATTACGGTTTCGAATCAGCAGCCTTTGGATTCGATGTTGAGTCGCAAACCTAAGAACTTGATCCCAAAGGCAGGTCCCAATCGCGAGACGCGCGCCGGTGGGGATAACGGGATCGATAGCTTTGGAGCCACTGGCCAAGGCAGTGGGGTTATTGTTAGCAGTGATGGTTACATCCTCACGAATCACCACGTTCTAAGTGGCGGTGTCGAAATCACCGTTTATCTAGCAGATCAACGCATGCTCGCAGCAGAGATTGTCGGTGTCGACAAAACAACCGACTTGGCACTTTTGAAAATCGATGCCCAAGACCTTATGCCGATCGATTGGGGCAAT
Source organism: Planctomycetaceae bacterium (assembly GCA_021298315.1). GTDB lineage: Bacteria > Planctomycetota > Planctomycetia > Pirellulales > Pirellulaceae > JBKCUI01. The sequence continues at coordinate 16,809 of JAJTFC010000043.1, forward strand.
AGCGATACAGTCGAAATCGGCTCGCCGGTTTGGGCGGTGGGAAGTCCATTTGGACTTACAGGATCTGTTTCGTTTGGGATCCTAAGCGGTAAGCATCGCGTCGATCTAAACGCCAACCCGCAGTATCGAAGTTCCCGAGAGAGGATATCGTCGCGTTACGCAGATCTCATGCAAAGCGATGTTGCGGTAAACCCGGGTAACAGTGGAGGTCCATTGGTCAATGGCCGAGGCGAAATCATCGGCATCAACACCGCCATCGTTGGCGAATCTTATCGCGGCGTGAGTTTTTCGATCCCATCGAACGTTGCCAAAGAAGTGCTCGATGAGCTCATCGAGCACGGACGGGTTCGACGCGGTTGGTTAGGAGTTGAACTTGTACCAGAAATTCTCTCAGATACCGCATTGGAAACACCTGCTGTTGTCGTTCGCGCAGTGGTTCCTGATTCCCCTGCAGCCCAAGCAGGCTTGGCACCCGGCGACCGGGTGATCAAGCTCAACGAGATCGAAGTGGTTTCTGTAGAACAAGCGATCGATACAATTCGCGACACATCGGCAGGAGAATCGATCCGAGTCCATTTGCAACGCGACGGTCAATCGATCGTCGTACAAGCCACCCTAGGAGAACTAAATTTCGCACCATGAACTTTCTCAATTTTCTCTCTATGCTATTATTCGCAAAAAGCATGTTCCCTGTCTTGTGCCTTCTGACTTTGCTTGCCGCAGCTCATGGTGCCGAGCCGATTAAGGTCTTGGTCGTCACGGGAGGTTGTTGTCATGACTATGACTACCAGACCAAGGCCATGCAGCTTGCTGCCAAAAAGCAAGGCGTTGACATCGACTGGACAGTCGTCTTTGAAGGGGGCAAGGGAACCCAGGCGAAGATCGACTTGTACAACAAGGCCGATTGGGCCAAAGGTTTTGATGTGGTCGTCCACAACGAATGCTTTGCCGACACCGATGATCCCGAATACATTCGCAAGATCACTCAGCCCCATCGCCAGGGGGTCAATGCGGTGGTCGTTCACTGCGCTATGCACACTTATCGGTCGGCCAAGATCGATGATTGGCGTGAATTCTTAGGGGTCACATCCCGCAAACACGAGCATCAAAGTCGTTATCCCGTCGAAGTCCTCGACAGGGAGAATCCGATTACCAAAGCAATACCCGCCGATTACAAGACACCGATGGATGAGTTGTATATCGTCGAGAAGATCTGGCCAAACACCAAAGTACTCGCGACGACCAAGAGTGAAAAAACGGGTGAGGTTCAGCCTGTGTTTTGGACCAACCAGTTCGGAAAAGCAAGGGTTTTTGGAACGACCTATGGCCATTCCAACGATACCTTTACCGATGATGTCTTCTTGACGACCCTGGTTCGAGGCATCGTTTGGGCCGCTGGCCGTTAAGTTCATCCTAGAAGGTTCGTTGCGCATTGCATGTCGAACCTGAAACAGTTATTCTCCAATTAAAGATTATCGAGTTATTGAAACCGTAAACACACAACAGGAATCTAATCTTGAACGCATCTTCGAGCTCACTAAGCGATCTAGCCGTCAACACCATCCGAACCTTGAGCATGGATGGAGTCCAAGCCGCCAATAGCGGACACCCAGGAACTCCAATGGCTCTTGCACCGGTGACCTATCAAATATGGGCACACAATCTTAAGTACGATCCAAGCAACCCCAATTGGCACAACCGCGACCGCTTCGTCCTGTCCTGCGGACATGCTTCGATGCTCCTTTATTCCATGATCCACCTAGCGGGCATCCGGCATGTCGATAAGCAAGGTAAGGTCACTGACCGAGAATCGCTTGGTATCGAGGACCTTAAGAAGTTCCGTCAGTTGCATAGCCCATGTGCGGGGCACCCGGAATTTGGCTATGCCACTGGAATCGAGACGACCACCGGACCGCTTGGTCAAGGCGTTGGGAACTCGGTCGGGATGGCGATCGCGTCGAAGTTTCTAGGGGCCAAATACAATCGACCTGGGTTCACACTCTTTGACTTTGATGTTTACACCCTTTGCAGCGATGGCGACTTGATGGAAGGCATATCCAGCGAAGCGGCATCGATTGCTGGCCACCTGAAGCTCTCGAACCTCTGCTGGATCTACGATGACAATGGAATCACCATCGAAGGCCACACGGATCTAGCCTTCAGCGAAAACATGGCCATGAAATTCAAGGGGCTCGGTTGGCATACGATCCATGTCAAAGACGCAAACGATCGCGGTGCACTGCAAGCTGCGTTCGATGAGTTCAAGGCGACCGATGATCGGCCAACGCTCATCGTCGTCAACTCGATCATCGGATTCGGATCACCCAACAAAGCCAATAGCCACGGAGCCCACGGAGCACCGCTCGGTGAAGAAGAGTGCAAGCTGACCAAGAAATGCTATGGTTGGCCAGAGAATGAAAAATTCTTGGTTCCACCCGAGGTTCGCCAACACTTTGCACAAACCATGGGAGCCAGAGGTAGCAAAGCGAGTTCCGATTGGAACGCTCTGTTTGCAGACTATACCAAGAAGTATCCGACGGAAGCTGCAGAGGTTCAATCGATCCTCGATGGCACACTCCCAGCGGATTGGGACAAGGGGCTCAAGCCCTTTGCGGCCGATGCCAAGGGGATGGCCACTCGCGTTTCGAGCGGTAAGGTTCTCAATATGCTCTCGCCCCATATCCCACAACTCATCGGCGGATCGGCCGACTTGGCACCTTCGACCATGACGCTCATCGATGGCGAGAAGGACTTTTTGCCCAGCAATTATTCGGGTCGCAACATGCACTTTGGCATCCGTGAGCATGGGATGGCCTCGGCCCTTAATGGCATGAGCCTGTGCGGCTTGCGTCCTTACGGTGCGACCTTCTTTGTGTTTACCGACTACATGCGACCATCGATGCGGCTCAGCAGTATCATGCATCAGCCTGTGCTGTACGTCGTGACGCACGATTCGATCGGGCTAGGAGAAGACGGTCCGACACACCAACCGATCGAGCACCTAGCGGCCTGCCGATCCATTCCAGGCTTGTACGTGTTTCGACCAGGCGATGCCAACGAAGTCCTTCACTGTTACCGAGCCGCATTGCAACTAAGCAAGCATCCAAGCGCGATGGTTTTGTCCAGGCAAAACGTCCCGACGATGGATTCTACCAAGGTTGCAAGCGCAGCAGGTGCGGAGAAAGGTGGATATGTCGTAAGCGATTGCCAAGGTACCCCGAAAGCGATTTTGATTGGTACAGGAACCGAACTGATGCTTTGCATCAAGGCCCAGGAGCAGCTCGCTAGCCAGGGTATTGCGGTACGAGTCGTGAGCATGCCTTGTTGCGAGTTGTTCGACGAGCAACCCAAGTCGTATCGAGATGAAGTCTTACCTCCGAGCGTAACGACCAGGCTTGCTTGCGAAGCCGGCTTGCGATTGGGTTGGGACAAGTACATCGGACTCGATGGTTTGTTTGTGGGCATGACCGGCTTCGGAGCTTCGGGCCCCGCTGACCAGCTTTACAAACACTTCAAGATCACCTCCGATCAGATCGTGCTGTTGATTCAAAACGCACTTTCTTAAGCGATCTTGTTTTTAGGATCATCGTATCGGTATGCCGGAATCCATCCTTGAAGTCGCCAAGCGCGCCGATCAGTTCTTCAAGGAAGTATCACCCATCCATGAAACGATGCATAGACTGTCTCGCATCTTGGACGAAATGCAAATCCCTTTTGCGATCGCCGGCGCGATGGCTGCCAACGCCCACGGTCACAAAAGAACGACGGCGAATGTAGATATCTTGATTCGCCGAGAGGACTTGTTGCGATTCAAAGCCCAGCATTTCGGTCGTGGATGGATGGATAAGTTTGAAGGATCGAAGAATTTCAAGGATACGATCACTTCGGTCAATGTCGACACGTTGATTGTCGGTGATTATCCAGGCGATGGCTTACCTAAACCGGTAGCCTTTCCTGCACCCGAAGACGTCTCGTTTCGAAACGAAGATGGGATTCCGTTCCTGAGGCTAGAGTCGCTTCTGGAACTCAAGATCTCCTGCGGCATGACCGTTTCCCATCGACCCAGAGACTTCGATGATGTCATACAACTTATCCGGGTCAATCGCTTGCCGTTGGAATTTGCCCAGAAGCTCAATCCCTTTGTGGTTAGCAAGTACCAAGAGTTATGGCAAGCCGCCCAGGTCAGCGACGACTACTGATACTTCAGATGCTCAAGTAAAACGAGCCGCTGAATTGTCCTTCGTTGATCGCCCAGTGTGCTATTTGGTCTTGGTACCCCAGGCTTGAGGGCGGACGACATCTTTAACCAACCCTAGTTTTTCAAATGCTCGAATCGTGATCCAACTGACATCAAACTCCCACCACTTATGCCCGTGTGCGGCGGCCCGCTGGTCGGCATGATGGTTGTTGTGCCAGCCTTCGCCGTTGGCGATTAGACCAATGAGCCAGTTGTTGCGGCTGTTGTCTTTGGTCTCATAATTTCTGTATCCCCAAATATGGGTGACTGAATTGACACTCCATGTGATATGCCAATTCAACACCGTTCGGACAAAGACACCCCAAACCAGCAGGCTTGATCCGAACTGGATTCCACCCCAAAGATTACCTGAGGTGAACCAGCCGATGGCAAAACCGATGATCGGATAGAGAATCGCGACGGCCAAGTAGACCTTAAGCCAATTCCAGTTCCGCTCGAGCTTCATGTAGAAAGGATCTTTTAAGAGGTCCCGAGTGAATTTTTGGTAATCCTTGACGTTGGTGAAATCCCGATTCTCAACCATCAACCAACCGAAGTGTCCCCAGAAAAAAGTGACTAGAGGGCTGTGCGGATCAGGTTGATGGTCGGAGTGCTGATGATGGATCCGATGCATTGCGACCCAACATGCAGGGGTGTCTTGCATGGTGCACACGCCAAGGAGAGCCAACGTGTGTTCGAACCACTTCGGGGCGTTCATCCCTCGGTGGGTTAGCAACCGGTGATAGCCGATATTGATCCCCAAAGTTCCAAATACATACAGACCCAGGATACTCAGTGCGACGCCGGTCCAACTAAAGAACCAAGGGATAAAAGCCAAACATGCAAGCAAATGAATCAGAGGGATCGAGATCGCATAACGCCAACGGATCTGGACCGGCTTGACGGCTGTCTCAGGTCGCGGAAGTACTTGACTAGGATCCGCAGGAAGAACCTTTGGCGCTTTCGGAGAATCCGTCTGCTTCGGCTTGGATTCATGTCCGAGGGTTTGTGCTGGCGGGCTATCGGGAATAAGGTCGATTGACATGGGGATTGCAAACTTCGGTTCGCGAAAGCCGCTTAAGCGGGTACGTTACGGTTCTGACAAACAAGTATTATCCCTTATGGATGCCAGTGAGTCGACTTAAAAAAACCCAATAATCGAGTCTGGCGTGTGCGGTTTTTGTGGGCGGGACGCTCTACCAACGCTAAAACCCAACGATTTTCACATTTTTTTGTCGGTGATTGGATGGCGATCTGCTCACGGACCCTCGAGCGACCCGTTGCTCTCGTTCAAGTCAGGTCAAAAAGCGATTACTGAACGTGGCCTGTCTGCTTTGAAGGATAATGGCTCGGATCCCTCCGGGATCGCCAGTGCGGCTTGGGGAGAGAGACTTGGTTAGATGTTGCTCAAGCGTTCTTAGTCTTTACGTAGAACGGGCTCAGAGGCCCGTTCTACGGTACATCGTCCGTAGCATGGATCTGCGATCCGTGCGTGGTGTTTAACCGTCCACCTCTTCGATGCTTACGAGCCAATAGGCTTCGCTGATGAACTTCGACCAACTCTCGACGCGATTCATGCGGTCTGCATAAATCGGCTTCCAAGCCGGACGTACCGGTTGCTTGGCAAGCTGCATGCAAGCTTGGATCGGCGTTCGGTCGGCCTTCTTGGAATTGCAGTCGATACAAGCCAACACGCAATTGGTCCAAGTCGACTGTCCACCCTGTGCCCGCGGGACAACGTGGTCGATCGTGAGCTCTTCGCTGCCGGGCTTCTTACCGCAATACTGACAAGTCATCTTGTCACGCTTGAACACGTTTCTGCGATTGAAGGTAACCGTTTGCGTCGGCATCGCATCGAAGCGACTCAGCGCGATCACTTCTGGAATACGAATCCGCTGCCGTACCGCTTGGATGAACGGTTCGGCCCGATCCGGCACGAGTTGACTCCAGTCGCTCCAGTCATAGAGTTGGAAGTCCACCGGGTCGACAATCTTGGCCGACTCGTTCCAAAGCATCACAAGCGACCGCGCGACGGTCGCAACGTTGATCGGTTGCCAGTTGCGGTTTAATACCAACACCGGCTTGTGAATGGAAGTTGTCTGTCGAATAGTCGCGGTGGTCATCATCGCTCCTGCTTTCGCTAAGCCTGCTTTGACGATTGAAATACGAACCCACAAAGGGACTAGCAAGCTAGACCCCTAGGCCTTGGGATGGTTCGCTCCATAGGGCCATATATCGAGCTTTAAGGGTGATATTTTGGCTCTTAGGGGTTTGCTTTTAGCCACCATTTCAGTATCCCTGCCTAATTGTTCAAAAAAATCAAATGACGACTGATGACCAAAGCGTTAGACTTATGGGTTGTTTCTTGCCTGAAGGCACCTCCACCCCCGAACTGCAAAGCAGTCCATGAGCATCGACAAGACCCGAGATTTACCGGAACCTGAACCAGGACAAGAATTGGATGTCCAATCGTTCGAGACCGAGCCTGCAGGGGATAGCGGAAACCAGACGAACGAACCGAGCGATTCGACGAATGTTCTAACCAGCCCAATGAAAGGCCCATCCCAGGAGCCGCCCGAGGAATCACGATTACGGAAGACCATAGGGGCATTCGAAGTCGTCGGGCTTCTAGGCAAGGGAGGCTGCGGGGAAGTCTATCGGGCTTACGACAGAAAGCTGGAACGCGAAGTCGCCATCAAATTGGTTCTCTCGAAATTTCAGGGAGATGCACTTAAACATTTATTGTCCGAAGCGAAAACCGTAGCGTCGCTCGACAGCAATCCCCATATCGTTCCAATTTATCACTACGATGTGTTGCATGAACCGGGGGAACCTCACCCGATTCCCTACATTGTATCTAAACTGATTGATGGGTCGGATTTTAGAAAGCGACTGGTAAACAGCCGTCCGACGACAAGACAAACACTAACGATCATCAGAGATATCGCCGAGGCTTTGCATTTTGCGCACAGTAAGGGGCTGATTCACCGGGACATCAAACCAGAGAATATCCTTCTGGACAAAAAAGATCATGCGTATCTGGCAGACTTTGGAATCGCCAAAAAAGAATCGGATCATTCCGACCGAAGCACTGCAGGAACCATTAGGTATATGAGTCCCGAGCAAGCCCGTGGAGAAGGACACTTGCTAACCTTTCAAAGTGACATCTATAGCCTAGGAATGGTCTTGTACGAAGCACTTAGTTGCTATCCGCATCGAGAAAGGGGGATTGGCCCCTTGCTCAAGTGCGTTTGTAAGGGGCAAGTCGAATCGCCTCGAGTATTCAATCCTGCAGTGACCATCGAGCAGGAACGGGTTTGCATGAAGGCACTTGCTCCAAGAGCATCGGATCGTTTCGCCACTGCCAAGGAATTCGCTGACGAATTGCAATGGTTGCTCGATCATCAGTTCGGTTCAATAGTCAATCGCAACAAAGATTCCGACGTGCCCGTGGTGCCCAAGGGTCTTCGATCTTTTGATGCAAACGACTCAGACTTTTTTCTGCGATTGCTCCCGGGACCCTACGATCGCGATGGCGTTCCTGAATCCCTCCGATTTTGGAAGAATCGGATCGAAAGCAGCGAAAGCACATTTCGTGTAGGTTTGGTCTATGGTCCCTCCGGATGCGGTAAATCCTCGCAGATGAAGGCGGGATTGCTGCCACGGCTTTGGGAAAAGTCGCTCGTAGTTTACATCGAGGCAACTCCAGATGAAACCGAAAGTCGATTGGAGCAAGGCGTAAAGAATCGGATCCCCAAAGCCCACGGAGAAACTCTTTCAGAGTTGATCAGCAATGTGCGCAAGGATCGCTTGGCCGGCATCAATGGAAAATTGGTATTGGTAATCGACCAGTTTGAGCAGTGGCTTGTAGCAAGAGACCAGTACGAGACCGAGGAGTTGACCGATGCGCTGCGTCAGTGCGACGGCGAGAGCGTCCAAGCTATTTTGATGGTCCGCGATGACATTTGGCTTGCAGGGAGCCGTTTTCTAAAGTGCTTAGACATTCCGATCGTCGAGCGGGAAAACAGCGCGCTGGTTGACTTGTTTGAAATCGACCACGCCGAGAAAGTTCTCGGGCTCTTTGGTCAAGCTTACGGTAGACTCGACCAAGACCCAACGCAATGGAGTCAAGCTAACCGAGAATTCATTCGAAACACGGTGGATGGTTTAGCGAGAAATCGCAAGATCATTTCGGTGCGATTGGCCTTATTTGCCGAAATGATGAAAGGCCGTCAATGGGTGCCCGAAAGCTTGGACGCTGTCGGCGGAACCGATGGGGTAGGAATCACGTTCCTCGAAGAAACGTTCAATTCTCCAACCGCACCGGCTGTCTATCGAGGGCATGCTGCGGCGGTTCAAGGTCTACTGGGGGCGTTATTGCCTGATCCCGGAGTAGAGATCAAGGGTATCAAGAAGAGCTACACCTCTCTTGCACAGGCAAGTGGTTATGCTGATCAACCAGGTGCATTCAGCGAGTTGGTGACAATTCTTCATCGCGATTTGAAAATCATCACCGCCGTTTCAGAGGAAAAGGCCGAGCTCCCGGGTCAAGAGCTAGGCTCATTACCCTTGGGCACCGGCGCAGGTGAGCGTAGTTATCAACTCACTCACGATTACCTAGTCAGGCCGCTGCGAGAGTGGCTTACTCGCAAACAAAAGGAAACTCGCCAAGGACGAGCGGAACTGATGTTGCAGGAGAGGGTTGCTATTTGGAGGGACAAAAAGGAAAACAAGCAGTTGCCTTCGTTGCCAGAGACTCTGAGTATTTATTACTACACTCGACCCAGTTCTTGGGATACCGACGAGCGAGCCATGATGGGCAAATCGCTTCGTGTCCACGCATCGATATGGGGAGGCGCGCTTGCTGCGATCCTAGTGACACTTGGAAGTGTTCTATTTTACACCCTTAACGAAAAATCAGGTCAGCTAGTAGACAACCTCGTTGACAGTGGACAGGGTGCCTCGATCGCGTTTAACATCCGTGATCTTCGCGGTTACCCAAAGTGGTTGGTGCATCGGCACCTGAAAAGGAAGGCCGACGAATTAAAGTCAAAGCCGAACGACGACCAAAAGAGTTTAGCCCTCAGAATCGCAATGGATTTCTTCGGTCTTTCCAATAGCTTGAACGATCCTTCTGAAAAACTCGTCGACTTGCTCAATCAAACAAAATCCTCCGACAACGATCATTCAACAGAAGAGGCAAAAGCGTCATTTAAGCTACTGCGCAACGATTCGCTGAACGTCATCTTAGCGATCCACAATCAACCCGAGCAGTTGAAAGAAGCATTCGAAAAGCTTAAGCCAAACGCCATCAATACCGATGCCCAAAGGTATATCCGTTGGCGTAAGCAGGCTCGTATAGCCATCGCCTCATTGATCCTTGGCAATAGCCAATTCGCCAAAGAACTTTGCGATACGAAACAAAGCGATCTTGGCCCCAGAAGCACTTTCATCGATGAGTTCAAAAACTGGCAGTTCGAAAGAATTGCGACTGACTTTCAGGTTGAGCAACTGATGGTTGGTTACGGTACCCAATTAACCAGCCTTGAAACGCTTATTTCCGTGCTCGGTCAGGATAAATCAGACAATTCAATCGATCTGATGAGTGCGATCTGTCTCGGACTCGGCGGAATCGATAAGGAACTCTTTCCTGCAGACCTCAGCTTTCTCAACCCCATCAGGAACAAACTCTATAAAGAGCACCGAAGCGCATTGATTCACAGCTCTTGTCAATGGCTTCTCGATACGTGGAGTATCCAACCAGCCAGTGAGCAGGCATCGAGTGAGCAGGCATCGAGCAACGCAACTCCACCCCAGGACGCTCAGTGGGATGATTCTCTCGGTATGGTCTTCTTGAGATTTGAATTCCCCGAGATGGATAAAAGAATCCACCGCGAGATGTGGATAGGAGCTACCGAAATAGGACATCAGATCTTTGAAGAGTACCTCGATGACCTCATTTCCGATAAACAACAGATTTTTCAGCGAAATCCGAGGTATCTGCCGATCGAAAAGTGCAAGCAATGGTTGCTAAAAAAACCCAACCCAATACCTATGAGCAGAAAGCCAGTACCAAAGTTGCCTTGGGGGAATGCAACCTATTACGACTCGCTACGCTTTTGCAATTGGCTCAGTCTCATGTACAAGCTGGATCCATGCTACGAGTTCATCGAGGAAAACACCGATGCGGAGGATCCAGATGGCCAATTCGAAGAGTGGAAAGAAATCCAGTTCAATGAGGATGCAAACGGTTTTAGGTTGCTTCGTAAATCGGAATGGGAAGTGATTTGCAAAGGAACAACAAATACTCGATTCCCAATGGGGAGCTTTATGGCGAAAGACGAGATCCTCGAACAGTACATCTACTGCACGGAGCGATACCGTCGAGAGGAACCTGGGAGAATTGGACAGACGCGACCAAATCAATTTGGGTTCTTTAATTTGCTCGGGAACACGGCCGAATGGATCGTGTCTGATCAACAAACTCAGGAGACACTTAGTCCTTTCAGCGGGTCGCTCATCGGCGGAAGCTTTGGAGACAGGATCGACAGCTTAGTAGCCAAATTCGATCCTGCGAATGGCCAATGGAGCCCATGGGAAATTTCGTCATCGTCGCTGTGGGGTCAAGGAATCAACAATAAGACGCGAGGGCTTCGCATCGCGGTTCCAAAAATCCCCTCGAAAAAGTAGATCCAATAGGCTAATAGAGACAAATTTGAAGGATGGTCATTGACGCTTTTGTCGGTCGCTGGGGATAATGACGCGTCTGTCAGATTACTAGATGCCCCTATGTTACTCGGAATATCGAAATGATGCAGTATCGACTTGGCTGGGTGTTGTCCTATGCTCTTGTAACAATCCTGGCTCTACTGTTCTCCAATCTCTCGCCAGTCCTTAGTCAAGATGGGTTACTCGAAGACACCGCCAGGCAAGCCAGTCGGCAATTTGCTCAAAAACTCACTACGGCAATCGATCAACTCGCCAAAGGACAGGGAGCTGAGATCGGGAAAGTAGATATCAAGGTGCAGGGCCGTCCGGCAACAGCACATCTGCAGCATGGGATTATCCAATCCTCGATTGAAAACTATCTTAATGAACAAAACCGTTTCCTGAAGGGCTCCGATGAAATTGCTGAGATTAGTTTTACGTACAGCCCATCGAATGGCAAACAACCATCTACCTTGACCATCGAATTGATTCAGTTGGTCAATACAACCACCAATGCAAAAAGAGGTATACCTCAGGAACGTTGCAAAGAAACGCAGCCCGTTATGGACGTTTCCGGAGCCCAACTCGCTATCAATTCTTTTGGAAACACCAGCGAGAATCTCGAGTCTTTCTTTGGCAACAGGAATAACCTCAAGGTTGTTGAGCAACTTACCAAGCCGCCATCGAAGAAATTGCGTGCGGAGTGGAAAGACGAATATCTTTTCGCCAAAGACCCAAGAAATGAAACCCTGGATCAGAAGTTCGGATTCCGACTTGAGTACGAATCAGGAGAGTTCATCGTTCCCGAAAACCAGGATGGTATACCCGTTCATTTTATAGACGCAAATAGGCCTTTTCTCGTTGGTATCAAAAATAACACCGCTAGCGATTTCGCGTTTGAAGTGCTCATCGATGGCTACCCATTCTTGATCAATCGAAAGCCAAAAGAACATAAGGTGCATCCTTATTTCGTATTCGGTAAGGAGCAGAAACATAGCATAGGTTGGATTGTCTTCGATCCTGACAAGGATAAAAAATACATCGAACGATTTCTTACCCTCCAAGATCGCCCGTCCTCTTCAAGCCAAGACGAAGGAACGATTGTAGCAAGAAGCAATATGGACACCTCGATGGCTGGATCTGTCACGGTGTGTATCTACAGAGTCGAAAAGCAAACGCCCAAGGGGAATGCGAAGATATGGCTTGGAAAGCCAACTGGACGCAAGTTTGATCCCATAGACGATCTCCAAGCTGTCGGGTACCCGAAGGAGCCCATCAGCCAAATCGTGCTCAAGTACGAAAAGAAAAAACAGAAGTAAAATGGGAATCAAACTTACTTGGAGATCATTTGATGTTTGGTTTCTTGTCTAAGGTCAATTTCGCCAAATGGATTCATCTTATCTTGATTCCAATTTGGATCGAATTTTCGACCACAAAGTGCGATGCTCAACCAAATGTTGGTCGACGAACGGCACTCCTAATCGCTTGTCAGGATTATCAGCCTCAGTTGGAACAGGTTGGGCAGAAGAAACTCGACTCCCCTCGCAAGGACATGGCTCTTCTTGAGAGGGAATTGAAGCACCTGAATTATCAAGTCCGACGAATCGAAGGCGATTCGACCGCTGCCTTGAGCAAAAGCCAGATTGTCGATCAGATAGAGAAGTTCATCGGCGACATTCAAATCCAGGACGACGTCCTTATTTATCTTTCGGGTCACGGCGTTCAACTCTACAGTGATCGAAACGACGGGTTGTACTTCGTGCCCGAGCAAGCAAGTCTTGAAGATGTATCAGGCCTCGAAGATCCTGGTGATGGGTTCTACATCGATAACGGTTTGATATCGATTGCATGGATTGCAGACCTTCTTGACAATCGCCAAGCCAACAATCGCGTGATGATCCTCGATTGCTGTCGAAGTAAGGCCAAGCAGGAAAACAAGATCGGAAAGAAGAAACCCAGAACCTCCCCAGCCAAGAGAGTCAATATTGTTTATGCAGCCTCTGAGGGGCAAGCTGCTTTTGAATCTGCAGATGTTGATTTAAATATCTTGGATATCGATGGCTTTGAGCGCAAACAGGTGCGCAGTAAATTCACAGCGAATTTGATCAAATACCTGCGGGGGGAATACAGCCAAGACAGCTATAAGACCGACGCGTCTGGAAACCGAATCCTCGAGCTTGATGATGCTCTGAACCAAATCGGGAACAACCTTAGTGATCAAGCCCCAATTTCGGCTGGCAACACTAAACAATTCACACTAGGTACACCGCCACCTTACACATGGGATATACAGCAATACACCGCTAATCTACAACCGCGTGAAAAAGTTTCGCTAGGAGCACTCGAACCTTTGGAGTTCCTCCTGGTCAACCCCATGGGTATAGAGAACAAAAAGCTGCAGTTTTCAGACAATAAAAAGTACGAAAGGACCTCGAACCCAGTCAATTGCGACCTGCAAATGCCATTCTATTTGTCTGTTACAGAAGCCTCTTGCCAGAATTGGATCGATTGTCTTGAGGATCCAATCGCTATTACATATCTAAACTCCATCCAAGCGCCCTCGAATCTTCGAACAGATCTCCTTAATCGATTCAAAAAACCATCGCAAGACCTTAACTTGCCGGCCCCATGCACTTGGCCCGAGGCGATTTTGCTATGCCAGTTGATGACGAAAAAGGTAGATCGAAACACGGAAGGTTTCTACAAAATCTGCCGTCTTGAATTTTCAAAAAATCCACCACGAATCACAGGAATCGAGTACGAGTTCCGACCAGATGCCTTTGGGTTTCGACTTCCTGCAGAAGCCCAGTGGCACTGGGCAGTTTTTCAAGACAAAGACCCCCTCGAAATCATCAAAGCAGCAGGAGGTAGAGTCAGGGCACTTCAAAATGGCGTAGAGATTCCAACTGTATCTGTCGGCTTAAACGATCCTAGTGAGCAATTGACTTCCGGTTTCCGCTATGCGTTAGGCAATATGGCCGAGTGGCTTGCTGACGATTGGATCCGCACCGATTCCATTAGAGTCGTAAAGCCTATTCACAGTCCAAGTAACTGTGGTCAGCAGAAGAAACTAGGTGACAAGTTACTCAAGGGCGGAGGTGTTTTGGACAACATCACCGACCAAAGACGTCAAAGCAAACCTGGCGTACTCGACAAAGATCATGGCCTGAGGGTTTTGTACCAACCATCCCCTCAGAAATCGAAACTCTGAGCTCTGGAATCAGCGCTGTTTTGGGTTGCAGTCTCCGGGCCGACGATTCCCCAGGGTGCAACTGGGGGTCCAACAAGGCTTCAAAGCAAACTTGGCCGGCAACAGCAATGCGGTGCTGTAAAAGTGTCCAATCGATCCGATCGTGGCAACCGTGCAATTAGGATACTTAGCGTATCTCTCTAAATTCGGTTGTTCGAAGTACAATGGCTTATGACAAAATGCAGGCGATTGCCAGCAGTAGCCAGTTGGATCCCAATTCTCTGCACCATAGGAAAGATCCTCTCCTTTGGTTCGCACCGCATTGAGCATCTCTGTTTGACCTTCTAAATACTTCGGCGATTTTACGTTCTTTAAACTCTCGGCCGTATATAGTTTTGAAAATAGTTCTCCGGTCTCAATGGACTCGCCAAGCGGCTTGAATTTGTAGAACTTAGCGTTTGATGACTTGTCGGTAGACTCTGTTTGTTGAGTGTCTTGAGCCGTGGGCGCAGGATCCTGCGATTTGCATACAGCCGTGAAGAAAATCGAATTCACTGCGCAAGCGATGCTCAACCAACCTATGGCGTTTCTCATTTTTGGGATCCTTGAACTAACGGTTACTTGGCAATGGGTTTTCCAATGACCGAATGCTGTGCATTGTGAGTCGCACTCGAGGACTGCATCGCAACCCGCTGAACAGCATCGGAAATCGCATCTTGGGATGTCGCCGCTTCATTGATGTACACATTGCAATACTGCAATAGCGACCCCTTCTCAAGATTGACATTCCGGATCGAAAGCACATACTCGATCTCAGCTTGGTGATACCGGATCGTTGCATCGAGCAGTCTTCGTTGGGTTTCCAAAACCACATCCAACGCAGTCTCGGATTGCTCTTCGTTGAGTTTTTTCTGCAAGGCATCAAGCTGAGTCTCGATTTGTTCGCGCCGCTGCTTCTGCAAGTCAACCAACTCATAAGCTCTCTTGGTCTCATTGACTGCATTGCTTATGCCTAAATGAACGCCTCGTTCTTGCTCTCGGAGAATGTCCACTTCTTTGGCTAGAGCCAGTTGGGAATATCTAACGGCGGAATTGCCACGGCGGAATCCGACCGGAGCAAGGTACTCGATTCCAACCTGCCACTCTGGGAAATCCCCATTGAACATGCTGCTAACGGCTGAGTCAGGGCCGGTTAACTGGCCAAAACCGGGCAAATTGTTTTTGCTTCCACCCATACCCCTTAGGCGGAACGTATTGACCAAATCCAATTGGGGTTTCAGGAAGTTCCTATGTCCTATGAGTTCCAACTCACGCTGTTTGATCACCCAGCGCTGTCGACGTAACTCTTCGCGGCCATTGAGTGCTTCCTGCACTAAGAACTGATAATCGTAGTCAACCTTGGCCACAGTAGGTTTATCGATAGGTCGCACCAGCTTTCCGTCGTTGATAGGCAGTCCCATGAGCAAGCGTAGCTTGCGTTCACAGACGCGAACCCCACCGTTGCCTCGAAAGGCTCCACCGGTAGTGCCGTTGTAAGTCCTTGTACCGTCGATAGGTCGCCCGTTGAGGGACTCGACAATGTCGGCTTGAAACCGGATCACCTGCTCTGTCGCCTGGGCTCGATCCGCTTTCTGTACTTCTCTTAATCCAATGCTGTTTGCGTACTCGGCGGCGATATCTCGAACCATGATTCGGGCTTCAAGATCGCGATAAGCGTAGTAGAGATCCCAGTAGGCGTTCTCAACTTCCGCCACATAGTCTCGGACGGATCGCTCAAAATCAACCAAGGCGATGTCGGTTCGAACTCTTGCCAAAAGTACGCCATTGAGTTGACCGGGGATCGCATTGGGTCCCGCGATCATATTGTATTGACTACCGGCCCCTTGGAGTAATGGTTGTCGAATCTGTGCTTCGACGTAATTTTCCCAGGAATAAGGGAGGAATGAGTTGGTGACCTGGTTATTGCGATCGTAGATCGAAATATTTCTAAGGCTAAACAGGCCACCTGTAGCCGAACGCTTGGATACACCAAACTGCGTATTGCTCAGATCCTGCTGGAGAAAACCACCCTGACCATAGAACTGATTGTTGAACTTGCGATCATTTTTATCATACATCGACGAAGCGAACGCATTCGCGTCGAAGGCACTCAGGGCCGCTTCCTCGCCAAATCTTGGATCGGTGAAAGTCAACGCAGGATCTGCATTCGCACCCGACAATCCAGGATATCGAAGAACACTTACCCCTAAATCTCTCATGATCGTCGAAGACGATAACGCTTGAGCAATGCATTCCTGGAGAGAGTACTTCAGTACATGCTCATCGGTCAACTTCCCGTCATCGATCAAAGTATCGAGATCTCGCGGGGAGTGCGCCTCGGCATAGGGGTTCAGTTTGCAATCAATAGCAGGCTCGGTGGGCCTTATTTGCGTCATATGCTGATGATAGACTGCCGGATCGCCCGAGAGCTTCAGTTTGACAGGCTTCGTTTTACTTACATGACAACCAGTCGCTGGCACAACTCCGATCGCTAAACTGGCGATCACAAGTCGAACTAGGTTTCGTTTTTGACTTGACATCCGTGACTCGGCAATCGAAGACGTTCTCATCGTTGGTATCCTTACCGTCGATTGGTCGCTCGTACTATTCGGTGTGAACCATGCACTCGGCATAATCCCACCATTTGTTATCGGATCAATGGTTAGTTTCTGTACATCTTTCGCGCAATAAATTTTTAATCATCAAACCCAATTCTGTTTGAATCTTCGCGTGGACACCACGTTCAGTCCTGAGGATCACAGAAACCCAGAAAAAACCGCCAAATTGAACGAGTTTCTGACCTGTCGTGTTTTGCCTCAAAACACAATGGGAGGATTAGCTAGATTCTAATGAATAAAGCAAATGCACCAATTCTAAGCTCTAATCTGGGTTCTTCGCGAGAGTCATCGAATATGAGCTCACTGGATTGCCGATTATTAACCCCATGAAAATCGTTTTGTCGGTTTTTCCTTCCAAGTCCCCGATGATCGCGATCACCATCGCACGCCTCCAAGGATGATTTCAAATCTATCGATCGAGCAAATCGATGCACTACTACCTAGGGTAGAGCTACTGGTCGAGCAACTGTCTCGGGCCGATTCCGACCGAATCGCTAACCAAATCCTGGTCGATGGGCTCAGTGACCTGCTTGATGCCCATCGAGTATCACTGCTGGTTTCCCATCCGGCTATCGAACCGCCATGGACACTCGAGGCTGTCAGTGCATGCCCAAGGATTGACCGAAATTCCGAAGCAGCTCTTCAGATTAGCAATCTGGCCAATCGCTTGCTTGTAGTCTCGAAGGATGAATCGAAGACCAATCTACAATCTCCCAAGGCCTTTGACGATTCGGCCAAAGCGATTGTATGGCACTTGCCCAGTAGTCCGCAGCAAACGTCGATTCCCGAGGCCTTGTTGCTCGAATGGATCGACCCCAGCCAGCATAACTTTGCACCCGCAAGGCTCAAGTATGTGGCGGGCCCAATCGCCCAAGCTTGGCGGATGAGATCCGAGCGAATGGCTCCAAAGAAGGGCCAAAGTAAAATTCTGGCTAATCTCACTAAGAGACGCTGGCTCTTTCGTTCCCTGGCATTCTGTGCATTCGGGCTGCTTGCCAGCTTGCCAATAGACTTCTATATCACTGCCGATGGTTACCTCGAGCCTAAGGGCCGCCACTCCATCTATGCCCCTTGCGATGGTTACCTGGATTTCATTTCGGTTCGCGATGGCTCCGAATTGACGCAAGGTCAAACGATTGGAAAAATGCAATCCCCCGAACTTGATCTGCGAATCGAAGATGTCTTAGGGCAAATTCGAAGCAATTCCGAGAAGAGAAACGGGTTCAAGGTTGCTTTGAATCAAATCATCGTTGGCTCAAAAACGGCCTCGGTCGAACAGAATCGAATTTCGTCTGAAATTCTCCTCGCCGATCTTCACGAAGAGAATCTCAAATCCAAACTTGCGTTCCTGCGCAAGGAAGAGTCCAAATTGCAACTTCTTTCACCGATTCAGGGTACAGTAAGCGCTAACTCTTTTCTCGAGGGATTGCAAAGTAGACCACTACGGCGTGGGGATCCTCTTTTTGATGTGTTGGATGTCAACGGCCCCTGGCATGTTGTCTTACGTATCAGCGATGCCGATTCCCTTTTGGTAAAAAATGCTGTAAGCAACGGTACCAAAACGGTTCGAGCCAGTTTCGAAAGCCTACCAAACCGCGTCTTTAAAATCGATTTGGAACGTTGCAACGATATCATCGAGAACCCCGACAACCTCACCCCTTTCGTCCGAGCCTACGCAAACTTTTCGCAATCCGACGCCGAATTGTTCTTCGTAAATGCGAAAACGAAGGTATTGATTCCGATGGGAAAAAGACCTGCTTGGTACGTCTGGCTAAGACCGATTTGGGAAACGATGCAAAAATACACTCTGCTTTGGAAGTGAGATTTCCTTACTATCATGAAACCGCAATCCCATCACAGGTTACCTTGCAACTGTTTGCTAACTGCAATCGTATGGACAATCGCTCCGTGGGGTTCCCATGCACAGGAATCCATCGAGTTGCAGTCGCCGATCCTCAAAACGATTCAAGTCGCTGCCATTGCTGCGGAGGTCCAAGGGGCCCTCAAAGAAGTCCATGTCGAGGAGGGGTCAAGAGTTTCTTCTGGCGATATTCTTGCTAGAATCCATGACACAAGTTCTCGTTTGATGCTCCGCAAGGCTGAGGTCGCAGTCTCGCAAGCCAAGCAGAAAAAAACCAGCGAAATCGACATCAGTCTCGCGGAGAAAAGCATCGCAGTAGCAGAAGCAGAACTCAATCATGCTCTCAATGCGAACAAGGAACTTGAAGGCGTATACGCAGCCAAAGAGGTGCGGCGATTAAAATTAGTCTACGAGAGGAATCTGCTTGAGCTTCAGAGAGCAAAATTCACCAGGGATCTATTGGACTTTGAAATCGAATCGACACAGCTCGAAGTGGATTCCCTTAAAGAATCTATTCGTAAACACCAGGTAACCTCACCCATCCAGGGTGTAGTCGTTTCCGTGGAACGGAAAGTTGGAGAGTGGGTTAATCCAGGTACCACGGTTGTACAAATCGTCGAAATCGGACGGCTGAGAATCGAAGGATTTCTTCCTGCTTCGTTAGCAAAGCAAGAACTCATCGGTCACCAAGCAACGGTGGTTGTCGATCTTGGAGATGGAGACTCTTTGACTCGTACGGCGAAAGTAACCTTCGTCGACTTTGAGACAAACCCGCTGAATAATCAAGTCCGCGTCTACCTGACGGTCTCAAACCAAGACGGAAGGCTTCGACCCGGGCTAACCCCAAATGTCTCGATAAGCAAGTAGCCTATGCTTCGCACCGATCTGGAGTGGATTGAGCAACGAAACGCTTCGGGGTGGATTGTTCGAGATCCACTCTCCGAGAGCTTCTATTACCTCAGCGCAGCAGAGTATATCGCTGCGAAAAGCCTCGACAAGAAAATGAATCCAGCCGATCTGGCTGTCCTCTTAAGAGATCGATTCTCCATCAGTAACCCTATGGAATGGTTACGAGTCTTGGTCATCAAATTGCACCGAGCCCATCTGGCAAAACCAAGGCTTGATTCTCAGATCAATTCGCTCGGAGAACTAAATAAACCCACTCACCACTGGTTGACAAGAACACTACTGAATCCCTTCTCGATAAAGATTCCGGCCTTTAGGCCTCGGGAAAAAATGCCCTGGGCAAAGGTCCTCTCGGGAATCTTTTTTACCAAGCCGTCTGTGATGGCCTTCCTGATGCTTTGGCTAGCTCTCTTGGTGCTGGTGGTTCAGTCCTGGATTCGAGACCCACACGCCATGATCCAGTCGATTCGAATCCTTCAAGCGGGAGGATGGTTTTGGATTCTCCTGACTTTTGGCTGCATGAAATCATTTCACGAACTGGGACATTTTCTTGCATGCCATTACTTTGGCGCAAGGTGTAAGGAAGTTGGAATCATGCTGCTGTTCTTTACGCCATGCTTGTATTGCAACGTCACCGACTCCTGGAAATTGCCCTCTAAGTGGCAACGCATCGCCATCAGCCTTGCCGGTATCTACTTCGAATTGATCATTTCTATCCTTGCTGCACTGTGCTGGCTGAATCTCAGTACGGGATTTGGCAAATCCCTTGCGGGGTTAATACTCATTGCATGCACACTCAACACCATCATCGTGAATGGTAACCCTTTGCTACGATACGATGGATACTATGTTTTAAGCGACCTTTGGGAAGTTCCAAACCTCTCATCGCAAAGCTCTACAGCTCTTTGGGACTACTGGATTTGGTTCCTGGGTGGCCGTGGAATATCTGTCGGTAACTACTACACTTCGAAAACCCATTGGCTTGCTGCCTATGGTCTACTGGCAAGTGTTTATCGATTCTCGGTGTCAGTAACCATCCTTTGGTTTGGGTGGTTTCTTCTCAAGCCATTTGGACTGGGTTTTCTAGTCATCACGGCTGCTACTGCGTTAGGAATTGGCTTGGCATACCAAACAAAACAGTTGATCACCTGGATGCTGCTGGAATTCTTCACTGCAAAACCGATTCGAGCGGCTCGATTGTTGATTGCCGTAGGATTATTCCTAGGACTTATCATCGGCGGGTTCCTCCTTCCCCTGCCCGATTTATCTCTCCAGAGAGGATTTTTTGTCCACAGGCAATCTCAAACGCTCTACGCTCCAGAGAATTCTTGGATTAGGCAATTTCCTCGATCCCATGAGGAGATTCCAATCGGACATGCCGTCGTTGAACTGGATTCCCCGGAAGTGAAACTACAGCATTTGGAATTGCAACACAAAATCGATGAGCTCAAGTTTGCACTTGAATTGTTTCGCAAGATTGCCGCTAACGATAAAAACCTCGCTCAAGAAATCCTACTCAAAGAGTCTCAACTCAAGGAGCTTGAGTCTCAAGCATCGATAGTCCAGCAGCGAGACCAAGCAATGCAGATGATTGCTACCCAGCCGGGTTGTTTCATCGCTAATACATCTGGTCAAATCATGTCCCTAACTTCACCAATCCATCGGTTTCAGGACTCCAATCAAACCACCGAGGCTCGTATCGGAAAACCGATCCAACGAGGTGACATCCTCGGTTGGTATGTAACGCACGAAGATGCCTTGCTCGTAGAGGCCTATGTGCCAGAAGAATTAACTCAAAGACTGCATGTGGGCTCAATTGCAGCATGCAAGCCCGACTGCGATCCAGACGAGACATACTATGCTAAAGTCGATTCGATCAATCCCGTAGCTACCTTCGACTTACCCGAGCCTCTTCGTGGAGATTCCTGGATTCTGGGCCTTCAGGATCCCTCGGGACAATGGAAACCCATCCAACCGCTGTGCCGCGTAACCCTCAATTTAGATTGCTCACTGAGTGGGTCGATTAGGGGAAATCTAGCGACAATTCACTTTCACACGCCACCCCGCTCCATCGCATCTCGAATCCAGGAATACCTCTGGAAAAACTTCCGCTGGAACCTGAACTAATTGAGCAGACGAATGCTCGAAGGCCTGCACACCGAACACGAAAAAGAGGCGATTTTTGTGGGATTGTATCGAAATTAACATCTGCGACTCGATTTTTACACAGTCTCATTCATACTGGATTAGCCAAATTAAGGCTCGTAACCCCTCAGTGCCGTTTTCCCATGTGTCCGCTCTATTTCCGATGAAATTGAATCCAACGCCCCTATATCCTGCACAGGAATCCGTTTGATCATGCGAAAAATTATCCGAAGCCTTGCTCGCCGCTGGAATCAACTCTGGAAGCAATTCGTCGCCCGAATGCAGCGCAAAGCCATGCTCTTGGACTTGCGGCAAAGCTTCATGGCGTTGGAAACTCGTCAAGTTTTGGCGGGAGCTAGTTTTAATCCGGGCCTAGGCGTTCTGAGCATGCAACTCCAGAACGGTGAGACTGCTACATTGTCTCAAAACCTTGATCAATTCGTTCTGGATCTTCCAGACGCAGAACCGGATGTAGTTGGTAATATTGCTGACTTGGTTCGCATCGAAGCAAAAGGAATCGGTCCGGGCAACAACGGTACGTTTCTCTGGGGCGGTGTCACTAACAACGACTTTACCGCAGCGAACGTGATTACTCTTTCTGTCCAAGATATCCTCTCGACAGATGTCAATGTCCAGTCCCAAGGAATCATCATCCAAGGCGATTCCTCTGCGTCCAACTTCTCTATGGTCAATTCCGGATCGATCCAACTGACCAATGAAGCCACAAGCCCTTTTACTTTTGGTGAATCGCTCACTCTAATCACCACCAACGACGCATCTGGTATCCGTATCGACGGTAACTTGCAAGCAGCTAACAACACCCTGAATCCAGACGTCATTATCCGTACAGAGGGTATAGATGCAGCGATTTTTATCGATGGCAATATCTCTCTTGCGGGAGACCCAGGAGCAGGACCAAACAGTACACTTACCATCGAAACATTCGGTACCGGAGGATCGTCAGATGTTGGTATCTCGTTCGTCTCGTCGCAAATATCCACAACCGATGACGCAACCGACATTGCATTGCGATCCTTGGGTGGCAACATCGATATGGACAACGCCTCTCGAATCGATGCGATGGCAGGTTCGATCGAGTTGACTGCAAACTCGTCTGTGAAGTTTACCGGATTGAACTCAAGCAATACGGATCCGAATGCGATCCAGGTCACGTCTCAAACAAGTGAACTGATCGATGCGAACGCTCTTAGCACCGACGCAAATGCTTCGCTCGGCGGTATTTTTCTCCGCGCTGCAAACGGCATAGGCAACACTGATACACTGGAAGTCAGAGTTGGTACACTGTCGGCAATCAATTCCACCTCCGGGAAGATCTCGATTTTCAACCAATCTGTTTCCACAGACAACGATCTGATTCTAGACTTGGTCGAGAATGCAAATCGAGATATCGAAATCTTCAACGAATCGGCTGGTATTCAACAAACATCTTCCGGTCATATTATTGGCAATCAAGTCACGTTGATTGCTGATGCAGGCGTATTCGACTTGGTGAATCTGGATACCCCATTGCGATCGAGCTTCAACCGATCGATCTCGCTCACCAATTCGACCAATGCAGTATCCTCTCTAATTGGGCTTGCTACCGGAGAAATCCTGCTAACAACCCAAAATGACCTGAACGTGATCGCTTTAAGGGCTCAAGAATCTATCGCTTCACCCGGCGGTTTTGAATTCCAATCCACTGCCGGCATCAACCAAATCATCATCCAGTCGCTCAGTGCGAATATCACCCAAGGAAACTTGCCCAGCAACCAAATCGCAACGCACCGATTTTCGGCTATTGCCAACAACGGCTCTGTAACCCTGGACAACACCAACAACAACGCTCTAAGCGTATCAGGATCAGCCCAAAATAATTTCCTCTACACCGATGCCAACAGCTTCGAAGTTCAAGGGATCACTGCCAGCAACGACGTGACGATCAGTGCCCTGAATGGATCGATCACCCAAGCTACCGGCGCGGCCAACGCCATCCGCAGCAGTCGCACCAATGCCACTGCCAACAACGGCTCTGTCACCCTGGACAACACCAACAACAACGCACTAAACGTATCAGGCTCAGCCCAAAATAATTTTCTCTACACCGATGCCAATAGCTTCGAAGTTCAAGGGATCACTGCCGGCAACGACGTGACGATCAGTGCCCTGAATGGATCGATCACCCAAGCTACCGGCGCTGCCAACGCCATCCGCAGCGGTCGTACCAATGCCACTGCCAACAACGGCTCTGTCACCCTGGACAACACCAACAACAACGCACTAAACGTATCAGGCTCAGCCCAAAATAATTTTCTTTACACCGATGCCAACAGCTTCGAAGTCCAAGGGATCACCGCCGGCAACGACGTGACGATCAGTGCCCAGGATGGATCGATCACCCAAGCTGCAGGCGCTGTCAATGCCATCCGCAGCGGTCGTACCAATGCCACTGCCAACAACGGCTCTGTCACCCTGGACAACACCAACAACAACGCACTAACCGTATCAGGTACAGCCCAAAATAATTTCCTCTACACCGATGCCAACAGCTTCGAAGTCCAAGGGATCACCGCCAGCAACGACGTGACGATCAGTGCCCAGGATGGATCGATCACCCAAGCTGCAGGCGATTCCAACGCCATCCGCAGCAGTCGCACCAATGCCACTGCCAACAACGGCTCTGTGACCCTGGACAACACCAACAACAATGCTTTAGCCGTATCAGGCTCAGCCCAAAATAATTTCATCTACATCGATGCCAATAGCTTCGAAGTCCAAGGGATTACTTCCGGCGGTGATGTTGTACTTACTACTGTCGCGGGGGGAATCACTCAGGCTTCAAGCTCAACGGCTGGAATCAAAGCGGATAAACTGACTCTTCGAATCGATGCAACAACCACTCCGAATGCGAACCAAATAACGGTCGATGGATGGGGAAGGAACAATGCAACTTTGAACTCTGTGGTCAATGATGTCAATAAACTCGATGCGATCTCATCGGGATCAATACGTTTTGTCAACAATGGTTCACTTCAGGTTGGAACAATCGTAGCGCTCAGTAAGGATTTCGTCACAGGTTCGACGAACACAGTTGCCACAATTGCGAACGAAGTTTCCTTGGATTCACGCCAAGGAGGTATTTCCCAGATCTATTCTCCAGTTACACCGCAGTACAACCCGTTTCAAGCGCATTCGTTACGGGCTGTCGTTGCTACTTATGCGTTCTTTCCAGACATCGATGTGGTACGTCTGAAAATCTCGCCTCTAAGCGACAATGTTTTAAAGAACTCGAACCTTCCATCGGTTCTTGGTGATGTCTTCAACGACGGTTCCACACTGAGCCAAGTGTACAATGCGGCGAATGCGTCGGCCTCCAAGTTCCTGGACACCTTGGCGACAAACAATCCAAGGTTTGTGGTTACTCAGGAGCTCCGAGACATTTACTCACTTACCAAATACAACAATAATTTCGCTGTGCTCGTATTGAATCGAGGCGATTTGATCGTCGATGGGATCCATGCCTTTGAAGGTAAGGTGTCTAGCGCTCAGGGCGATAGCATCACCGCGCCGAATTTCTTGGTCGCAACTGTCGAGTCTACAGCATCAGCAGTCAAGGGAGCTTCCGCTGGAGATTTGATTATACCTGCCAATTCTAAGATCGAAGGATTGTCATTGGGTACTGAGACTCCCGTAGTTGTTGGCCAAGACAGTGGCTTGGTGATTCTCGCAGGGCGAGATTTGATTTTCGGCACGGCGCCGTCACTGACAAGTGGGCAAATTGGAACAACACCACTA